>JADDQD010000136.1 GCA_016781555.1 Pseudomonadota bacterium | reverse complement strand
ACGACCGGGCCGCGCACCTGTCCCTTCCGTAGCCGCTCCGCCCTTGCCGGGCTCGCCCGTGAAGTTCTCAGGGCTGATCGAGCGGGTCTTAGCATCGGACAGCCGCGAGAGGTTGCCCAGATGCAAGCCGAGACCGTTGAACGTGGTCATTCCTTCCCCGTCTTCCCAGAGGTTGATGGTGGATCGCAGGAAGCGTTCTGGTGGAGCACGTCCGTGCGCCTCTTCGGGGATGCACGGGCCGCGGGCGATCGCAGGGAATGGCTTCCTCGATCAGCGTCGAGGGTGCTCCAGGACAGGCATTGCTGTCGGGGAACGCGCATCGAAGTTTCCATCCCTGACCGAGCGGCCCTTGAGCCGAAGCCGTTTGCGGCTTTTTCTCGGTCTTATGGAGCAAATGCACCAAGGGTGCGTGAGCCCAGCGGGCCGGTTAGTCGAGGAGACTAGCCGGTGATGACTCCACAACCAGCAGCGTGTCGCGCTAAGAATTGGGGATGGACCCCAAGCCTCGCGACCTGCTTCGCTCAACCGACACAAGCGTCAAGACCACAGAAGCATGGTGGTCTTTCATCAAGGCCGTTTGGGAGGACGGGAAGCCGTTTCTTGCCGGCTTTCTTGGGGGCTCTGGCGTGATCGGGGGGGCGCTAAACAGCCTCTTTAGTTGGATTGCCGATTATGGTTGGGCGGGCTGGGTATTCGCGGGCGTTGCCGGATTTGTGAGCGCTTGCGTTCTCGCACTCCTGATCTCGGCTGTGTGGTACGTAGCCTTGCTGGTGCGAGATCGGCGCCATGGACGCACGGCTCAACGGCCACAGTCATCCGCAGAACCCCGAGCCGCAGACCTGCCGGACTGGTTGCCGACCGTCCCTGGCCAGCTCAATGCTCTTAAGGAGAGCATTGGTAATCTAGGTAAGTCCTTTGTGTCGGCGGAACAGCCTAGAAGTAGCAGCATAGACAGCCTTCGTTCGCAAATTGAGTTGCTGACAGGGCGTCTTACGGCAATCGAGGAGAGTTTGCGGCCAAAGCCGACTGGCGTCCTTTCGGGGTTTCAACCAGTTGATCGTTTGGCCGGACTAGAGGCACGCATTGACGAAGTTAGGGAGGCGTTCGAACGCCGTCTCTCTGACATAGACGCCGCAATTGCTGATGCGCGGGAAAACCATCGGCTTTTGCATGACAGAACGCACGATGTGTTTCGAGCCAAGCAGGTTGAGGCCGAAATGGATCGGCTCCTCGCAGAGATAAGCGCGGTAGATGATGCTCTTTCGGCTCCTTCGCTCCAGCCTCACATGGAGATAGATTTTGAGCGTTGGAGGCACCAGTATCGGCACTATAGAGAGCTTCTGTCTATCCTAACGAGAGTTGTGTCACCCTATTTCCGACTGGAGCCTGAACTTAGTACCATAGATCCGGAGAAGTTCAAAAGCGATGGATGGTCATTTCGTCAGGATCGTTTCCCAAACAGTGATCTAGTCCACGACTATAAAACCTTTAGACTGATTGCGAATAATCTTGAAAGGCTGAAACAGCCGATGAAGTTCGCGGTTCTTAGCGCATCTAGAGTTTAGTCAAATCTCAGTTCTCTTGTCCCAATTGCGCTCAGTACCTGCACCAAGAACACGGCCGTAAATTTCCCTCGCGCCAACTTGTTGCGGATGTTCGGTTCTGTTTCTTTGATGCCGATGGCTGCCAGCTTCTCAACAAGCTGGCCGTAGGTCACGCCCTTGCGTTTCAACTCCGCTTTCAGGAGCCCCTTGACCTTCGCGTCCCAAGCCTCTTCCGTGTCGGCCATAATGCATCATCTCCGTAGCTAAATACCATCATATGCGATGCAAAAGCCATTGACAATGACACGGCTATGCCACCATATAAGATGCATACGCATCGGAAATGATGGCAATGGCCACCCACTTCCTCCTCTCCGCCAAGGCCCGGACGCTCTCCCTAAAGGCGATCTATCAGGCAGGCGAGGACAAGGCTTACGAGACGTTCTGTCAGCTTCGCTGGCCTGAGACGAACGGCAAGCCCGTGTGCCCTCATTGCGGGTGCTGTGAAGCCTACAGCATCACCACCCGCCGGCGCTTCAAGTGCGTGGCCTGCCATCATCAGTTCTCGGTGACGAGCGGGACGATCTTTGCCTCCCGCAAGCTGGCCTTTACGGACCTGCTCGGCGCCATCGCGATCTTCGTCAACGCCGTTAAGGGCCTCTCCGCCCTCCAACTCTCCCGCGACCTGTCGGTCCAGTACAAGACGGCCTTCGTCCTGGCGCACAAGCTCCGGGAGGCTCTGGGCAACGAGTTCAAAGGCCTCAAGCTCGCAGGCGAGGTTGAGATCGACGGCTGCTATGTGGGCGGCGTCGTTCGCCCTGAGAACCGTAAGGAGGACCGGAAAGACCGTCGCTTGGCTCAGAACCAATCCCCCAATCGCCGCGTCGTGGTGGCGCTCCGGGAGCGGGGCGGGCGCACACTGACCTTCGTGGTGAAGCGGGAGGCTGAGGGCGTGGCCCTCGCCAAGGCGCACGTTGATGCCGGGTCCAAGGTCTATGCCGACGACGCCTTACATTGGGATGAGCTTCACGGCCACTTCCCAGAGGCGGGCCGGATCAACCACTCGGAAGCCTACTCGGATGACGGCTGCAATACGAACGCCGTTGAGAGCTACTTTGCCCGCCTGCGCCGCATGATCGGCGGCCAGCACCACCACGTTAGCCCGCGCTACCTGCACCAGTACGCCAACGAGGCGGCCTGGAAGGAAGATCACCGTCGCCTATCGAACGGCGCGGCCTTCGTGCGGACCCTTGGGCTATCCCTTGCTTCCCCGATTAGCCGAGCTTGGAAGGGCTATTGGCAAAGGAGGCGCTGATTAACGCTGATTACGTCGGACCTATGGTCGCCCTTGCCAGTTTCGCATTTAGGTTAATATGGTGATTGCCGCATCAGCGACGCGAAACGTAGCTATGATGGCTGCCATGGCGAGAAAAATGTTACAGTCCGATGACGACCTGAACCTGGAGGAGGAGGCTGCTCCGTCCTCTTCAGAGCCATCACGAGCGAGGATGACCATCACAACGCCGGACCTCGCTCGCGTGGGTGCAATTGAGGTAGTCTCTATGAGAGCCCTTTGGCGGGCGCTGAACACGCTTCGCCGAACAGAAAGCGAGAAAGCGCAGGAGTTTGAGCGGGCGCTGACCAAGGTAATTAATTCAAACGGAACTATCGCTCGGATGATCGAGGATGGCAGAAAGTGACGTGGGATCTGAAGAGGACCCATACCGCAAGAATTTGCCCGCACCAGTAGAGGGGCCTGCCCGATTTGGCTCGGCTCCGGGCAACCTCACGGCTCAGTTTAAAATTGATACGTTAAACATACACCCGACAAATCTGTCGGCCTTGGAGCGGCTTGCCCAGCATAGTCCAGACCTCGCTTCAGAGATTGTGAGTGCCACCTCTTCATCTGTGAAGCAGGATACCCGACGATATGCAATTGGAGCCATAACTGCTGGAGTGATCTGTTGCGTCTTGTTGATCTGTTCTTCGATGGTAATTATTCACAGCGGCTTCTGGCAGGGTGTCGCATTCTTTCTTTGCACCGCCTCTGTTGCCGCGATTGTTACCGCTATTTTTACTGGAAAGCCCCAGGATCTTAGCTGGACCGTGCGCTTGTTCCACGGCGACAATCGCCCCCGAGAAACCGCTGACCATCCCTCGGACAAGCCAGACGACACGCCTTAGCTGGGCAGATTCCATCCCTTCACCGCGTCGCATTCGCCGGGGCTTGGCTCTCACCGCGCCAGCTCCCATAGATTGAACTGCTTCGGTCCCTTATCAGGGCTCGCCACCACCGACCGCCGCTCCAAACTCCTCAGTGACACATTGACGGCTCGAATCGTCAGCTTCACCCGCTCCTGATCCGGCTCTAGAACACCTCTGGCGGTCAACACCCTCTCGGCTATCTCACGGGCGCTGACGGGCTCCCTTGCGTCCCGTAGAGCCTCCAGAACCAGCCTTATCAGCTTGCCCTTGGTTCCATAGCTGCTCTTGGCCTTGGGCCGCTTTGGAGCAATAGACTTGACGCGGTAGCCCGGCTGGAAGATCAGGATGGTGGCGCGGACGTGCTCCAGTTGCGCGGCTAGCTCCGCTGTCTCGGCATTGAGCTTTTTAAGCTGCCCCGCAAGCTCGGCGTACTTCCGAACCAAGGCATAGATGACGTGTTCCTGGGCCATGCCCTATTGTGCCGGGGCAGGCCCCATCAGGGCAGGTTCAGAGTTGGTGCATTTGCTCCATAAGGCCGCTTTTTCTTCATGCTAGACGTGCTAGCACGTTAGCCGAGCACAAGGGCTCGTCAAGAGCGTGCAGCAGACCGAACGCCTGCCGGCGAAGAACGAACGGGGTTGGGGATGGCAGTGGGCGATCGAAGCTTGCGAGATGCCCTGCAGGCATCTTTCCTCCGCGGCGCTCCGCTGTCCCAGCAGGTCTACGAAGCGCTGCGCGATGCCATCGTGGATGTCCGCGTGTCCCCCGGCGCCCTTCTTCGCAAGGAGGAGCTCTGCGATCTATGGGGCATCTCGCGGACTCCGATCAGCGAAGCCCTCGCCCGCCTGGCGGAGGACGGCCCGGTCGAGATCCGCCCGCAACGCGGAACCTTCGTGTCGCGCATCCTGCTCGACGCCGTCCACGAAGGAGCGTTCGTGCGCCGGTCCCTGGAGAGCGCCGCCATCCGTCCCGCCCGCGGCACGGGTGCGGCCCTCGAAGCCCTCTAGGACCTGGACGCATCGGACGACCTGCTGGTCGGCGGCCGGCCTCCCCGCGGGTAGTAGCCGATCCGGCGCGAGCGAAACCACAGTTCGGTCGAGTAGGGGCCCCTCCTGGCCCGGTCGCGGGCCACCTCCACGGCCTCCGCCTCGGAGGCGCACTCGACCACCTCGGCCCGGACGATCCGGCCCTCGCCGTTGAGAAGGTAGAGGCGGTAGTCGAGCGAACCGGCCATCCGCCATACCTCGAGTGCGACAGGAGCGGGGATGGCGCACGCCGGCCCCGATTGATTGATAGCACCGCACCGAGCTTGACGGTAACCGCGACTGTGCACCTAGACCGATCGAACTAATCCGCTGCCGTGCTTGAGGAGAGAAGCCGGGTTCATTAAGCCGTGACGCAGCGGAATGTCGAAGAATCGCCCCGCCGCTCATGACGCAGCCTCGCCAGCACGGACGGTACGCGATCTTTCGGCACCGGACCCGGGTCGAGCTCTGCTGTGCGATCGTCGAGGGGAGCAAAGAGCCGGACTTCATGGGCGACGGTTGGTGGGTTCCGGCCAAAACGCTGGATCTGCAGACCGCCCGGCCGGAGGGCTTCGACGAGAGCGCTGCGGCGTTCTCCTGCGCGATGCAGGGCTTCTACGTATTCTTCTGGGGGAGGGACAGGCGCGCGCCGGCCCGCCGTCTGGAGCCGGGCGGCCGCTTGCGGTGAGCCCCCCGTACCAGGGAAGGTCCCCCAAGGGGAGCCGA
>JADDQD010000140.1 GCA_016781555.1 Pseudomonadota bacterium | reverse complement strand
ATGCTGCAATACAACGCTGCATTCTCATGACCACTGATCCTGGCGACCTTATCCTCGACCCGACCTGTGGCTCAGGCACAACTGCCTACGTCGCGGAGCAATGGGGCCGTCGCTGGATCACGATGGATACATCTCGCGTCGCTCTGGCATTGGCTCGTGCCCGCCTCATGGGCGCACGCTACCCGTACTATCTGCTCGCTGACAGCCGCGAGGGACAGCTCAGGGAGGCCGACAGGGCCCGCGCCGAGGCTCCGGAAGCGCCTACCCGTGGCGATGTTCGTCAGGGCTTCGTCTACGAGCGCGTCCCGCATATCACGCTCAAGTCCATAGCCGACAACGCGGAGATAGACGTCATCTGGGAAGGATTCCAGGAGACGCTTGAACCCCTGCGCGAGCAACTCAACGCGGCCCTCGGCGAGTCGTGGGAGGAGTGGGAAATACCGCGCAAAGCCTCCGGCTACTGGCCCGAGGAGGCGAGGACGTTGCACGCGCAGTGGTGGGAGCAGCGCATCGCCCGGCAGAAGGAGATCGACGCCTCCATCGCCGTCAAGGCCGACCACGAGTACCTGTACGATAAGCCCTACGTGGACAACAAGAAGGTCCGCGTCGCCGGGCCGTTCACGGTCGAAAGCCTCTCGCCGCACCGCGTGCTGGGCGTGGACGAGAACGACGAACTAATCGACAGCCTCGCGGAATCCAAAGACGGATACGGTGAGCAGCAGGACTTTGCCCAGATGATCCTCGAAAACCTCAAAACCGCGGGGGTGCAGCAGGCGCACAAGGAGGACAGGATCGCGTTCTCCTCCATCACGCCCTGGCCGGGAGAGCTGGTCAGCGCAGAAGGGCGTTACACGGAGGGCGACGAGGAGTCCGGCGCGGAGAAGCGCGCCGGCATATTCGTCGGCCCAGAGTTTGGCACCGTCTCCCGCCCGGACCTTGTCGCCGCCGCGCGTGAGGCAGCTGACGCCGACTTCGACGTGCTCATCACCTGCGCCTTCAACTACGATGCTCACGCCTCCGAGTTCCGCAAGCTCGGCCGCATTCCCGTGCTCAAGGCACGCATGAACGCCGACCTGCACATGGCTGACGACCTCAAGAACACCGGCAAGGGCAACCTGTTCGTGATCTTCGGCGAGCCGGACATCGACATCCTCGACGCACAGGACGGACAGATCCAGGTCAAGGTCAACGGCGTGGACGTGTTCCACCCCAACACCGGCGAGGTCCGCAGCGACGGGGCAGAGGGCATAGCCTGCTGGTTCATCGACACCGACTACAACGAGGAGAGCTTCTTCGTCCGTCACGCCTATTTTCTCGGCGCGAGCGACCCGTACAAGGCCCTCAGGACCACCCTCAACGCCGAGATCAACAAGGAAGCTTGGGACACGCTCAACAGCGACACGTCGCGCCCCTTCGACAAGCCCGAGTCCGGACGCATCGCCGTAAAGGTCATCAACCACCTAGGTGATGAGGTGATGAAGGTCTTCAGGGTGGATTAACGATGGCAGGGTTGCAGCGACTGAGCGAGAAGAGCGTCATTGTGCTGAGTCTCATCGCGGAGGGGCACAATTACGGCCATATCGTTGACGGTCATGCGGACATCAGCTATCTCGACATCTTCGACGCTGCGAAGGAGGCCTTGCTTCTCAACGAGGCGCAATCCGACTATCAGGAGCGGATGACGGACATCAAGCGCCGATACCCTCGTGCTTACGAGCGATGGACCGATGAGGAGGATGCGCAGTTGTCGGCGATGCACGAGCAGGGCCGGACGGGTGCGCGCATGACCCAGCAATTGGAGCGGCAACCTTCTGCGATCCGTGCCCGGCTGACGAAGCTGGCGCTGGTCTCGACTGATGAGCTAGATCCGAGGTGACGTGATGGACTTCCGCATCGCCGACACCTTCACCGACAGCCTCACCAAACTTGCCGGCGACGAGCAGAAGGCTGCCAAGACCACGGCCTTCGACCTGCAGATGGACCCGGCCCAACCGGGGCTGCAATTCCACAAGCTGGACAGGGCAAGGGACCCCAACTTTTGGTCAGTTCGCGTGAGCCGCGACGTGCGGCTGATCGTCCACCGCACGGCGGCGAGTCTGTTGCTGTGCTACGTCGATCACCACGACGACGCCTACAGGTGGGCCGAGCGGCGCAAGCTGGAGACGCACCCGGCGACCGGCGCGGCACAGCTGGTCGAGGTTCGCGAAACGGTGCGGGAGATCACCGTGCCCAGGTACGTGGAGGCAGAGCAGGAAGCGCCGCCGAAGCCGCTCCTGTTCGCCGACATCCCCGAGGACGAGCTGCTGGGCTACGGCGTGCCGGTCGAATGGTTGGAGGACGTGCGCCGTGCCGACGAGGACACCGTGCTGGAGCTGGCCGACCACCTGCCGGGCGAGGCGGCCGAGGCCCTGCTGGAACTCGCCACCGGCGGGACGCCACACGTCGCGCAGCCCGCGGGGACGGTCAAAGATCCCTTCGAGCACCCGGACGCGCAGCGCCGGTTCCGGGTAATGAACGACGTCGAGGAGCTTGAGCGCGCCCTGGAGTTCCCCTGGGAGAAATGGACCATCTTTCTCCATCCAGAGCAGCGGCAACTGGTCGAGAAGGAGTTTGGCGGCCCGGCACGGGTTTCGGGGTCGGCGGGCACGGGCAAGACCGTCGTCGCCCTGCACCGGGCCGCGTATCTCACCCGCGCCAACCCCGATGCCCGGGTGTTGCTCACGACCTTCTCCGACGCCCTGGCGAACTCGTTGCAAACCAAGCTGAGGCGACTCATCAGCAACGAGCCACGCCTCGGCGAACAGCTGGAAGTCTCTTCCATGGATGCGATCGGTCGCCGACTCTACGAATCGAACTTCGGGAAGCTCGAGTTGGCTTCCCGAGGAGTGGTGCGTCAGCTCCTCGAAGAATGCGCCGATGACGTCGAAGGCCACGGATTCAGCCAGCACTTTCTGCTGACCGAGTGGGAGCAGGTCGTGGACGCCTGGCAGCTGGGCAGCTGGGAAGAGTACCGCGACGTTAGACGCCTGGGGCGAAAGACCCGCCTGCCGGAACAGCAGCGGCGCGTGCTTTGGTCGATCTTCGATAGGGTCCGGTCCGGACTGAAAAACCGTAGCCTCGTGACCAAGGCCGACATGTTCGGTCGGCTGGCAGTGCGTCTTGCGAACAGCAAATACCCGCCGTTGGATTTCGTGGTGGTGGACGAGGCGCAGGACGCCAGCGTGGCCCAGCTGAGTTTTCTGTCCGCGCTCGGCGGCAACCAACCCAACAGCCTTTTTTCGCGGGCGACCTCGGCCAGAGAATCTTCCAGCAGCCCTTCTCCTGGAAGGCGCTCGGCGTCGACGTCCGCGGCCGTTCCCGCACCCTGCGGGTCAACTACCGAACCTCACACCAGATCCGGACGCAGGCCGACCGGCTGTTGGGACCCGAGATTTCCGACGTGGACGGCATCAGGGAGGAACGGGCCGGTACGGTTTCTGTCTTCAATGGACCGACACCCCTCATTCGCGTCCTGGACGACATCGAAGAAGAAAGAGAAGCGGTCAGCATGTGGCTATCGGGCCGGAGCGGCGAAGGCGTCGTGCCACACGAGATGGGGGTCTTTGTTCGTTCTCCGGCCGAGCTGGCACGGGCCCGTGCGGCGGTCGAGGACGCCGGTCTCCGGTTCAAGGTGCTCGACGAGAACGTCGAGCCTACGGGCGGGCACGTTTCGGTTAGCACAATGCACCTAGCGAAGGGGCTGTAGTTTCGCGCCGTCGTCGTGATGGCATGTGACGATGAGGTTATCCCTTCGCAAGAACGGATCGAGACGGTGGCCGACGACGCGGACCTGGCCGAGGTCTACGATACGGAGCGCCACCTGCTCTACGTCGCCTGTACCCGCGCGAGAGACTACCTGCTTGTAACGAGTGGCGACTCGCCCTCGGAGTTCCTCGATGATCTGCGAATGTGAGCTTTAAGGGGGGAGTTGCGAGGACAACCATCGGTCTTTGCCAAGGCGCCAGGGCGGAAAGAGACCATTCGAGAAGCCTTATCGGTGAGGAAGGCAAGTCTACGCGTTCGCGTCCGTTTCGGGGAGATTAATGCAGGTATTCCTAGCGGCAGTCACTGCGGTCGAGCGGTCTCCGTTGCACCGACGTTCTAGGGCGACGAAGGGGGCACCGGAACGCTCGGCATGGTGGTGGCAGGGGGTTGAGTGAGAGGCCCGTTCGAGGGCGCCTCGGCGTCCGGGGCGGCAGGCGTCGGGTCACTAAGGTTGGTCGGAAAGGACATGCGCGAACGGAGGGTCGACTAGTGGAAGCACCGAAGAGCCTTGACAGCCTCTTCAAGGAGAAACTGTTCAGGGTCCCCGACTACCAACGTGGCTACGCGTGGCAGCCGGAGCAGCTCAAACAATTCTGGGAAGACCTCCTGAACCTCCCCGACGGCCGCTCGCACTACGCGGGGGTGCTCACGCTCAAGGAGATCTCCTCGGCGGAGATTCAGGAGAGCGACAAGGAATACTGGTTGGTCGAGGATCACTCTTACAAGCTCTACCATATCGTGGATGGGCAGCAGCGGTTAACCACGTTCGTCGTCTTCCTGCAGGCGTTCGTCGATCTCACACGGACGCTACCAGAGAACAAGGGGGAGGCAGATACCGACCTCTACGTCTCTGGAAGCCTGAGCGTCGTGGATGTGCAGGACAGGTTCCTGTTCAAGACCAAGCCCAGGGGCGACCACTTCCGTAACTACAAGTTCGGCTACACGATCGACAACCCAAGCCACGACTACCTCAGCCACAGGATCCTCGGCGAACCGGGCGGTGGGGCCGTGCAGGAAACGTTCTACACGCTCAATCTGGGGAACGCCCTGCGCTACTTTTCTGAGCAACTCGACGAGCTCCACACGCAGGAGGGACAGGCCGGGCTGGAAGGCATCTACAAGAAGCTTACGCAGCGTTTTTTGTTCAACGAGTACGTCATCAGGGACGAGTTCGACGTCTTCGTCGCCTTCGAGACGATGAATAATCGGGGCAAACAGCTCTCCGCCCTTGAGTTGTTGAAAAACCGTTTGATCTACCTCATCACGCTCTACGAAGATCACGAGCTGGATCCGGCCAGTCGCAAGAGCCTGCGCGATGCCACCAACGAGGCGTGGAAGGAGGTGTATCACCAGCTGGGACGCAACAAGGCACGACCGCTGAGCGACGACGAGTTTCTGCAGGCGCACTGGATGATGTACTTCGGATTCTCGCAGCGGACCAACTAGTAGATTTTCTCCTTAACGGTAGTTTGTTGTT
>JADDQD010000061.1 GCA_016781555.1 Pseudomonadota bacterium | reverse complement strand
ATCGTTCCCGTCCCCGATGATGTGCTGTTTGTCGACGCCGGCCACAGCGGCGCCAGTCTGATCTGACCAGCCCTGGAGCGTCTATGCGAGCTAGTTGCTCTGTCGGCAGTCGATATCGACCACGTCCATGGGGCACCAGGCACAACCCGCCTCATGTGACGACCGGCGCGTTAATAACGAACAGAAGCACGGCTCGCGCTCAGCGGGCCCACCCCGTCACATGCCTTGCTTCCTCACATCCATTTGCAGAAGGCGTTCTACTTTCGGCATCACCATTATTTGCAACATAGTGTTGAAGGCGTACGTGTTCAACAGCTCCGGCGTGGATTCCGCTTTCGGGGCCATTGCATTAAGACAATGGAGCCATTCCACACGATGCTGGAAACTAGAGCAAGCATAAGGGCAGCGGCTGACCCGAGTGCCTCTGCCGCCAAGTACAGTACCGTTAGAGCTGCGGCGAAGCCCATTAGACCTGGCAATCGTTGAATCATTACCGCTGCCATCCCTGGTCCTCCGATCCGGCGGTGAAGAATCAAGGCGAGGCTAGTTAGGACAATTGGAGCAAGCGCCGCGAAGCCAGCCGCACCAGGGCCAGCAAGCTGGCCCGTCACCAGAACAATGGCGACCAAAATCGCAACTGTACCTGCTCGCACCGCAACATCCGTTGCTTCGAATCGGGTACTTTTTTGAATCTTACATGCCGCAAGTCTTTTCCCAAACAGGATAGATCCTGTATAAACTACTATGTTCAGGGCGAGTGCGCCTGTAAGAGTCCAGACAGAGTGACTGAGGAGGAAAACGCCGGTGCCCCAACCGACGGCGGCGGCACCAAGGCTGAACGCCAAACCCGCGCGTTGAGCGAGCGTCGCATAAATAATGATGAAAAGTGCAGTAGCCGCGTTTGCTGGGAGACCCGCTAGCGCACTCGCTTGTAAGAAACTCGGGCCGTGCTCGAAGGCTAGATAGGCGAAATTGGGCCCTGAAGCAATTGGCAGTGTCATGATCATGGCGCCAAGGATCGGTCGCGCACGTTCTACAATAATCGATACAACGATGACGACGGCTGCGCTGATGCTCATTTTGAGGAGAAGCGCCAGCCAAAAAGCATCCTTCACTTGTGGTTCAACCTCTACCACTGGTCCAGAGGGTAATCTCCAGATCTTCTCAACATGATTGCGGTATACCACTGGTGCTGTCCGCACTATACATGCATGCCCCGATAACACAGGCTACTTAGGCGAATGCCTCAAGTTGCTGCAATGGCTTCGCAGGACATCACCGTTCCAGGAGCGAACTCCACTCCCGAAGTCAGTGCGCGAGCAGTTCCGGGTGGAACCGAATCGCCGCTAGCGTCCAATCCTGGTGGAGAACTCTCCCCCAGGATTGGACGGCACTCACTATCTTGGCCGGCGCTAATATAGAGTTCCACCTCCTCAAGCCACCGAACCCTGTAGCCAGAGCGCTGACCGCAATGACCTCAGTCGGACTGGTCCAGTCCTGTGTGGCTGCTCGAAGCCTGGTACGTCACGGCTGTAAATGCCCCACATCAGGCGCCCCGCATCATTTCGGGCAGCCACGTTGCCACTGCTGGAAACAGGATAAGGATCAGCGCAAAGAGAAGCATGATCGCTGCGTAAGGGATTACGCCGCGGATGACGTCTTGGATTTTGCCATCATCCGGGCGAACACCCTGGACAACAAACAAGTTCATTCCGACGGGTGGTGTGATTAGGCCGAGCTCGCACATTAGGACAATGAACACACCGAACCAGATTGGATCAATTTGGTTCGCTGTAATTACGGGGAACACAAGAGGGATCGTCGCCACCATCATGGACAGAGTGTCCATGAACATTCCCAGTAGAAGGTAAAAGACAATAAGCGAAAGCAGAAGAGCGAAGTTCGACAGGCCAAAGCTTGTAATCCACCGTGTCAATGCCTCTCCTGTGCCGCTCAGAGACAGCGCTAGGTTCAACATGAAGGCAGCGGCAACGATCAGCAGGACCATTCCTGTCGTCCGCGCACTCGCAGAGAAGCAAGCTTGTAGCAAGCTCCATGAGAGTTTCCTCTGACCGATGATGAACGCGAGTGCCACCATAACTCCTATGGCGGCGGACTCAGTCGCGGTCGCAATCCCGAGATAGAGGCTCCCAATCACGGTAGTGAAGATCGTCATCGGTTCGATGAGGGGCCTGGAGGCACGGATCCGGTCCGACCAGGACAGCTGGATCTGCGACGTTGCATGACCGGCCGCTCTGCTCGAAACATAGATCCAGACCATGAAGAGGCCTGCCAACGTCAGCCCAGGAACGAGCCCCGCGATGAACAGCTTTCCGATCGAGGTGTTCGTCATGGAGCCATAGATGATCATGTTGACGCTGGGTGGTATCATAATCCCCAGCGTTCCCCCGGCTGCGAGGCTTCCCAAAGCTGCCGGCATGGGATAGCCCTGCCTCCGCAGCGATGGCAGGGCCACGGTCCCGATCGTAGCCGCGGTTGCGACCGATGAGCCTGATGTGGCGGCGAACAGGGCGCAGCAGCCGATATTCGTGTGGAGCAGCCCTCCTGGCAGTCGACCCATCCACACCGCAAAAGCCACGTACATGCGATCGGCCATGCCACTACGGAGAAGAAGTTCTCCAAGGAGCACGAAAAGCGGAATAGCCGTGAGATTATTCTCACTCATTGTACCCCACAGGACTGAGGCACCTGAATTCAGGAATGCGTCGCTGAACGCTAGCATCCCTCCTACGAGTCCAAGTAGAAGCATAACGGACGCTATTGGAAGGCTAACAAGCATTAGCACCACCATAGCAACGAAGCCGATAAGGCCGGCGGCGACCCCACTCATAATACAGCCCCCCTCTCGACATCCAATGCGGTTGCGCCTCGATGTTTGATGTCCTCCAGCTCTTCTTTGAGCTCCTCTTTAGCGCCACGCGGCGAAAATTCGCTGTCAATCTCTTTCAGCCGCCCTGTCATGGCATAGAAGCCGACTTGACCAAGTTGAACGACACTCACTATGGTGAATGCACCGAGAGCGGCCACCCATAGTGCTTGGGGGTACTGGAGCGGCGTCGCCCAAGGCGTCTGGGCTGTAGACCCGAACGCAAGAGAGTCTGCGAATGAGGTCCAGGCCATCCACAAAAGTACGACCGCGCTGATCGCTAGCGTAGCTACCGACAGGATGTTGAGAGCCACTCGCACCCCCCGCGGCATCAAGTCATAGACGATGTCGATACGAATGTGAGCACGCGCGCTAATTGCAATTGTAAACGCGAGTGCGCCGCCAATCGCAAGACAATAACCTCCTAACTCGTCTACGCCTTGCAGTGAAATATTGAAGAGTTTCCGCGACAATGTCTCTACTGTGACAGCGATAGACAAGCCTATGAATACAATGCCGAATGCAGCCGATCCGACGACTTCCAAATGTTTCATTCTGCCCCCTTCACGGTGGCCCCGGAGCATGCTCCGGGGCCAAGACATGACCCAGTGTTGGCGTATCACTTCATGCTAATGAGGGGACCGACCTTCTGACGCCATACATCAGAACAGCCTGCGACAACTTTATCGCAAGACTCTTTCCAGGACGGAAAGGAAATCTCGCGAACTGCCTCTTTAAGCAGTTCCCGGTCCTGCGGCTGAACATCGCTTGTCTTTAGGCTGTACTTCCTTCCAGTCGTGCAAGGCTCCTGTCCGGCGTTGCAGCGCATGGCATCGTCCCAAAGCTCCTTTGAATAGGCCCAGATCCCGTCGATGTGCTCTGTAATGGCCTTTTCTAGCCCCGAGCGCTGCTCCGGAGACATTTTCTTCCACGTGTTGAGATTTACGCCGTACCCCTGAACGGCGACTTGTAAACCGAGTGGATAAGCGTGGGTCACACTCTCCGGCCACCCTGCGGAATTTGCAGAACTCGGACCCGTCACCGCGCAGTCAATGGTACCAAGCGAAAGGCCCTGCGAAACTTCTGAGAAAGCCAACGTCACGGGCGTGGCGCCGATGCGCTCCATAAATTTCGCCATTACGCCATCCAGAATGCGAACCTTCAGGCCCTTCAAATCAGCGAGGCTTTTGACCGGCGCTTTGCAAAAAATAATTTGTGGGCCAAACGGCCATACACCGAGCAGTTTGGTGTTAAATTGCTTTTGAAGGCGTTCGTCGACCGTGTCCTTATAGGCGTCGACAACTTTCCTGGCGGTCTCGTAGTCGGAGTTGAGACCGACGAGATCTAGGCCGAGAATCGTAGGCTCGTCGCGGGACACCTGAGCCAGCCGCAGCGCAACAATATCGAATAAGCCGGAACGCATTACCCGTAGTTGCTCAAATTCTTTGATTCCGCTGGAGTCGAGTGGCTTATAGTCAACGTCGAACGGCAATCCGGTTTTCTGAGCGAGGCTCTCGAAGAACGGTTGCTCCTTACTTTTCTGAATGTGCCCAGTCGCAAGCGGCATCCCCATGACACGAAGCCGGATTTTTTCTTCCGACTGGGCGGGCGCCGCCAGCATCATAGACGCCACGGCTACCGCGATCGCATGTCTTTCAAAAAGCGCCATCATTCTCCCCTCTAGCTTCGAGCTGTAACAGCAACCTCTGTCATTCTCAGATTTTTTGGGTGTCTCATTACTGCGCAAAGCTACAGAGCCCTGCCACTCACCAGCATTGACCAAACGCGTCCATCGTGCAAGTCATTTTTGCATACGGCATACAATGGGACTTAATCCGCTGTCACGGTTATTCTATTTGGCCGAAAATAGGCGTGGTCTGGGCCGATCCCGATATGAAACTTGAGGCCGCCCTGAGGCTCAAGACCAAAGATGCTACTACAGACAGCTTGCCGGTAGCTGATTCAGATGGGACGTTTTGCTCGCGGTCGGCAACCAGAAGGCAGTGCTACCGCTACAGAAGCTGTCTTCTCACGCAGCCGCAGCCCCCAAGTTCGAAGGGCACTCTCGGCCGAGGTCCGCGTCAGGATGACGGTCGCAGCCTCATAGAGCAGCCCACGCAGGTGGGTATCGCCACGTCGCGAGATGTGGCCGTCGTAGTCGACCTCGCCTGATTGGTAGCGCCTTGTCGTCAGCCCGAGCCAGGCGCCCACCGATCGTGACCTGCGGAAGTTCTCGGGATCCTCGATCGCTGTCGCGAACGAGGTCGCGGTCACGGCGCCGACGCCCGGCACCGACATGAGGATCTGACATGCCTCGCTCCGGCGGGCGCTGGCAACGAGCAGTCGGCCAAGCTCTGCCGCACGCAGGCGCGTGGCCCGCCACGCTTCGAGGAGCGGCAGCATGATCGGGGCAAGTCCCTCCTGATCGACCAGGAGTGCGCGCACATGGCTTTCGAACCGGCTGCCCTTACCTGCAGGCACGACGAGCCCGAAAGTC
>JADDQD010000222.1 GCA_016781555.1 Pseudomonadota bacterium | reverse complement strand
GCCTGCTGCGAGGCCGAACAAGCTTATACTGCGCAAGCTTCGGCTTTTGTGCCTGCCTCTACAAGGAATAGAAGCCGAATTGCTGAACCTCTTTGAGAGGCTCAGCAATTGCGGCGATCTAATCAATGACTTGGACGATCCTGCGGGTGCGCGGCTCGACGAGAACCGGCCGGTCATTCACAATCGTGTAGCTGTACCCCTGGACACCATATTCGGCTGGCACTTCACGGTAGACAACGCCGCTTTGGGGCAGCACGGTGCCAACGCGAACCTCCTCGCTGTAGCGGTAGGAAGGTACCTGCTCGCGGACCACGTACTCGCGGAAGCGCGGACGCTGATCCACGCCGAGCAGCCCGGCAATGCCACCGGTCACTCCGCCCACCACACCACCGACCAAGCCACCGACCGGGCCGGCCGCTTCTGCGCCCTGACGCGAGCCCTCTGCCGCACCGCCAACAATCCCCTGGGCATGAGCCGATAGAGGAAGGATCAGCGTCGCTGCAATGAGGGCCGCAGATGAGGTTAATTTCTTCATTGGGGTTCTCCTGAACACTCCAGGTTTGAACCAGAGGAGGCAGGATTGGTTCCGGATCACCCCTGCGATCTAGCGCTGCGGGGTTTGCGGGTTTCGCAGGGGTGTAGACAGCAGCTTGTACCCCACTTCCCCCTGCATGTTGTTGTCTACGACAACAGCGTCAGGGCATGCGCTCTGTGACGCTGAGCAGCCACCCCGCAAAACCCGCACAGCGGGGCCGAGCCTGCCGGACCACAGGCGTCCAAAGCGCTATAGTGTGCTTCTATATAGCGAAGTGCACGCCTGTGCCGATTAGCGGCAGACGAAGCTGGGATCAGAGTATGGATTTCAGGGCGAGCAACCTAGACCAGGAACGCTAACGCTGCCGAGCGGCAGGCCGAGCTTGGCTGGTTACTCGTGACCAAACCCTACCATGGCAATCGGTGTCGACCACGCAGCCTTCCACGCGGAGCAAATTGTCCGCTCCAAGGTTGATGTTGGCCGCGGCTCTCCGCCCGGTGGTGGGATCGTAGATCGTACCCTCCCAGCGGTCGGGCCCAGTCGGTTTCATATCACGCAGCATTTGCGTGCCGAGCTCGCCATCTTCTTTCGGCCAGTTCACCAAACCGCATAGATTGGCTCCGCACGGCCGGATGACGATCCGCGCAGCGCCGGCCTCAACCAGCCACTCGCCAAGGACCGGAGCTCGCTGGGGAGCTGCGGTCCGAGTAGGTCCTCCTGCAGCTGGCTCAAGGGGCGCAGACCGCGGCAAAGCGGCAAGCTTCACCCGGTTGTCCTGACTGGCTGCAGGGCTCCCGAGCGGAGCGTCCCGCTGCTGGCGCAGTGCCGGAGGGGCGCTTGCCGGCACCTGTAGTGAACCGGCGACTGACCGCTCCAGAGCAGGAAGAGGGGATCGGGTGCTGCCGGTCGGAACATCCTGCAGCACAGCCTCTGGGGCGATTGAAGAGATCGGCTGCACGTGCACGTCAGGGGCGTGTCCCATATCCGCTGCCGGTCGGAGAGCGCCGCTCGTCAAGCGCTCCTCAGAGAGTGGAGGCTTGTGCAATGTGAGAGACGGAGTTGGCGCAGGCGTACCAGGGCGCTCTGTGGCTGCCTCACCCAGCACGAGAACACCGACACCGCCCAACGTGGTGACACAGACGATTGTGGTTGCAGCAACAAGCCATTTCATTGCCGAGCGCTTGCCTTGCCAATGGGGCGCCTTGAAGACGAGGTGCAGGGACCTCCACCACGCCGGCTGGCGCCGTGATGCAAAGTGTTGCAGAGCCCGCTTCATTTATCGTGCTCCAATGTCCAGCCGCGGAGGACCGTAGCCTCAAAGAAGAGCCGTGACGGCCTTCGCCTCCTGAAGGACAACGATCTTGCTCGCCCATTCCCACCAACAGTGGGCGCTCTGGGCCGGTCGAACCCTACGGCCCACGCAAAGCTGCCCCACAAGGCACTATGCCGCGAGTGGATCCGCAAGCGTCTGTCGCCCAAGCCCTGAGATGACACCGGCGAGCTGGTGCGCCGCATAGGGCGTCCGCATGATCGGCGCTCCCGCCACCTTCAAGGCTTCAATGACCCTTTGGGGCGCGACGGAAGTGTAGACGACACCCAGTGACGGGCGCAGCGCGCGCGCCTCTTTCGCGAGGAGCAAGCCACCGCTCTCCACATCGGCGACCAAGACACCAATTCGCTGCCCACTCCTGATGGCGGCGAGCGCCTCCGCGGGATCTGCGGTGACGGTAATCTCGTATCCAAACCGCGTGAACCAAGCACTCACGTCGCGTCTGATGGAGGCGTCAGCAGAGACCAGAAGAACAGCAGGAGGGGACATCGCGGGTGCTCCAGATCGGAGTTAGTCGAGGCGGTTTGCGGTGCGCTCAGGTATCCCTGTCCTCGATGAGGACACGGGCTGCCATGGATGTCTCAAGGTCTCGGTTCCTGGCCGGCAGGGAACCTGGCACTTTCCCAATCGGGATGTAGGCGATAAGAGTGACAGAAAAGAGGATAGTTGTTCTTATTGACGACGGCATTGCCTGAACTCCATCTCAGGACGCCGTTTCTGCTTCTTAATTCTAAACCATTCCTTACATGATCTTGCAAAATACTGTTGTGGAATGCTGGAACTTTTGCTTCTGAGCGCGCGGAGGTGCGGCTGCGCCCGGTTGACTGGTCAATGGTGATGCGCAAGCCAGTCGTCGGGTCGAGGATCTGCATGGGTCGCGCCTCCTTCGTGCGGAGGAGGAACGCGCCGCTCGCTGTTAGGCTGCAGGGCAGACGATTAACCTTGTAAGTTATGGTTAGGCGTCCGTTACCTGTGGACAGCGGCTCCCCGGCAGCAGCGGCAGTGCGTTGTCTGCACAGAAGCCGCACGGAGCCCAATGAACGACGCCGTCATTCCCCTCTCGCGCTATCCGACGAACCGGCTGCGGCTGGCCTGCCGGTCCTGTTCGAGGAAAGGTCAGTATGCGAAGGAGGACCTGATCAAGCGTGTCGGCCCGGATGAGAGCCTCGTTATCCTCCGGCTGAGGATTGCAGCGGCTCTGGGCTGCGAACTTGCGAAGGCCACATTGGCTGGGCGCTCGCTGTTAGGGGCTGCACAATGCGGCGCGTATTACCCCCGTCTGCGGTGACGCTAAACAGGTTCGCTCCTGCAGTTTCCGCGGCGCCGATTCCCAGGCCGGTGGTCACACCTCCGCCTTCAAGGGTTGAGCGGGGGCTGAATGTTATGAAGCGTCCGCAGATCCAGGTAGGGACGACCGGTATGCTCTACCCACCGAAGGCCCTGCGGAGGAGCCGCCGCATTTTGTGCGCTGTTACGTCAGCTGTTACGTGAGCGCCTCAGCAGCCCTTCAAGGCGGCTGAATTTCATCGCTAAGTCTTTGAGAACATTGGTGGGTGTGCAAGGATTCGAACCTTGGACCCGCTGATTAAGAGCCAGATGCTGCAAGGCAGCCTTTGTCAGGGTAGGTCAGCCAATGTGCAAGGTCGGACATTCTCCAAGCGACGCCAAAAATCGCGCAAATCAACGCTCAATTCTGCCGGCGGTATTGGCGGCCGTCCTTAAGGATCGCCCGAGACGCTGAGAGGCTGAGAACCCGCTGCCCATGAATAGCCCAGGCTAAGGATGATGTCGCCGGCCCGATCAGGTCGGTCGCCGACCAGCCCAACCGCTCAGCCTGAAACCCCCATTGGTCCAGGAGGCGACCTGCATCATCAACAGCCTGCTCCCAGCAAGCGAAACTGGCGCCCCCCGGGCAATTCATCTGCAGAACCGCAAAGGCGGGGGCATAGATCAGCGGAATACCACCCTCGTAGAGGGCCATAGCGAGGCGCTCGTCCAGGTTCGTCTCTGTTTCAGGGCTACAGCCTTGCGACAGTTGCGACTCTTGCGACAATCCAGGGCTTGGGACCAGCGTTGTCGCAACTGTCGCAACTGTCGCAAGAGGTCGGGGCCGCGTTGCAAAAGCATGAGGATCAAACCGCGGGAAGCTCATAGATCGTCCTCCGGCAGGAGCTGCCAGTGCCGAGGACGGTCCGATGCGATAGCAAGCCAGTTATGACCCGTCAGGATCCTGATCGCCTCCTCAGCCGCGCTCTTCGTCCGAAGCGCACTTGGACCGCTCCTAACCACATCCCGAAGAGCCAGTGTCGTGATGCCCTTGGCCCTGATCCAGTCAAGGAGACACTGTGCCTGCCGCAATCGCGGGTCTGTTCTCGCGGAGTCCCGCAGCCGCAAGGCCTCGTTAAGGTGCCACTGCGCGATGGTGATGGCGTCCGCCAAAACGTCTCTGTCGATCACCTGAGCGGCAGGATCACTCAGGATCGTCAACACGCCTGCAATACGAGCTGCCTGCTCGGCCGACTTGCCTCCGACGTCCCGAAGTGATGCCAACGGGCCCTCGGAGCCGAGCAAGCTTTCGATATGATCGGCATATCCGCGCCAGAGATGCTGGGCTTCGTCTGTTAAGACGAGAGCCGGTGGGTCCAGTTCATTAGATTTGCCGGGAGCCAACGGCAAAGGTGTTTCGAGCAGCGATAGAATGCACCCGCCAAAGGCTCTGATTGCGGCCTCATCGGCCGGGTCTGTCTCCTGGCAGAAGCGCATGCCCGCCAGGCTGTCCGGCGCAGCAAGGAGAAAGCGCGACAGGAGTCCCTGATCACGGAGCACCGGATTGGACAGAAATGACGAGGCCGCCTCTGGCTGCACCATCAGGTGGGTGGTTAAGCGGCGGCCTGGCAGGAGGGTAAGACCATCGCCAGCCCTCAGACGGCGCATCCCTCGCCCATCCCATAGCTCTGACAGCGCGGCAGCCGTCTTGAGAGCGTGTTCCTGAGAAAAGCTGTGTCCACCGATCAGTTGCCCCCCTTCGGCCGTGAACAGCCCAAGGCTCGGGAGGGCCTGCCCCCAGATTTTAGCGAGGCCCTCCACGGTCGGATCAGCGGCTGTCAGGATCGGGAACAAGGGAGGCTCTGGCTCGCAGCCGAGAAGGCGCAGAGCCTCCTTGCGAGCCTCGAGCCCCATCTTGGATGCACGCTCCAGCTTCCGCTTCTCGGCAGTCCATGCCGCATGAGCAATCGTCCATTCCGCGTGGTCACGATCGAACTCAGTGCGTAGGGTGTCCTCCCGCTTGCGCACGGGCCAGAGCGCCTCCCCGTCTGTCGTCGACTTCCGGTCTCCGCTACCGGCAATGGTGGCGAAGAACAGCGACAGCGGTCGAGGCTGGCCAAAGGGGAGTTGCACATCA
>JADDQD010000213.1 GCA_016781555.1 Pseudomonadota bacterium | reverse complement strand
TGCGAAAATTGCGCAATGCCCTCCATGTTCTCGGAGAGCAGCGGCTCCTCAATGAACAGCAAGCCGAGCGGCTCGAGTACTTTGGCAAGTTGCTTCGCCATGGGCTTGTGCACGCGTCCGTGAAAGTCGAGCCCGACGTCCATGCCAGTCGCTTGTGCTGCACGGACGCGGTCAATCACTTCGTCGAAGAGCTTCGGCGTGCCAAGCCAGTCCATTTCCGCCGTGGCGTTCATCTTGACCGCGGAAAAGCCCTGCTCTCGCCGCGCTGTTGCGGCTTCGGCTATTTCGTCCGGCCGGTCGCCGCCGATCCAGGCGTAAGCGCGGATCCGATCCCTCACCTTGCCGCCAAGCATTTCCCATGCAGGCAGGCCGAATGCCTTGCCCTTCAGATCCCAAAGCGCTTGTTCGAAGCCGGCCAGCGCCGACATGAGTACTGGACCACCACGGTAAAAGCCACCCCGGTAAGCAACCTGCCAGATGTCCTCGATGCGGCGCGCGTCATGGCCGATGAAGCGGTCCCGCATCGCTTCGAAGGCGCCATCCACGGCTTCGGCATGGCCTTCGAGGCTCGCTTCGCCCCAGCCGACCGCTCCGTCTTCAGTTTCCACCCGGACGAACAGCCAGCGCGGGGGGACGTAGAAGGTTTCTATGCGGCCGATCTTCATGTCTGATCGCTCCTAACCGATTTCGGGGTTGCCCGGCTGCGCGACGAAAGCGTCGTTCGCTGCCGCCGACAGCGCTTTTTGCCGAAGCGCGTGCATCCGGTCCGCCTGCGAGGGCGGCACAATCGGCACCGACAGACAGACGCTCGAGGCTGGAAGCACTTCTCGCCAATCCGAGATCAACTTCTTGTAAGCCCTTCCGACAGGACGGATGTTCCGATCAAGGTCATAGAGCCCGAGCGGATTGACGTTGCCGTTCTGCTCGCGAAGGGCGGTGTCCCAGTCGACTTGGTCGGTCAGGGAATACCAAGTGAAGCCCACCGTCGGAATGCCGACGTTGCGGATGCGAAGCACGTTCGCCCATTCCTTCCAAAGCCACTGAACCGCCTCATCACCGTTCGGTCCCTGCTTCATGTTGGTCTCGGTGTGCATCACCGGCAGCCGATAGCGATTGTAATATTGGCGAGTAATCTCTGCGTAGCCGAACACCTCGCCAGAAGACTCCGTCAGACCGTCGGCGTGCACCCTGTGCTCGTTCGTCATGTAATAGTCGTTGCCGAGGATGCAGTGCTGCTTGAGCCGGTTGTGCAGGAAGAAATGGTACTCCTCCCGCGTCATCCCGTTATCCATCAGATATTCGTACATTTCGCTGTCGACCCGCCGGCCGTAATTTAGATCGAGCGAGAGGAAGCGGCGCGCGTTCATCTTTTCTGCCGGTCCGATGGCAGCCGGGCTGTCGGCGTGAAAATACTCCGAAGATTCGCTCTGGATGAAGATCGCGTCGGGCCGCCGCTTCAGGATCTCCATCATCGCTAACACATTGGCCTTGACGATGTTCTTGAGCGCCGTGACGAAGGCCCTGTCGGTTGTCATCTGCTCGTTCCACCAGCCATATTTGGCGGAGAAGATCGCGCAGATGAACATCTCGTTCACCGGCGTGTAGAGCTGGACCCACGGGTATCGCTCGGCAAAGGCCGCTGCGTAAGTTGCCAATTGGGGCGCGAAATCCGGATTCTGGAAGTTGCCGAGCCAATCCGGCACACCGAAGTGGCACAGGTCGATGATCGGGCTGATGTCACGCCGCTTCAAATCCGCCAATGTCAGGTCAGCGAACTCCCAATCATATTTTCCGGGCGCCAGAAACGTCCGGTGAATGGGCGGGCCGTAGCGAAGAAATTGAATCCCAATATCCTCGACAAGATCGAAGTCCTCGCGCCAGCGCTCATAATGACCGCACGAGTCCATCTGATCGACACGTGTACGGCCGTTATTGATCGTCGGGATGCTATTCTCGATCCCGGTGGCGAACATGAAATTAGCGATTGTGTGCCTCCATTCTCGCTGTTCGTCGCCTCTGCCTCTCCGCCACCGCAGAGCACAAGGGCGCACCACTGACGCCAGCAGTCCTAATTCAATCCGCCCACATTAGGTTGCATCAGGCGCCTTCTCTGCTGCTCAGGGATAGCCTGACCGTCACCAGAGGCAAGGAGCCATTGGACCCAAAGCGGGTTCGGGCGTTTCATGTGCTGGACGAAAGGATTGGCATGCGCTGGGGCGACGGCTTTATTGCAGTGGATTGGGGGACCACCAACCGGCGCGGGTACCGCATCGACGCAGACGGCCGGATGAGCGACGAGTTCGAAGACGGCAAAGGCATCCTTTCGGTTGGACAAGGCGGGTTCGACCTCGCGGTGCAAGAACTTCGGGAACGTCTCGGCGATCTACCGCTCTTGATGGCGGGAATGGTAGGATCGAACCGCGGCTGGGTCGAAGCACCATATGTCCCCTGCCCCGCGGGCCTTCCCGAGCTTGCTGCGCGCCTCAAGTGGATCGAGCCGGAGCGGGTCGCGATCGTCCCTGGAGTAGCTTACGACGCCGGGGACGCAGCTGACGTAATGCGCGGCGAAGAAGTTCAGATACTCGGCGCCTTCGGCGAAGGGATGATCGGCGCCGACGCCCTCATTTGCCACCCTGGAACGCATAACAAGTGGATCAGGCTCGAGGACGGCCGGATCACGTCATTCCGCACCATCATGACCGGGGAGCTGTTCAATCTGCTGAGAGAGCACAGCATCCTCGCCGACCTTCTGGTCCAGCCGGCGCAGATCGACGAAGCTTTCGACGCCGGTGTGCGCCGGGGCCTTTCAGATGATGGCCTGACGGCCGAACTTTTCTCGGTGAGGGCGCGGGTCCTGCTCGGGAAGGCCCGCCGCGAAGATGCCGCATCTTATACCAGCGGCCTCCTCATCGGGACCGACTTACGAACGGCTTTGAAGTCGGCAGCCGGCGGCGAGATCGTGGTCATGGGGAGGCCCGAGCTCACCAAGCTGTTTGCTGCTGGATTGAGCATCGCAGGACGTGACGTGCGTCAAGTCGACGGTGAGGAGGCCTTCCTCGGCGGCGTTAAACATTTGGCGGAGCTGATCCAATGAACCCTGGCCAAGAATTGCCGCGGCGGCTGGCCGAATGCCCGCTGGTCGCGATCATCCGCGGCGTGACGCCGGACGAAGTGGAGGCAGTCGGTCAAGCGATCTATGATGCTGGAATTCGCATCATCGAAGTTCCGCTAAACTCGCCGGATCCGTTCCAGAGCATTGCCAGGCTTGCGAGGCGCTTTGGAGACCGCGCCCTGATCGGCGCCGGGACCGTGCTAGAGCCGGAGCAGGTGAGTGAGGTGCGTGATGCTGGGGGAAGACTGATCGTATCGCCCAACACCGACGCGCGCGTGATCGAGGCCAGTGTTGCCGCGGGGCTTGTTTCCGCGCCCGGCTATTACACGCCGTCGGAAGCCTTCGAAGCCCTGCGCGCGGGCGCCCACGGGCTGAAGCTGTTTCCAGCCGAAGGTGCATCGCCGGGCGTCGTGAAAGCGCAGCGCGCCGTACTCCCCAAGGATGTTCCGCTGCTTGTCGTCGGCGGCGTCCGCCCTGACAACATGCGCGCCTACCTTGATGCGGGCGCGAACGGCTTCGGGCTCGGCTCGGGTCTCTATAAAGCGGGCCAAACGCCTCAGGAGGTTGCGGCACAAGCGACCGCTTATGTTGCAGGAGCTCAAAGCTGATGCGCCCGATCCGCATCGGCATCATCGGGTTCGGCAAGATCGCTCAGGACCAGCACGTCCCCTCGATCCAGGAAAATGCTCGCCTCGAGCTTGCCGCAACCGTTAGCCGCCAAGGCAATGGACATCCGGGGGTTCCATGCTTTGCCAGCCACGGTGATATGCTTCGTCAGGTGGACGAGCTGGACGCGGTGGCAGTCTGCACGCCGCCTTCCGTTCGGCACGAAATCGCGCGCGACTGCCTCGAAGCTGGGGTCCACACGTTGCTCGAGAAGCCCCCCGGCGTGACGCTCTCCGAGGTTGAGCACCTCACGTCCCTTGCCGCAGCCCGACAGCGCTCACTCTTTGCAACGTGGCATGCACGCCACAATCCAGCGGTTGCCGCCGCCGCCGAGCGGCTCGCCGGCCAAGTGATCCGCAGCATGCAGATCGTTTGGCACGAGGATGTTCGTAAGTGGCATCCAGGCCAGCAGTGGATCTGGGAGCCAGGCGGCTTCGGCGTGTTCGATCCCGGCATCAACGCACTGTCGATTGCCACGCGCATTTTCCCGGGCGAGCTTTTTGTGCGCGACGCCGAGCTGATGTTTCCGGAGAACAAGCAAACGCCCATCGCCGCCCACCTGAACTTTGCAAGTTCAGTCTCAGGCGGCGAACTCACCGCCGATTTCAACTGGCGGCACAGGGGTGCCGAGGCATGGAATATCACGTTTCAGACCGACCAAAGCACCTTGAAGCTCAGCGAGGGCGGTTCGCGGCTCTTCGTGGACGAGCAGGAAATCGCCGTCGAGCGCGGTTTGGGCGAATATCCGTCCATATACGCGGACTTCGTTGATCTCGTAGATGAGCGGCGATCCGACGTCGACATCCGCCCGCTGCGCCTCGTCGCCGACGCTTATCTGGCCGGCCGAAGGCGCTTGGTAGAACCGTTCGAGAGCTGACAGTCCAGGTCAGGCAGGCTATCAGGCGCGGAGTCACTGCTCCTGAGGAGTCCGCCATGCGTGTCCCTGCCCTGTTTGCTGCCCTTTTCGCGGCAAGCGCGCTTACCCAAATGCCCGCTTTGGCTCAGCCAGCAGCGGACGGTTATGCCGTAGTTCACGCGGGCACGCTGCTCGACCGGCCGGGGCGGGCGCCGCGGCGTAATGCCAGCCTCGTCGTTCGCGGCGGAAAAGTGGTCTCCGTCCACGACGGCTTCATTGAAGCTCCCGCCGGCGCACAGGTGATCGACCTTCGCGACCGGTTCGTCCTCCCGGGCTTGATCGACAGTCACGTTCACCTGGATTCCGACCGGGCGGGCAACGAGGGCCTGCTTGCCGGCTTCACGGAAAGCCCGCAGCTCGGCGCGTACGAGACGCTTTGGAATGCTCGAAAGACGCTGGGAGCTGGTTTTACGACGGTGCGCAACCTCGGAGATCCTGGCGGTACGATGGCCCTACGCGACGCGATTGCGCGGGGATGGGTGGAGGGGCCACGCATCATCGATGCGGCCCGGTCGATCTCCACCACATCCGGTCACATGGACGCGCGACTTGGCATTAATGAAGACCTGCACGAGGAGATGGGGCACGCCAATGTCTGCGATGGAGCCGACGAATGCCGCAAAGCAGTTAGGCGCCAAATCGGCCGAGGCGCCGACGTGATCAAGATTGCTACCACTGGTGGGGTGAACAGCCGCATCGGCGCCGGGCTGGGCAAGCAGATGTTCGACGACGAGGCCAAAGCCATTGTTGAGACGGCGCACCTTTACGGTAAAAAAGTAGCGGTTCACGCCCATGGAGCCGATGGCATCGCAGTCGCGCTTCGCGCCGGGGCGGATTCGATCGAGCACGGGACCTTGCTCGACGACGAGAGCATCCGCCTCTTCAAGCAAACGGGCGCCTACTACGTACCGACGCTTTCCACCGTGAATGGTTATCTCGAGCGGATCGCGAAGGACCCGAACGCTTATCCTCCGGAGGTTCGCTCAAAGATCGACTGGCGCATCGGCATAACTGGAAAGGGGCTGGAAAAGGCCGTTCCCGCGGGCGTGAAGATTGCGTTCGGCACGGACGCGGGGGTCTCGAAGCACGGGCGCAATGCCGACGAATTCGAGCTGATGGTGAAGCACGGGATGACGCCCGCCGCAGCCATCCAGGCTGCCACCACCAACGCCGCAGACCTCCTCGGCCTAGCCAAGGAGGTGGGGAGCCTGGAGCCGGGAAAGACAGCCGACGTCATCGCCGTTGCTGGTGACCCGCTTCGCGATGTCACAGTGCTGAAACGCGTCGGGTTCGTGATGAAGAACGGGCGCGTGTTCAAGGACGAGCGCTGATCGACCGGAATGACTAACGCGGGCTGGGCCTTTTCAATCGACCGGGGAGGCACCTTCACCGACATTGTGGCGCGACGGCCGGACGGCGCCATCGTGACCCGCAAGTTCTTGTCAGAGAATCCGGAGCAATATGAGGACGCAGCCGTCGCTGGCATCGCGGCGCTCATGGCGGAGTTCGATGGCGTGCCGGGATCAGGCCGAGATCCCGCGGTTCCAGCGGGGATCGAATCGGTAAAAATGGGGACAACCGTCGCCACCAATGCGCTCCTGGAGCGGAAGGGTGAGCCGGTGGTTCTCGCAATTACCCGCGGTTTCGCTGACGCGCTCCGGATCGGCTACCAAGCCCGCCCCGACATTTTCGCGCGCAACATCCTCCTGCCTGAACCGCTCTACGAGAGCGTGATCGAAATCGACGAGCGCGTGACCTCAGAAGGCGAAACGCTGCGACCGCTCGACGTTGCGGCCGCTCGCACACAGCTTCAACGGGCGTTTGGCGCCGGATATCGCGCGATTGCCATTGTTCTGATGCACGGCTGGCATTGGACCGCACACGAAAGTGCGGTTGCCGAGATCGCACGGGAGATTGGCTTCACCCAAATTTCGGTCAGCCACCAGGTGGGGGCGCTGATCAAGCTCGTTGGCCGCGGCGATACCAGCGTGGTCGATGCTTATCTCTCCCCCGTGCTCCGCCGCTATGTGGACCGGGTAACCGCTGCGCTGGGGAGTAGAACGCGCCTCTTTTTCATGCAATCGAACGGGGGGCTCACCGATGCTGCCGCCTTCCAGGGGAAGGATGCAATCCTCTCAGGCCCTGCTGGCGGCATTATCGGTATGGCGCGCACGGCCTCGGAAGCTGGCTTCGAGAGAGTGATCGGCTTCGATATGGGCGGCACCTCCACGGACGTGTCGCACTTCGCCGGCAGCTATGAGCGCTCGACTGAGAAGCTGGTCGCCGGAATACGCGTTCGCGCGCCGATGCTCGAGATCCACACCGTGGCTGCTGGCGGGGGCTCGATCTGCCATTTCGATGGGGCACGCTTCCGCGTCGGGCCCGATTCAGCCGGCGCCGTGCCCGGCCCTGCCTGCTACCGGCGCGGCGGTCCACTCACCATCACGGATTGCAACGTAATGCTCGGCAAGATCAGGCCTGAGCGTTTCCCGGCCGTGTTCGGCCCAAAAGGGGACCAGCCGATCGACGGCGAGCTTGTACGCGAAAAGTTCGATGCGCTTTCAGCCAAAGTCTCCGCCGCGAGCGGCACCAGCCTCTCGGCCAGAGAGGTAGCGGCGGGGTTCGTACGCATCGCGGTCGAAAACATGGCAAACGCAATCAAGCAGATTTCGATCGCCCGCGGGCACGATATCACCCGATATACGCTCCAATGCTTCGGCGGCGCGGGGGGCCAGCATGCCTGCCTGGTAGCCGATGCGCTCGGTATGGAACGAGTCATGATCCATCCGCTGGCCGGTGTGCTTTCCGCTTATGGGATGGGCCTGGCCGACACCATTGAGCTCCGGCAGCGGACTTTCGGCCGCAGGCTTGAGCCGGCGGCGATGCCGGAACTTGGGGAACTCCTCGACCAGCTTGCGGACGAAACCGAACAATCTCTGATCGCACAGGGGATTGGGAGCGCGACTATCGAGAGCACCCGTCGCGCTGCCCTGCGCTACGAGGGAAGCGATACCGCATTGGAGGTTGCGGTCAGCTTCCCCGAGGCGATGCGCGCGGACTTTGAGGCCGTCCACAGAAGCCGCTTCGGCTTTGTTTCCCCAGAAACTGCCATCGTGATCGAAACGGCGATCGTGGAGGCGGTTGGCCGAAACGCATCTCAACTAGCCTTTGCACCAGCGGCCGTTGGAACAGGGAGCGAAGGCCCAGCAGCCGGCGATGTGGTCGATCGTTCGCACCTCTCAGCCGGCGAACGCATTTCCGGGCCCGCGCTCATCATCGATCCTTCCGCCACAACGGTGGTCGAGCCCGACTGGCAGGCGACTGTCGACGCGTTCGGCAATCTGATCCTCACGCGGAGCGTCGGGCGCACCTCCGCTCCCGCTATCGGCACCAACGCTGACCCGGTGATGCTCGAAATATTCAACAACCTGTTCATGGCCATTGCTGAGGAAATGGGCGTCGCGCTTCAGAACACGGCATCGTCGGTGAACATCAAAGAGCGGCTCGATTTCTCCTGCGCGATCTTTGATCGTGAAGGCTGCCTTGTCGCCAATGCGCCGCACATCCCGGTGCATCTCGGCTCCATGGGCGACAGCATTCGCACGGTCATCGAAGAGCGCGGCCCGGGATCGGACGGACGCCCGCGCGACGGACGGGGCATGAAAGCGGGCGACGCGTACGTCCTGAACGCGCCCTATCGCGGCGGGACCCACCTACCCGATATTACTGTCATCGTGCCTGTGTTCCTTGACGGTGATGCGACCTCCCCTGCTGCGCTGGCATGGTATGTCGCTGCGCGCGGCCACCATGCCGATGTCGGCGGGATCGCCCCCGGCTCGATGCCGCCCAACAGCACGACTGTGGATGAAGAAGGAATTCTGATCGACAATCAGCTTCTGGTCGACGCTGGCGCTTTTCTGGAGGCGGAGATGCGAGCGCTGCTTGGTGGTAGCCGCTGGCCGGCTCGCGATCCGGACCGGAACATAGCAGACTTGAAGGCTCAGGTCGCGGCTTGCACCCGCGGCGCAAATGAGCTTCGGCGCATCGCGCGCGAATATGGGCGCGAGGTGATCGACGCCTATATGGGCCATGTCATGGCCAACGCCGAAGAGGCGGTGCAGCGGCTGATCGGACGCCTTCAGGACGGCACGTTCACCTACCGGATGGATAATGGCGCACGCGTTTCCGTGTCGGTGAAGGTGAGCAGAGCCAGCGGGAGGGCTGTGGTCGACTTCACCGGCACCAGCGAGCAGCAGCCGAACAATTTCAACGCGCCTTATTCCATCTGCCGCGCGGCTACGCTTTACGTCTTCCGGACGATGGTGGACGATGCGATCCCGATGAATGATGGCTGCCTCAGGCCGATCGACCTGATCGTGCCGGACGGGTCGATGCTTCGGCCACGCTATCCCGCTGCGGTGGTCGCCGGAAACGTTGAAACAAGCCAAGTCATCACCGACACCTTGTTCGCCGCCTGCCGCGCGCTTGCTCCCAGCCAAGGCACCATGAACAACTTCACCTTCGGCAACGAGCGGTACCAATATTACGAAACCATCGCCGGTGGTGCAGGCGCCGGGCCAGATTTCGACGGGGCGAGCGCCGTCCAAACGCACATGACCAACAGCCGTCTCACCGATCCCGAGATACTCGAAACGCGGTTTCCGGTGCTCCTGGAGCGCTTCTCGATCCGACGTGGCTCGGGCGGCAACGGCACCCACCGGGGCGGAGACGGCGTGGAGCGACACATCCGTTTTCGCGAACGGATGCGCGCCGGCATTCTTTCGAACCGCCGCGAAGTCCCCCCGGCGGGCATCTGCGGGGGCGAGGACGGCCAGCCCGGTATGAACCGGATCGTGCGCAAGGACGGGACGGTTGAGACGCTGAGCGCCACCGCCGCCTCGGACATGGCGCCGGGCGACATGTTCGTTATCGAAACGCCGGGCGGCGGAGGCTTCGGGGCGGCATGACCAACTATTTCGTCCTTGCGGGGATCTTGATCGTCATTGCCGGATTTGCGCTGCGCCTTAACCCCATGCTCGTTGTGACCGTTGCCGCAATCGCCACCGGCCTCATTTCAGGCATGGACCTGGTCGAAGTGATTTCGACCTTTGGCAAGGCATTCAACGACAATCGGATCATCGCCATCGTCTGGATCGTGCTTCCAGTGATTGGACTGCTGGAGCGGTTCGGGCTCCAGCAGCGTGCGGCCGCGGTGATCCGTGGCTTCAAGAACGCAACCACGGGGCGGCTGCTCATTCTTTATTTGCTTTACCGCCAAGCGACCGCGGCCGTTGGACTTTATTCAACCGCGGGGCACCCCCAGACGGTCCGGCCGCTTGTCGCTCCCATGGCTCTGGCGGCCGCCGAAAAGCAGCACGGGGAGCTGGACGAGGATACTGCGGAAACCGTGAAGAGCTTCTCCGCCGCCACCGACAATGTCGGGCTTTTCTTCGGGGAGGACATCTTTTTCGCCATCGGTTCGATCGTGCTGATCCAGCAGACGCTCGCGACCTACGGCTATGAGCTTGCACCCCTTCAGCTTGCCGTTTGGGCTATCCCGACCGCAATCCTCGCCTTCCTGATCCACGGCAGCCGCCTCCTGATGCTCGATCGTGCAATCGGCAAACGCCGGCGATGATCACGATCGAATGGCTCTACACACTAGCGGGCCTGATGTTCGCCGCGTTCGCAGTGTTGAGCGCGGTCGATCGCAGCAACCCACGGCGGCTTGGCAATGGCGCCTTCTGGGGCTTGATGGCGGCGAGCCTCCTCGCCGGCAGCCGCCTTGGGGACTTCGGCAACGGCCTCCTCGTACTGGGTCTGGCGGGCGTGGCAGGTTTCGGCTTCATCGGCCGGAGCGACCCGCCGACGACGAGCGAGGCGGAGCGCCAAGCCTTTTCCGAGCGGCTGGGCAACAAGCTCTTCCTCCCTGCGCTGATCATTCCTGCAACCGCCTTCCTCGGCACTTTGCTCTACAATTATACCCCGCTCGGCGGCTCGGGGATCTTCGAAGAAAAGCGCGAGACTTATATCCTGCTGGGATTGGGAGTGCTGATGGCCCTGGCGGTGATCTTCGCCTGGCTCCGACCGCCCGCCGTCGCACCGCTCCAGGAAGGACGGCGGCTGATTGACGCAATCGGCTGGGCGGCGGTGCTGCCGCAGATGCTTGCAGCGCTTGGCGCCCTCTTCGCTGCTGCGGGAGTCGGCGCCGTTATTGGTGAACTCACCCAATCGATCATTCCGGAAGGCAGCGTGTTCTTGACGGTGGCGGTTTTCGGCCTCGGAATGGCGCTATTCACGATGATCATGGGCAACGCTTTTGCCGCTTTTCCGGTGATGGCAGCTGCCATCGGCGTTCCGATCCTGATCAAGGGCTTTGGAGGTGATCCGGCCGTGGTGGGCGCGATCGGTATGCTCGCCGGATTTTGCGGAACCCTGATGACGCCGATGGCGGCGAACTTTAATCTCGTGCCCGCTGCACTGCTCGAACTCAAGGACAAGAACGGTGTGATCAAGGCGCAGATCGGCACGGCGCTGCCGCTCCTCGCCGCTAACATCCTCCTCATTTATTTCTTGGCATTTCGATGAAGCACCAGCTCAGTTCCCAACTGGCTGCCCGCTTTGCGGAGGCAGCGCTCGGCCACGTCGGTCGTGAATATCCCCACAAGCTTGACCATGTAATGGACGGGCCCGAGGACGTGCTCGGCCCTCGCGAACTCCACCCAATCTTCTTCGGAAGCTTCGACTGGCACAGCTGCGTCCATGGATACTGGACCTTGCTGCGCGTGCGCCGGCTGTTTCCGGATTTGCCGGTCGGAGCGAGGATAGCGAAGCTCGCCGACGAGATGCTGACGCCCAAAAATGTCGCTGGAGAGCTCGACTACCTCGACCGCCCGTACACCGGGTCTTTTGAACGGCCGTATGGCTGGGCCTGGCTGCTGGCGCTGCACCGCGAAGCGATGCGTCATGCAGACGACCACTGGGCCGACACGCTGGCGCCATTGGCGCGCGCCTTCGCAGACCGATTCCGAGAATTCCTGCCTCGCCTCACTTACCCGATCCGCACCGGCACCCACTTCAACACGGCCTTTGCTCTCGTACTTGCGCTTGAATGGGCCGACAGCGAGGACCCCCAGCTCGCGGAGCTGATCCGCTCCCGAGCAACCGATTATTACCGGGCGGACACGAACTGCGCGGCCTGGGAGCCAGGAGGCGACGAGTTCCTTTCCTCCGCGATGATCGAGGCTTTGTGCATGCGCCGCATCTTGCCCGAGCAGGAGTTCAGAGCCTGGTTCAGCGCCTTTCTACCTGAGCTTGGCCATGGCCGTCCCGAGAGCCTGTTCACCCCTGCCCTGGTGTCCGACCGCTCCGACGGAAAGATCGCCCATCTCGACGGGTTCAATCTGTCTCGCGCCTGGTGCTGGCGCAATCTCGCGGACGCACTGGACGGATCTTTTACCACGACTGCGGTGCGCGCCGCCGATGCCCACCTCGAGGCAAGCCTGCCGCATGTGACCGGCGACTATATGGGCGAGCACTGGCTTGCCACCTTTGCGCTTCTGGCCTTGGAGGCGGATCCCGAGCAGCGGCCTCCGACACGTTCCACTTAGGACATTCCGCCATCACCTTAAGGGCGCGCTGAAAATCAACTGCCTCTTAACCATCGTCGGCTAGTCTTTACCAAGCGGAAGTCGTTCTAAAGAATGTTCCGTCTGACAGGATCTGGCCGATGCACACAATCACCGCTGGAGCGGATCAAAGCGCGGAGGCGCCGCGAGAGCGACTTGGGAGCAGCTTCCTTGGCCAACCAGCACGATTGCGGACGTTCGCCTACCGGCAGGATCGTGCCGCTGCGAAGCCTTATGGATCCGCGCTCAAGGAATATTGTGTAGCTCGCTCGGCAGCCAGCCTTTGGGAGGCTCCATGATGGTGAAGCTGGTTGTCATGAAAAAGGGCGGAGAACCCGGAAAAATTGCCATCAACGCAACACAAGTGACGCACGTGCGCTCGTCCTCGGGCCCGTTCACCGACGTCTTTTTCGGGGAGCACCGCATCGCGGTAGAAGGCAGCTTTGAACAGGTGGTAGATGCGCTTTCGGGGAGGGATTCCCTCCCGGAGCAGCCGGCCGTAAGGAGCTGGATATCCAACCGCTGACTTGGATGAGAGGTGCCACTGAGCCCCTTTTGGGAGAGTTCCGCGGCGATCACTGAGAGCCTCAGCGCCCCACCCCAGTATAGTTCAAGCCCACGGACTCGGCATCGGCACGCGGGTAGATGTTGCGCAGATCGACGAGCGTTGGCGTTCGCAGCAGCGACTTGATGCGCTTTAGATCAAGGGCACGGAACTCGTCCCATTCCGTCACGATCGCGAGGCCGTCTGCTCCGTCGATAGCCTGGTAGGGCCCAGCACAATATTCTACATCCTCAAGAACAAGCTTCGCCTGTTCCATTCCTGCCGGATCATAGGCCCGGACGGTTGCTCCCCCATCCTGAAGAGCTCTGATCACGGCAATGGCGGGGCTGTCGCGCATGTCGTCGGTGTTGGGCTTGAAGGTGAGCCCCAGGATTGCGATCGTGCATCCGCGAACCTCTCCGCCCATAGCCGCGATAACCTTTCGCCCCATCGCCCGCTTGCGATTCTCGTTGGCTGAAACGACGGCTTCAACGATGCGCTGAGGGGCGTCGAAGTCCTGGCTGGTTTTGAGCAGAGCAAGCGTATCTTTGGGGAAGCAGGACCCACCGTAGCCTGGGCCGGCGTGCAGGAACTTCGGGCCAATGCGGCCGTCCAGGCCTACGCCCCTGGCAACATCCTGGACGTCCGCCCCCACCCGCTCACACAGATCTGCGATCTCGTTGATAAACGTGATTTTCGTCGCGAGGAAAGCATTCGCCGCGTACTTGGTGAGCTCGGCGCCTCGCCTGGACATGACCAAAACCGGAGAATGATTGAGATATAGCGGGCGGTAGATCGCACGCATAATCTTGGTGGCGCGAGGATCTTCGGAACCGATCACGATGCGATCGGGGCGCTTGAAATCCGGTATCGCCGCACCCTCCCGAAGGAATTCCGGGTTGGACACAACGGAGAACTCCGCACCCGCATTGGCTTCCCTTATAATCCTTTCCACCTCATCGCCGGTTCCAACTGGAACCGTCGATTTCGTCACGATCACAGTGTACCCGCTCAAAGCCTCCGCTATCTCCCGCGCTGCCGCGTAAACATAGGAGAGATCCGCATGGCCATCTCCGCGCCGCGAGGGTGTTCCCACCGCGATGAACACGGCATCGGCATCCTTCACGCTTTCCCGCAAATCGGTGGTGAAGCGCAGGCGCCCAGCCGCAACGTTGCTGGCGACCAGCTGCTCCAGCCCAGGTTCGTAGATCGGCATGCGCCCCTGCAGGAGCGCGGAGATCTTCCCCTCGTCCTTGTCCACGCACACGACCTGGTGACCGAAGTCGGCGAAACATGCTCCAGAAACCAGTCCAACATAGCCGGACCCGACAAGCGTCACCCGCATCTGATCGTTTTCCCATTCCTGTTTCGGCTCAGACGGAATGCCCTCTGCGCCGCTCCCACCGAATTTAGCCGCTAAGGCTCAATGCAAAGGCGATGCAAGCGAAAGGTCTTGGCGGCCTTCATCGCGGCGCGAACTCGCTGACGCACGTCGGACTCAGCGCAGAAAAAAAGGCCCGGCGTTCCCGCCGGGCCTCATGCTTAACATGGCTCCAGGCGTTTAGTCGCGCTGGCCCATGAACTGGAGGAGGAAGGTGAACATGTTGACGAAGTCGAGGTAGAGCGACAGCGCACCCATGATCACCGTCTTGCCCATCATGTCTGTTCCCGCAACCTGGAAGTACAGGCTCTTGATCCGCTGCGTGTCATAGGCAGTGAGACCCGCGAAGAGCAGCACACCGATGAAGCTGATCGCATAATGCATCGCCGGGGATTGAAGGAAGATGTTGATCACCGAGGCGACGAGCAGGCCGATGACACCCATGATCAGGAAGGTACCGAAGGCCGACAGATCGCGCTTCGTCGTGTAACCCCAGAGGCTAAGCCCCAAAAACGCCGCTGACGTCGCGAAGAAGGTCTGCGCGATCGATCCGCCGGTGAACACCAGGAAGATCGAGGACAGCGACAGGCCCATTACCGTCGCGAAAGCCCAAAAGAGCAGCTGCAACGTCGGGGTCGAGATGCGGTTGATCCCGAAGCTCATCACCATGATGAACGCTAAGGGTGCGAACATGATCACGTACTTGAGAATGCCGGGACCGGTCAGGATATCGGCCGCCATTCCACTACGGGCGAAGAGCAACGCCACGATCCCGGTGAGCAGCACTCCTGACGCCATGTAATTGTAGACCGACAGCATGTAGGACCGGAGCCCCGCATCGAAGGCTGCTGCGTCCCGGCCGACCGTTGTCGGTCTCGGCGCTGCGGTTGCCCGCGGGTCAAATCCATTTGCCATTTTAAACGTCTCCTTTGGCGGCAAACCCAAACTTGCCGTTGTTGCCAATATCGGGTGATTCCGGCTCCGTTTCAAGGAAAACCGGCTTCGTTCGGCGCGCAAGCTGCGCTAACGGCTGGAGCGCTATGCACCGCCTGTTCGTCGCAATCCGGCCACCCCGCGAAATCCGTGATCACCTGCTGGCTATCATGGGCGGTGTGCAAAACGCCCGTTGGCAGAGCGACGACCAGCTGCACCTGACACTACGGTTCATCGGCGAAGTCGACCGCCACCAGGCGCGAGATGTCGCGGCCGCAGTCGCGTCAGTGCGTCAAAACCTATTTCAGATCGCGCTTTGCGGCGTCGGCAGCTTTGGCAGACAAGGAAAGGGTGCGCTCTGGGCGGGCGTGACCCCGCACGACGATTTAAAGGCGCTGCACAAAAAAATCGACCAGAGCTTGATGCGCGTCGGGATTGCGCCAGAGACGCGAGCTTACCATCCCCACATCACGATCGCGCGGCTAAGCCGGAGTGCGGGCCCAGTGGTCGGCTTCCTTGAGCGGTGGTCGGGCCTTTCCAGTTTGCCTTTCGACGTCGACACTATTTGCCTGTACGAAAGCAGGCTCGGCTCGGAGGGAGCAAGTTACAACGTGGCGGAGCGATACCAGCTCGCCTGATCAAGCGCTCAGCCGCTTGAGCAGCCTCTCGACCAGGCCGGCATAGGTAGGGCCGAACAGCCGCAGGTGCACGAGGGCGGGAAAGAGCTGGTAAGCGGCGCGTCGTTCCTCTTCGCTGCTTT
>JADDQD010000233.1 GCA_016781555.1 Pseudomonadota bacterium | reverse complement strand
GCGGTGTCGCTCAGGACAGGCTTCGACAGGCTCAGGGCGAACGGGTAGATTTGATGCCGCCTGATCTAAGGTTGGTTCATGGTCAGGAGGTCATAGCTCGCCACGGCCTCGTCCTCTTGGTTGAAGATGTAGACGGCCCAGCGGACCTCGCCTTTCTCCTCGTCGCGCACGCTCTTCGACTTGACCGTGAGCTCCACCCGCATGCTGTCGCCGGGGTAAAGCGGCGTCTGGAAGCGGAGATTCTCAAGGCCGGTATTGGCCAGCACCGGACCGGGCGCCGGCTCCACGAACAGGCCGGCGGCGAAGCTTAGGATCAAATAACCGTGGGCCACACGGCCCTCAAAGATCGGGCTCGCCTTGGCCGCTTCCTCGTCCATATGGGCGTAGAAGGTGTCGCCGGTGAAGTGGGCGAAATGCTCTATATCCTCGATCGTCACCGTGCGGCTTGCAGTTTTGAGCGTGTAGCCGACCTCGAGCTCTGAGATGCGCTTGCGGAAGGGGTGCACCTCGCCTTCCGGCTTGGGCGCTCCAGGCAGCCATTGCTTCACGATCCCGGAAAGCAGCGCCGGCGACCCCTGCAGCGCCGTACGCTGCATGTAGTGCGTCACTCCGCGCACCCCGCCCATTTCCTCGCCGCCGCCGGCGCGGCCCGGGCCGCCATGGACAAGTACGGGGAGGGGAGAGCCATGCCCTGTCGATTCTTTGCCGGACGTGCGGTCGAGGATCATCATACGCCCGTGATAAGCACCCGATCCCAGCACGAAATCTTCCGCCACGCGCGGATCGAAGGTGAACAGCGAGAGCGCAAGGCTCCCCATGCCCCGGTTCGCAAGTGCGATCGCGTCATCCAAGTCGCGGTAGGGCATGATGGTTGAGACCGGCCCGAACGGCTCCACGTCGTGGACGGCCGGCGAGCCCCACGGATCATCGGAGCGCAAGAGGATCGGCTCGATGAACGAACCATTACCCTCGACCGGCGAGGCGTCCGGATCTCCAGCGACGATCCGTGCCGACTTCGAAAGCTCAGCCACCGCCTCGCGCACCGACCGCAGTTGATCGCGCGACGCAAGGGCGCCCATGGTCACGCCCTCCTGGCGTGGATCCCCGATCCTGACCTTGGCGAGCCGGGCCGCGATTGCCTCCTCCACAGCATCGATATGCTCCGCGGCCGCCATGGCGCGCCGGATGGCGGTGCATTTCTGCCCCGCCTTGACCGTCATTTCGCGCACCACCTCCTTCACGAACAGGTCGAATTCGGGCGTGCCCGGCCCCGCATCGGGCCCAAGGATGGAAGCATTCAAGCTATCCCGCTCGGCGATGAAGCGGACGCTTTCGCGCGCGATCACCGGGTGTGTCTGAAGCTTCATCGCAGTTTGAGCGGACCCGGTGAAGGAAACCACGTCCTGGAGCGTCAGGTGATCGAGCAAATCGCCTGTTGATCCCATGATGAGCTGCAGTGCGCCGGGCGGGAGGATGTTCGCCTCGATCATGATGCGGAAGGCAGCCTCGGCGAGATAGCCCGTTGCGGAGGCAGGCTTCACGATCGCGGGAACGCCGGCGAGGATCGTCGGCCCGAGCTTCTCGAGCATGCCCCAGACTGGGAAATTGAAGGCATTGATGTGAACGGCGACGCCCTGGAGTGACGTAAACACGTGCTGCCCCACGAAAGTCCCGCCCTTGGACAGCATTTCCATTTGACCGTCGATCAAGACCCGCTGGTTCGGAAGCTCCCGCCGGCCTTTTGAAGAGAAGGAAAACAGCGTGCCGGCACCGCCTTCGATGTCGATCCAGCCGTCGGTGCGCGTCGCGCCCGTTTCGTAGTTGAGCTCGTAGAGTTCCTCCTTCCGCGCCATGATCGCGTTGCCGAGGTCCTTCAGCATCCATGCCCGGTCGTGGAAAGTCATGCGCCGCAGGGCAGGTCCACCGACCTTACGGGCATGATCGAGCATCGCCTTGAAGTCGAGGCCGCGGCTTCCGGTGGTGGCGATCACTTCTCCGCTGACGGCGCTACGGACCTCGGCCAGATTGGCGGACGCCTGATACCAGCCGTCCTGTGCATAGTTGAGGAGGTTGATCGTCTTCATGTCTCTACTCCGTCAGGAACCGCGTGCACGAGCCTCGGAACGGCGGCTCGGTTTCGCTCCACGCGAATGGGGTCTCGGACCCACAATCACGGTCCGGTGAACCTCGGCGCCCGCTTCTCGATGAAGGCGCTGACACCTTCGCGATAGTCTTCGCTCATTCCGAGCTCCCGCATCATGTCCCGCTGCAGGTCGAGCTCCTGATCCAGGCTGTGACCCCAACTCTCGCGGATCATGCGCTTGATCGCTGCCAGCCCGCGTGTGGGTGCGGTCGCAAAGCGCGCGCTAAGTGCGTTCACTTCCACATCGAGCTGTTCGTCGTCCACCGCTTTCCAGATCAGCCCCCACTCGGCGGCCTTTTCAGCGAGCAACGGCTCCGCCGTCAGCGCCAGGCCAAGCGCCCGCGCCTGACCTACCAGCCGGGGGAGGATCCAGGTGCCGCCGCTGTCCGGAATGAGGCCAATGCTGGCGAAGGACTGGATGAACTTAGCGGACTTGGCCGCGATCACGATGTCGCATGCAAGTGCGATGTTGGCTCCGGCTCCGGCCGCAACTCCGTTCACGCGTGCAATCACCGGCATCGGCAGGCTCGTCAGTCTCCGGATCAGCGGATTGTAACGTCGCTCGACGGAATCGCCCAGATCAACGCTCATCCCGGGCGCGACGGCACGGTCATTCAAGTCCTGGCCGGCGCAAAAGCCGCGCCCGGCGCCGGTCAGAACCAGCACGCGCGCACCATCAAGGGCGCTAATCGCGTCGGCCACCTCCTCGTGCATCTGCACCGTGAAGCTGTTCAGCCTGTCCGGCCGGTTCAACGTCAACCGGGCGATCCCGCCCTCCAGCTTGAAGTCGATTGTCTCGTAGGCCATGGGCGAGTTACTAGACCGGCCGATCGGGAAACCCAAGGAGCATCCGTGGATATCGCCAGAGAGTGGCGCACCTCATGCTGTCCCGCGAGCGCACCGGCCCCGCCTGGGGAGTTCGGGAAGCGCGGGAAATCCTCGTCGCGGAAGCTCAAGAGCTGGCCCTTGTCGGTCGCTCCGGCGTTTACACGGTCAATCAGTTCGAGGACGGCCGGGCCGTTGCTGCCCTTCAGGGCTATTCGCGAAGCCTCGGCGGTCGCATTGTCGAAGAAGGATTTTTGGGTCGAAGAAGGATTGCTGGATGACTGAAGCTTTCATTTGCGACGCGGTTCGGACACCCATCGGGCGCTATGGCGGCAGCCTGGCCAATGTCCGTGCGGACGATCTGGCCGCCATCCCCATTCGCGCGCTGATGGAGCGCAATCAGGCGGTCGACTGGAACGATGTGGACGACGTTATCCTCGGCTGCGCGAACCAGGCAGGCGAGGACAATCGCAATCTTGCGCGCATGGCCGGCCTCCTCGCCGGGCTCCCCCACAAATCGGGGGGAGTCACGCTCAACCGCCTCTGCGGCTCGGGGATGGACGCGGTGACCATGGCCGCCCGCGTGATCCGCGGCAGCGAAGCGGATCTTGTTATTGCCGGTGGATCGGAAAGCATGAGCCGGGCGCCGTTCGTGATGGCTAAGGCGACAAGCGCTTTCGACCGCAATGCCGAGATGTACGACACCACGATCGGCTGGCGCTTCGTCAATCCCAAGATGAAAGGCGCTTATGGCGACGACACGATGCCGTCGACCGCCGAGAACGTTGCCCAGGAATGGCAGGTAAGTCGGGAAGACCAGGATGCTTTTGCGGTGCGCAGCCAGGAACGCGCCGCCAGCGCGCAGGACAATGGTCGCTTCGCAGCGGAGATCGTGGCCGTCTCCATCCCTCAACGGAAGGGTGATCCGATCCTCGTCAACCGGGACGAACACCCCCGCAAGACCAGCGTCGAAGCACTGGCCAAGCTGAAGCCGATCGTGCGAGCCGACGGCACGGTTACCGCGGGCAACGCGTCCGGGGTCAATGACGGCGCTGCCGCGATGATCGTTGCCAGCGAGGCGGCCGCACGCAGGAATGGCCTCACGCCGCGAGCGCGGATCGTCGGCGGCGCGGTGGCCGGCGTCGAGCCCCGCATCATGGGGATCGGCCCAGCGCCCGCCTCGCAAAAGCTGCTCGAGCGCCTCGGTCTCAAGATCGGCGACATGGACGTCATCGAGATCAACGAAGCCTTCGCGGCCCAGGCGCTTCCCGTGCTCCGGGAACTCGGCCTTCCCGACGATGGCGATCACGTGAACCCCAATGGCGGCGCCATTGCGCTCGGGCACCCGCTTGGCATGTCCGGCGCCCGTCTTGCCCTCACCGCCACCCAAGAGCTTCACCGCCGCGGCGGCCGCTACGCGCTTTGCGCAATGTGCATTGGCGTCGGGCAGGGCATTGCCATGGTGATTGAGCGGGTTTGACCAAGGCGCCGGAGCGATTTTCGGGCTGAGCAGAGACTTGGAGCAGGGCGCGCGCGAACATGCACGCACCTCATGCGTTGTGCAGGAAGGTAAGCTCCGTTTCGTTGACCGATCGGTCAACGAATGATAGAGGGCAAAGCTGAGGAGCGCGCTATGTACACGACCGAGCTGCAGAAGACGAAAGCCGTTGATGCCATCGAGGATCCGGAAAAGCTCGCTGCGTTCGAAGCACGCGTTGCGGCTGACGATTTCATCGAGCCCAAGGATTGGATGCCCGAAGCCTATCGCCGCACGCTCACCCGGCAGATTTCACAGCATGCGCATTCGGAAATCGTCGGCATGCTTCCCGAAGGCAATTGGATCGGTCGTGCGCCCTCCTTGCGCCGCAAGGCCATTCTGCTCGCCAAGGTTCAGGACGAGGCAGGCCACGGGCTCTATCTTTATTCGGCCGCAGAGACGCTCGGCACCAGCCGAGGGCAAATGATCGAGGCGCTTCACTCGGGCAAAGCCAAATATTCGACGATCTTCAACTATCCCACTGTCACCTGGGCCGACATCGGCGCCATTGGCTGGCTCGTGGATGGGGCTGCGATCATGAACCAGGTGCCGCTTCAGCGCACCTCCTATGGGCCCTACGCCCGCGCCATGGTTCGGGTCTGCAAGGAAGAAAGCTTCCACCAGCGGCAAGGCTACGAGATCATGATGCATCTTTGCCAGGGCACGTCCGAGCAGAAGAGAATGGCGCAGGACGCCCTTAATCGCTGGTGGTGGCCGTCGCTGATGATGTTCGGTCCGCCGGATGAAAACAGCCCCAATACCGCCCAATCGCTCCGCTGGCGGATCAAGCGCGAAACCAATGACGAGCTTCGCCAGAAGTTCGTTGATATCACCGTGCCGCAAGCCGAGGCCATCGGTCTTAGCGTTCCCGACCCCGCGCTCCACTGGAACGAGAGCAAAGGCGGCTACGATTTCGGCGAGATCGACTGGGAAGAGTTCTACGCCGTGGTTCGCGGCGAGGGGCCGGTTGCAAAGGAGCGGATGAAGGCTCGTCGCGATGCTTGGGAAAAGAATGCCTGGGTCCGCGAAGCGGCCGACGCTTACGCTGCCAAAAAGGCCCAAAAGAAGCAGGCCGCCTGATGAGCAAGGATTGGCCGCTCTGGGAAGTCTTTGTCCGCTCGAGAGGCGGCCTCTCCCACCGTCATGTCGGCAGCGTCCACGCCCCCGATGCGGAAATCGCGGTCCGCCACGCGCGCGACACCTATACGCGGCGCATGGAGGGCATAAGCCTCTGGGTTGTGCCTTCGGCGGCGATCGTCGCATCGGACCCAGCCGACGATGCCGCGATGTTCGATCCGGCCGCCGACAAGGTTTACCGGCACCCGACCTTCTACAACATCCCTGATCACATCAAGCACATCTGATGCCATCGCTGCCGCCCATCCGCCCCGAGGATGAAGTCCGCGCTCGGGAGCGCCGCGGCACCGGCGCGTTCGACGCACCGGCGGCGGACGAGCCGGATCTCTCATTGTTCGAATACGCGCTCCGTCTCGGTGACGACAGCCTCATCCTTGGGCAACGGCTGGCGGAATGGACCGGGCATGCGCCTTCGGTCGAAGTGGATCTCAGCCTCGCCAACATGGCGCTCGACCTGGTGGGGCAGGCGACGCACTTCCTGAATTATGCGGGCGCGGTCGAGGGAAGGGGCCGCGATGGCGACCAGCTCGCGTTCCACCGCGACGTGCTGGACTTTCGCAATTGCCTGTTGGTCGAGCAGCCAAACGGCGACTTCGCCCAAACCATGGCGCGCCAGTTTCTTTTCTCGACTTGGCAGAAAATGCTGTTCGACCATCTCACCCGTTCAAAGGACGAGATGGTCGCGGCAGTGGCAGCCAAAGCGGTGAAGGAGGTTAGCTATCATGAGGAACTCAGCGCCGAGTGGGTGATCCGCCTGGGCGATGGCACGGAAGAAAGCCGCCAGCGGATGCAGGATGGGTTCGACTGGAATTGGCGCTTCGTCCCCGAGCTGTTCGACATGGACGAGCTCGCGCGTGAGGCGGCCATGCGCGGCATCGGCGCCGATCTCACCATATTACGAGACGTCTATCACGCGAAGGTGCGCAGCGTCGTCGAGGAGGCAACCTTGGTCCTGCCGAGCGATCAGCGGCCGATCCTTGGCGGCCGCCGCGGCCATCACAGCGAGCATCTGGGGCACCTCCTTTGCGTCATGCAATTCCTTCCTCGAACTTATCCCGACGCGACATGGTAGCGGCCGCGGTTGATCATGGCGCGGAGAACCGCGCCGCTGGGGGGAGACAGTCTGAAGCGATCTGGGCGGTGCTCGAAGCTGTGCCAGATCCTGAAATTCCAGTGGTTTCTGTGGTCGACCTTGGCATTGTGCGTGAAGTCGATGCGCAATCCGGCCGCGTCGTCCTCACCCCAACCTACACCGGCTGTCCGGCCACGCTCGTCATTGAGAATATGGTCCGAGGCGCGCTTGACGAGGCCGGGTTCGTCGACGTCAGGATCGAGACCACGCTTTCGCCGCCCTGGACGACCGACTGGATCAGCGACGTGGGCAAGAGGAAGCTTCGCGACTATGGCATAGCCCCGCCGCGCGGGCGTGGTGAGCGGAGTGTCGAATGCCCGCAATGCGGCTCCGCCGAGACGCAGGAGATCAGCCGCTTCGGTTCTACTCCGTGCAAGGCGCTGTGGCGCTGCTGCTCCTGCGCGGAGCCTTTCGACCTCTTCAAATGTCATTGATGATCGGATGAGCGCCAACTTCTACACGCTCCGGATCGCCGATATCGTCCCCGAGACGGCGGACGCAAAATCGCTCCGCTTCGAACTACCTGAAGATCTGCGCGACGTCTTTTTCTTCAAGCCGGGCCAGCACTTGACCCTCAAAGCCGATATTGCAGGTGAAGATGTGCGGCGGAGCTACTCGCTCTGCGTCGCGCCGGACGAAGGCTTACTCAAGGTGACGGTCAAGCGCATTGCGGGTGGGCTGTTCTCCAACTGGGCGAACGACACGTTGCAGCCTGGAGATCACGTCGATGTGATGCCGCCGCACGGCTCGTTCACCTGGGAATTTCAAGCAGGCGCAAGGAACCGCTATGTCGCCTTTGCTGGCGGCTCCGGAATTACGCCGATCATGTCGCTTCTAAAGACGGCGCTCCTCACCGAGCCTGACAGCCGCTTCACGCTGTTCTACGGCAATCGTGACAGCCAGTCCGTGATTTTCCTGGAAGAGCTTGCCAGGCTCAAGAACATCTTCATGGATCGCCTCCAAGTTCATCATTTCCTTGCAGAAGAGGCCGAGGATATCGAGCTGTTCAACGGCATGCTCGATCGCGAGAAGTGCGAGCAGATCCTCGACTGCCTGGTTGACGCCGGCGACGTCGAGGCCTTTTTCATCTGCGGCCCGGGAGCGATGATGGACGCAGCGGAGGAGGCGCTGAAGGCGAGGGGCGTGCCCCGCGAAAAGATCTTCGTTGAGCGCTTCACCGCCGGGCGGCCGTCCGCGGCGCTTGCGGCACATATGCATGCGCTGCAAAATCAGGCGCAGGGCCTCACCATGCTGGTCACTCTCGATGGCCGTACACGCCGGGTCCCTTTCAGCGTCGAAGCCGGCAACATTCTGGACAGTGCTCGGCTGGCGGGTCTCCCGGCCCCATTCGCCTGCAAGGCCGGCGTGTGCGCGACCTGCCGGGCAAGAATTGTCGCAGGAGAGGTAGAGATGGCTGCGCGCTACGGGCTGAGCGACGCAGAGATCGCCGCGGGTTACGTGCTCACGTGTCAGTCAGTGCCAAAAGAGGAGGGGCTTGAGCTTGACTACGACGCGTAGACCTTGATCGGAGGAGGCTGAATCAGCCTGATCCGTGGATCAAGGTTTCCACCATCGGAAAATGACCTGATTCACGCCTTCGGTGGAAGCGCTTCGCGCTTCCACCTCAACCGATCGGGCCCTAGACTCGTTCCCGTTCATGCTGAACCGGGGCCGGTCTACTTTTCCTTTGATTGCCGTGCTTTCCGGGCCGTCAGGTGATTCCACCTGCCTAGAAAGCATTCTAGCGGGAATGCGCCCCCAATTAGCTGCCGCTGAGGAGAGATCCGCCCTCAAGGCCGTGCAGCATCAGATCAACCAAAAGCTTCGCGAGCGCTTCGGCTGACATCTGGCCACTTGCTTTGAACCATGTGTGCGTCCAGTTGATCATGCCGAAGAAGAGCATGGTGATCGGCCCGGCGAGATCGCCGCTCAAGCCGGGACGGATTTCGCCAATGAGCTCTTCGACCATACTCACGATCTGGCGCTGCTTGCTGACCACGTCCGAGCGGCGCTCGGGAGGTAGGTTTTCGAGTTCGTTCAGGAGTACCTTGTGTCGGTCCGCGGCGCCGGAATAAAGCCGCATCAAGGACAAAGCGAGCAACTCCAGCCGTTCGGCAGCTGCAAGCTCCCGCCGCTGCATGGCTCCCTCCGCAACCGTGACCAGTAGCTCGAGATGCGACGCCATGACTTCGTAGAGGATGTCCTCTTTCGAAGGGAAATAGTGGTAAACCAAGCTTTTTGATGTGCTGCAGGCCTTCGCCAGATCGGCAACCGAAGCACCCTGGAAGCCGCGCCTTGCGTAAAGGTGCGCTGCGGTCGCAACCATGGCTTCGCGGCGCTTGTCGTAGTCTGGGGATTGCGGCCTCGCCATGGGCCGCCACCTTAGAGTGCTTTCCAGTCAGGTGGAATTACCTGACGGCTGGGAAAGCACGGCAACCAGTGACGGCCATGGCGGCTACCAGTTAATTGCTTGCGCCGGTCGACTGCTCGCGGGGCGCGTAACCGCGGGCAATGGTGTAGCTCCCCAGATTGCGAGAATAATCGATCACGGCACGCGTGACGTTCTGCATCAGCGCCATTCGCGTCGGAATCGGCGCCGAGGTGCGGCGGATCATCACCGCCACTGCGTAGGAACGACCATCGGGTGCATTGACGATGCCGATGTCGTTATAGCCGGACTGGACGGGCCCCAGCACCTGTCCGGTGCCCGTTTTATGCGCAAGCGACCAACCAGGCGCGAGGCCACCTTTCAGCCGCCGCGGGCCGGTGCGCGTGTTCGACATGATGCGGAGCAGCCGGTCGGCCGATGCCCGAGACAGGAGCTCGCCCTTCTTGAGGCGGGCGAGCGCGTCGACGATGCCGAGCGGCGTGGCGCCGTCCACGGGATCCGAAACGTATTTCTCGAACGACCGGCTGCGCACGCTTGGCGGCACTGCGTTGCGTGCCGCGTAGAATGCGCCGCCGACATAGGAGGGCTTCCATTCCATGCCCGCTATGCGGCTCTGCATCACGCGTTCGCCGGGGCCGAAGCGGATGCCTTCAATCCCGTTTCGCCGCAAGAAATCGCGTACGGCCTCCGGCCCGCCTGCTCGCCACAGGATGAAGTCGTTGGCCGTATTGTCGCTTTGCTGCATCGCGCGCTGCATGAGGTCGAGCAAGGTCGTCGTATAGCCGCCACCCCCGACCAGCTGCGCGATGGGCTGATTGAACAAAGTGAGATCGGATTTGCGCACGGTGACCGGCGCCGTAAGGCTGAGTTCGCCACGATCGGCTTTGTCGAGTGCGGTCAACGTCACCCAAAACTTGCTGACGCTCTGCTGCGGGAAGTGCCCGGCTCCGTCAAAATGAGCCGTATAGCCGGTCTGAAGGTCTTTGACCGCGATACCGACATCGCCGCTGAACCCGCGGCCGAGGCTCTTCAAGCGATCGTCAAGCATGCGTTGCGCTGCCTGCGCCGCGGGAGATACGAATTGAGAGGGTGAGGTGAAACCCTGCCCAGGCAGGATCTGTGCCTGCTGAACCGTCTTGGCGACCGACGGCGGAAGTGCTTCCAACCGCTCGCTCTGCAGCGCCGGGATGGCGGCCGCAGCCACGGTCAGGGACAGCATCAGTGAATGCGTCCGCTTCGCCCTCCGGGTTGCGGATTCCGGATGTATACCTGTCACTGGTCCCTCCCTAACGCACTCTGCCCCAACAGATAATATGTTAGCCAAGCTGGGCTGCATGTCAGCTTAATAGGTTAAACATCCGGCGAGCCGTTCAACTTGCGCGGCGAGGCGAATCAAAATGGGGGGTTGCTGTGGAACCAAGCATCCTCGGTGCTGCCAATCGGCATTCCGGGCGGAATGCGCGGTGCGCGGTTCGGCTCGGCCAGTGCTTTGGTCAAAGCTTCGCGATCGGTGAGCAGCCGACCAAGCCCGCGGCTCCATTGCTGGTGGGCCCCGTCTCCCTTCGCTCTTAAAAGCTGCGTACCGAGCCGATGCAGCCGGTCGTCGAGCTGGAGCGCCAGCGTTGTCGACAAAGTGGGCTCGCGTTGGGCGCGAGCCATCGCCAAGCCAGTTGTGGTCGCGATCCTACGTTGCACGGGATCGGCGGAGCCGCGCGGAAAGGTAGTTGCAATCAAACGATCGATCAGTTCGTCGGCACCAGGGGCGCCCTCCACCGTGCGTGCCTGCTCGGCGAGGCGGTTCAGCCGTTCGGGCGCGAGTAAAGTCGCGAGCGTGATCATCGCCGCGGCATCCGTCGCGGCCAGTGGGTCGAACACGGGCCCACCGGCGGTGCGGAATATCTCGATCTCATATTGGCGGTCGCTATTCCCTGACCAGCCGGACGACAGGATGGGCAGCAGGCGCGTCGGTACGTCGAGCTCCGCGGGCGAAAGCGTCGCCATCAACGCGTCGAGCGCGGCCCGCTGCACGCTTGGATCTACCGGGCTCGCTGCCTCCCGCCCATCGCCACGCAGCGAATAAGCAAAGTCGACGCCGCCAATCGCTTTTGCAGCCGCCTCAACCTGATAACGGTGGAGGAGCCAGATCGGCACGAACTTGCGGCGAAGGTTCGACACGGGCTCGCCCGCTGCAAGAGCATCCAGCCCGAAGTTCTGAACAGCCGCTCGGCGAACGGCGAGCATTCGGCCGAGCTCCGCCGCCGGATCGCCGAAGTCGTCCCACAGCCCGCCCCAAGGCTGGGCTGAGCCCGCCGGACGCGCGTCATTGTCGCCGACATAGCGGAGGCCGCCCGCTATCGATGCTTCCACTTTCTTCGCCGCTTCAGCGTCGCTTGCCGCTCCGTAAAGCCAGTCGATCGCAAACCTGTCCCAGCGGCCGAGACCGACGCCATAGGCATCCGAGAGGTCGGGCTTGCCCCCAACGAGCTGTACTCGCGGCCCCGGATAATCCATCACCGATTGCCGCCCCTGAGTGCTGCCTGCGAAATTATGCTCCAGCCCTAAAGCATGGCCTACTTCGTGAGCGGCGAGTTGGCGGATACGGGCCAGCGAAGCGACGATCGGGTCATTGGCGCCACCGGTGCCAACTTTGTCCGCTCCCACCAATCCCTCGAAGATCAGCATGTCCTGCCGAACGCGAAGCGACCCCAGAAGAACCAGCCCCTTGAGCGCTTCGCCGGTACGTGGGTCCTCGATGATCTGACCGTAGGACCAGCCGCGCGTGGCCCGGTTCACCCAGTTCACCACATTGTAGCGAACATCGAGCGGATCGACACCTTCCGGAAGGATCTCGACCCGGAAGGCGTCGATGAAACCTGCAGCCTCGAACGCGTCTTTCCACCAGGATACGCCATCGTGGAGCGCGCTGCGGATCGGCTCAGGAGCCGAGCGGTCGATGTAAAAGACGATTGGCTTTTTCACACGCGATCGCGTCGCCGCCGGGTCCACTTTCTGGAGGCGGAAGCGCATGGCAAGGTTCTGGACGATGGGTGTTCCAAGCGGCGCGGCATAGTCCAGCACCTGGACTGCGAAACTGCCCGCACGTGGGTCAAATCGGCGTACTTGGTAGCCGAGGTCCGGCAGCTTCACGAGCGAATGGCGGACAACGAACGAGATGTTGCCCGATTGCGGGGCGATGTTGTTGACCTCCGCTCCGGGCTCGGCGGAGGCAAAGGTCTGGCGCGCCTCCATTTCGATGTTCTCGGGAAACACTTTCACCGAATGCGGATCGGCGACGGTGAGCTCCGGTACCATCGCGAAGCCTTTCTCACCGCCACCCTTCAGCGCCTGGGCGATGCCCATTGCGTCGCGCGTAAGAAGGCCGGCCACATCGACAAGCAGGCGCCCGTCCGCCGTCTCGGCGGCAATGTCTCCCATCCACAACGTCGAATAAGCAAAGGACTCGCGCGCGGCGGCTTGTTCGGGCCCAGGCGCATTGGTGGCCCGGAAGCGTGGATTTTCGAGCTCCGCCACCATTTTCTTGCCGACCCGCCGGAAGACGAGAAGCTTTGAGCCCGAGCTTGATGCGCGATCAAGGCCGATCGGCGCCGAACCGAGGCCGGTCTTGAGCGAGGTCACATAGATGTAGCGACTCGAGATTCCGTCGCGGTCGGGTGCGGGGAGCGAGAGAAGGATGCGCCCGGCCTTTTTGTCGACATGGACGGGGAGTAGCCCCTTCTGCTCGGCGGTGTTGGCGAGAACTTCCGCGGCCGGGGCAGCGAGCGACGGAGCAGCGGCGCTCAGCAGCAGGGCGGAGAGAAGGGCCGTGGCGGCTGATTTCATGAAAACAATCCGACAGAAAGGAGGAGGCGAAGCCTAAACTTCACCTCCCGGCCTGTCGAGCGCCGGCTTCAGAAGCTGATCCGCGCGGTGATCCGGAGGTCGCGTCCGGCAAGCGGGGCAAAATCCTTGAGGAAGCTTGCGTGGCGCCGCGCATCGACATCGAAGATGTTGTTTGCGGACAGGAGGATGGTGCTGGCATTCCCCTCGAATGGCTTCAGCGACACGGAGGCGTTTACCATCGTGTACCCGCCGGTCCGAGTCTCGAACTCTGCCAGCCGTTCCTGCGTACTCACCCGCTCAACCTCGAGCCGCGCCTGGACGTCATCCGATTGCGCTTCAAGCCCGCCCAGCAGCCGGAACGGTGGGATACGCGGAGCGGGCCCAACGGCCTCGATCGTCGCGCGGACATAGTCGGCCACACCATCAAGGTTGATCGCGAAGCTCCCGACCTGCGCAAGCTTCAGCGAGCCTTCGAGCTCCACGCCGAAATAGCGCGCGTCGTTCTGACGGTTCTCGAATACGGGAAGATCATCCTCGATGGCGCCCGTCAGCTGCTGGTAGATGTAATCGTCAAACCAGCTGTGGAACGCGGAAGCTCCGAAGCTGTAGCCTTCGCCGCTGCCGTTGATCGTGGCCTCGAGGCCCCAGCTCTTCTCCTTGGCAAGATCCGCGTCGCCGACTTCGAAAGCCTGCGTCCCGGCATGCGGCCCTCCCGCGAACAGCTCTTCTGCTGAGGGAGCACGCTGGGCGTGCGAAGCGTTGAGGCCGAACCGCACGTCCTCGCCCAGCGCATAATTTGCGCCGAGTGAGCCGGAATAAGCATTGAAGCTGCGGCGGGTGGCCTCATTGCCGATGTCCACATCGGGCGCGGCGCGTGCCACCGTGCGCTCATAACGCGCGCCCGCTTCGGCTCTGACCTTGCCGAGATCGAACGTTTGCACCGTGAAGAGGCCGAACTGGCGCGTTTTGCTCCTCGGCAGGAATTTTTCCTCGCCAATGACATCGAGGCTACGCTGAAAATATTGGGCACCGAAGCCGCCGCCCCAGCCGCCGCGGTTCCGTTGCAGGAATTCGAGCCGCCCTTCATAGCCGTCGTTGAAGAAGGTGGTGCCGATCTCACCCGTGTCCTCGATCTCGTCGTGGCGATAATCGGCATAGCCGGTGCGCAGGCGCAGGCTCTCGACGAAGCCGGTACCGAGATCGAACTCGGCCCGCCCGTCGACGCGCGTTTGCTTGATGTCGATCCGGGTTTCCTCCGCTTCCGCGCCGGGCTCCAGCGCAAAACGGACGGGAACGCCGTAAAGGCTGTCGTAACGATTGACCGACAGGCCGACATTATTGTGTCCGCTGATATAAGCCGCGCCCGCAGCGAGATCGAACGTGCGTGCGGCGGTGTTCGGGAGGCGGTCCTTCAGATCGGCAAGCGCGCGGATCTCAGGATCCGGGCTTGCCGCCGCTTCCGCGCGGAGCGGCCGTGACAGAACGAAGCCGCCGATCTCGAGATCATCCGTTTTGCTGTAGTTCCCGTCGAAGTGGAGCACGAACTTGCCGGCCAGGGGCACGTCGATCGTGGCATTGGCCGAGCGCTCGTCCGCCGCCGAGCCGTAGGTGAGGATACCTTCCACATGCGCCGGCTCCTGCGGGATCCGACGCGGGATTCGGGCATCGATGACGTTGACGACGCCGCCGATCGCGGCCGATCCGAAGAGGAGGGCAGAGGGGCCGCGCAGGACCTCGATCCGCTCCGCCGTGAGCGGATTGATTGCGACGGCATGGTCGGTGCTGGTGTTGGAAGCATCGAGGCTGCCGATGCCGTCTGTCAGCACGCGCACGCGCTCACCTTGAAATCCGCGCAGCACTGGGCGGGAGGCATTGGGACCGAAGGAAGTCGCCGACACTCCGGGCTGCCGCGCCAGGGTTTCGCCAATCGTCGGGCGGAGTTCGCGTGTCAGCTCCTCAGCCGTAAGGACCGACGTACCCGAAAGCACATCGCGCCGCTCCCGGCGAAAGCCAGTGATGACGATCTCCCGCCCTTCGGTCTCGTGGAACTCGTGGCTCCCGTGCGGATCGCCGGTGGGTGTCTGATTTGCTTGAACTTCCGCCTGCGCTCCAGCCTCGGCTTCTTGCGCCGGCAGCGCTTGCGCAAAAGCGGCGAAAGGAAAGCAAAGCCCGGCGGCGCTCCCCAGCAGTACCGTTTTAACCAACCCGAATCTCCCCTGTCGCTTCGCTTTACGCATGATGCGACGATATACAACAACACGCTGTTGGGCGGGCGCTTTGGCCAGCATACGCTGAACCTCTGATGAGCGCCCCCGGGTCGGGACAGCACTCGCAACCGTTCGTCACTCCGCCTATGTGGGTTTCGCAGCAAGCGGGGAGGGCACGGAGATGGGTGACAGCGCGGAAGTGGTCGAGTGACGCCGCTCCATTCCGGCCAATTGGGGGTGCTGCGGGTGGAGGCGGGGCTTCATGCGCTTTTCCCGTTTATCGCCTTGCTGGTCGCCAAGAGCGGCTGGCTTGGGCCGCTCGTCCCCCCGGCTGCAATCGGCGGTGCTGCGCTGTTGCTCGCCGCTTGGGCGTTCCTGATGCCGATCCGTCGCTACCGAAGCTGGGGCTACCAGTTGGAGGAGGACGAACTTCATATCCAGCACGGCCTTTGGACTCGCATCCGAACGATCGTTCCGTTCGGGCGCGTTCAACATATCGATCTTGCGCAGGGCCCGATCGAGCGGCAGTTCGGCGTTGCGACTTTGATCCTGCACACCGCCGGGACGCGCAACAGCGAAGTCGTGCTCCCGGGCCTGGAACCGGCGGAGGCAGGACGGATACGCGACCTCATCCGGTCCAAAATTCGGCAGGATATCGCGTGAAGGGTGAGACCAAGGCCGATCGCCGGCTCCACCCGTCCACCTTGTTCATCCGGTTCCTCAGGCGGGCACCCGAATTCGTGCTCGGGCTGCCCGCTTTGGTCGGCTTCGCATCGGATGCAGGGATGCGCCGCATCCTGCTGATCGCTCTTCTGGGCG
>JADDQD010000084.1 GCA_016781555.1 Pseudomonadota bacterium | reverse complement strand
CTGGATCGGGAACGATAACGCCGACGATGTAGGGCCTGCGATCGCCCATCACCATCGCCTGGACGATCTCCGGCTCGAGCGTCAGCATTCCCTCGACGCGTTGCGGCGCCACGTTGTCGCCCTTGTCGAGCACGATCAGGTCCTTCTTCCGGTCGGTGATGACGATCCGACCGGCTTCGTCGAGATGTCCAACGTCACCGGTGTGAAGCCACCCGCCGATCAGCGTGCGCTCCGTCTGTGCCGGGCTGCGCCAATAGCCCTTCATCACCAGTTCGCCGCGGACGAGGATCTCCCCATCCTCCGCAATACGCACTTCCGTATTCTTGAGCGGCGGTCCCACCGTGTCCATCTTGATGCCGGCGCTGGGGCGGTTGCAGCTGATCACCGGCCCCGCCTCGGTTTGGCCGTAACCCTGCAGGACGGTCAGCCCGAGCGAGTGAAAGAAGATGCCCACATCTGGATTGAGCGGCGCTCCGCCCGAGACCATCGCCTTGATCCGGCCGCCGAAGCGCTTCGAGATCTTCGGCCGCAGCGTCCTGTGGAGCAGGAGGTTCATCGGCTGGTCGCGGAGCGGCACCGAGCCGGCATAAGCCTTGGCTCCTATCTCGAGCGCGCGCCGCATGAGGTAGCCGGTGAGCTTCCCCTGCTTCTCGACGGTCTTGAGGATGCGCTGCCGCAGAACCTCGAAAAGCCTGGGAACAACCACCATGATGGTTGGCCCCACCTCCTCGATGTTCGAGGCGAGTTTTTCGATCCCTTCCGAATAATAGATCTGCGCTCCGAGGCCGATTGGGAACATCTCGCCGCCGCTATGCTCGTAAGCGTGGCTGGCCGGAAGGAAGGACAGGAAAACTTCGTCTTCCCAGCCGAAATCGTTGGCAATGATATCAATGCAGCCCTCCACATTGTGGAGCATGGCACCGTGGTGCTGCATCACGCCGCGGGGCGCACCGCCGGTACCGCTGGTGTAGATGATGGCCGCGATATCCTCGCGGCTGAACGAGGCACCCGTAGCGCAGGCTGCGACGTCGGGCACTTCGGCAGCAATCAGGCTGTTCCAGTCGTGAAAGCTGATGTGCCCAGGCTGGCCGGCCCGGATCGGGTCGATCCCGATGACGTGCATGCAGCAGTCGGACCGGAACGCTGCCGGAAGAAGCGGCTTAGCGAGCTTCTGGTTGGAGACGATCACCGCGCGGGCGCCGCTGTCGTCCAGGATGTGCTGGTGGTCACGTTCCGTGTTGGTGATGTAGGCGGGCACCGTGATGCAACCCGCCGCCATGATGGCGAGATCGGCGATGCACCATTCGGGCCGGTTTTCGGAGACAAGCATCACGGTGTCGCCGGGATTGAGCCCGATCCGCTTCAATGCCGAAGCAAGGGCGGCCACCTTCTCGGCCGCTTCGCGCCAGCTCGTCGAGCGCCACTGCTCCTCTCGCTTGGCCCAGAGAAACGGAGCGTCGCCCTTGGCCGCGGCGCGCGTAAAGAACATGGTGACGAGGTTTGGAAAATGTTCGAGCTCGCGCATGGCTCGTCCGCTCATTGGCCGAGCGCCACGCCTTCGCTGCGAGGATCTGCGGCGCCGCGCCAGCTGCCGTTCAAGCGCTCGACGGCGTTGGCTTTATACCCGGGCTCGACCGCCACGACGCGGTGTCCCATCGCGCTGAGGGTGGGCGCGATAACTTCGAGCCATGTCCCCCGCTCCACGGTGACACGCTCGGGAGTCCCCATGATCTGGGGAAGCGCGAGCGCTTCCTGCACGGGGAGCTTCCAATCGACGACCCCTATGATGGCCTTTGCGACCTGCGCGATGATCGTCGGGCCGCCGGCTGCTCCGACTGCCAGTCGAACCTCTCCGTCAGGGCCGTAGACGATGGTCGGCGACATCGAGCTGCGCGGCCGCTTTCCCGGTTCCACCCGGTTCGCGACCGGAGCGCCGTTCCGCTCCGGAGAAAGGCTGAAGTCCGTGAGCTCGTTGTTGAGAAAGAAGCCGTTGACCGTAAGTCCGGATCCCCAGACGCCTTCGATGGTGGAGGTCAGCGAAGCGACGTTGCCGCCCGAATCAACCGCAACCATGTGCGAGGTCGCAGGAACTTCGCCATCGGCGGCAGCCGTGACCCGCGGCGCACCGGGAGGTGTGCCGGCGGAGACACTCGGCAGAGCACGACCGGGCGCGATGAGCTCGGACCGGCGGGCAAGGTAAGCCGGATCCATTAAACCCGCCGTCGGGACCCGGACGAAATCAGGATCTGCCAGATAGGCCTCACGGTCGGCGTAAGCGAGCCGCATCGACTCCGCGATTAGGTGCCAGGCTTCGGGACTCTGGCGACCAAGCCCGGCAAGGTCGAAGCGCTCGAGCTGCTTCAGGATGGCGAACACGGTGGTCGCGCCGGAGGAAGGAGGACCCATCCCACAGATCCGGTGGCCACGATATTCGCCGCATGGCACCGGTCGCTGCTTTGCCTCGTAACTGACGAGGTCGCCCTTGGTCATGGACGAAGGATTGACGGGAGCGGAGCGCACAGTCTGGACCAGCGCATCGGCAGGAGGGCCGGTGTAGAAGAAATCTGGCCCACGAGTGGCGAGGCTTGCAAGCAAACGTGCCAGTTCAGGGTTCTTGACGACGGTGCCGACCGACTTCGGCTCGCCGCTGGCCTGGTAGAACTGGGCCCTGCCCCAAGCGCTGAGACCCGCAACCCTGCTGGCGCCGCTGAGCATCCGGTGCATCCGCGGCGTGATCGCAAAGCCGTCACGGGCCAGCCGGATCGCCGGCTGAAACAGCTGCGCCCAGGGCAACCTCCCGTGGCGCTCATGTGCAAGCTCCATCATCCGTATATTGCCCGGCACGCCCACGCTCTTGCCGCCGGGCACTGCCTCGCGCTGACCCATCGGCTTGCCGTCGGGACCGAGAAACAAAGCGGGCGTCACAGCGGCCGGTGCTTTCTCGCGCCCGTCGTACGAAAAGATCTGGTCGCGCCTCTCATCATGATAAACAAGGAACCCGCCGCCGCCGATTCCCGAGGATTGGGGTTCAACCACCGTCAGCGCGATCACCATGGCAAGCGCCGCATCGGCGGCGCTGCCGCCTTGGCGAAGGATTTCCCGGCCCGCTTCGGCTGCACGGGGATCCGCCGCGGACACCGCACCCGGCGCCGCAGCCACTGCTGCGCCGGTCGTCGGCGACTGCATGGTGGGGGCAGCGCAGGCGCTCAGTGCAAGAAGCGGAAGCGCGAGGCGAAACGGCCGGAAAGCCTGAAGCAGTCGGTGCATCATCGCCGCGACACTAACCGCCTGCGGCGCGGCGGCAAGCGCTAAGACGCGGGCTCGGACCCCACAGCTTGGGCGACGTTCGAATAGCCGGCACCTACCAGCAGGTTCTTCAAGTCTCGGCAGATCCTTCGAGCAACCGCCGGTCCTGCAAAAACAAGCGCGGAGTAAAGCTGCACCAGGCTTGCCCCGGCGCGAATGCGGGCGAAGGCGTCTTCGCCGGATTCAATCCCCCCGGCCGCAATCAGCGGGATCGCACCCCCGGTGGCGCTTCGGAAATCCCGCAGACGCCCAAGCGAAAGCGCCTTCAGAGGTGCGCCCGAAAGCCCGCCCGCCTCGCCGCGATGCTGTGACCGGAGCTCGGGGCGCGTGATGGTGGTGTTCGAGATGATCAGCGCGTCCATCCTGCGTCCGATGGCGACCCGCGCGATGTCGTCGATTCCGGCGCGATCGAGGTCAGGGGCGAGCTTCAGGAAAATTGGCGGCTTCAGCCCGCGCCGGGCTTCGACCACTGCCGCCAGCAGTTCGTCGAGGGCGCCCTTGTCCTGCAGACCTCGAAGACCCGGCGTGTTGGGGGAGGAGATGTTGACGGTGAGGTAATCTGCAAGCGGAGCCATCGTACGCACGCCCGCCACGTAATCCGCGATGCGATCGGAGCTATCCTTGTTTGCGCCGATATTGATGCCGACGATGCCTGCGCGAGGCCGCCGCTGAAGCCGCGGCAAGGCTGCGCCGAAGCCGCCGTTGTTGAAACCCATCCGGTTGATCACGGCGCGATCCTCAGCGAGCCGGAACAGGCGTGGCCGTGGGTTCCCTTCCTGCGGCCGCGGGGTAAGCGTCCCCACCTCGGCAAAGCCGAATCCGAGCCGGAGCACCTGGCCGAAGACTTCGGCGTCTTTGTCGAAGCCTGCGGCAAGGCCGACCGGGTTCGGAAAATCAAGCCCGGCCACGCGCGTGGCGAGGCTCGGGTCCGGCTTAGCCGCACCAGCGGGCGGCAGCAACTTCAGCACCGCGACGGTCGCGCGGTGCGCTCGCTCGGCGCCTATCGTGAAGAGTATCGGCCGGATGAGTGGGTAAAGCGGCATTCAGCTGACCTATGGCAGCAGCCCCCCAACTGGTCAAAAACCATTCCCCGGCGCTATGGCTGCGGGAGAAATCTCCGGAAGGATCCCCCTGTCATGATTCGCTTGTCTCTGCTTGCTTCGACCGCGCTGCTCGCAGCCTGCGCGACCACTCCCATTGAAACCGCAGCCCCCGCGACGGGCGGCAGTACCGCGGCCCAAGCTGTGACCGCTGCCGCAGCGCGTGCCGAGGTTGCAGAGAAGAATGCCGAGCTCGCCCGCTTCTACGAAGCTTATGACCAGGCGGAGCTCGCCATGTCGCCGCTGTCAAAGTCGTATCGCGGCATCAAGGACCAGGATTACGGCCGGTGGGACGAGTTTACCGACGAGGCAGCGCTGGCATCGCACAATCTCGATGTGACGACCCTTGCGAACATGCGGTCACGATTCGACCGGGCAAAACTCTCCGCGTCAGACCGGCTCAGCTATGACCTCTTTGAATATATGGTCGAGCGAAGCGGATCGATCTTCCCCTATCGCGAAAATGCCTACGTTTTCGATCAGATGAACGGCGCCCAAAGCGAAGGCCCCGCGTTCCTCATCAACATCCACCGCGTCGACACCGCGGAAGACGCCGAGGCCTATGTGCGCCGACTCCAGTCGGTCGACGCCTATCTCGACCAAGCGATCGCGGAGGCAAAGGAGCGTCAGGCGCAAGGGGTGCTGCCGCCCAAGTGGGTCTACCCGTACGTCATCAACGATGCCAAGAACATCACCAGCGGAGCTCCGTTCGGCCCCGGGCCGGACAGCGCACTCTTCGCCGACCTGAAGACAAAGGTGAACAGGCTCAACATCGCGCCGGCCGAGAAGGCGCGTCTCATCGGAGCGGGCCGGAAGGCACTCGTAGACGAGGTGAAGCCGGCTTATGGGCGAGTCATTACCTTGATGCAGGCGCAGCAGAAGGCGGCCGGGACCGATGACGGCATCTGGCGGTTCAAGAACGGCGCAGAACAATATGGCGCGCTGCTTCGATACTATACCACGACCGATCTTAACGCGGACCAGATCCACCAGCTCGGCCTGCAGCAGGTGGCCCGGATCCATGACGAGATGCGCGGCATCATGAATCGTGTCGGCTTCAAAGGAAC
>JADDQD010000098.1 GCA_016781555.1 Pseudomonadota bacterium | reverse complement strand
CGCGGACGACATCGCCCGCAACATGTCGGCGCTTTCCGCGCGCGTCGCGACCATTCCGGGCCGCAGCGTGATCGGCATCGAGCTTCCCAACGCGAAGCGGGAGATGGTCACGCTTGCCGAGTTGATCGCCAGCGACGCATTCGAAGATCACAATGCTTCGCTTCCGCTGATTTTGGGCAAGAACATCGCCGGCGACCCCGTAGTTGCCGATCTTGCGCCGATGCCGCATCTTCTTGTCGCGGGCACGACCGGCTCGGGTAAGTCGGTCGGCCTCAACTGCATGATCCTTTCTCTCCTGTATCGGCTGACGCCCGAGCAGTGCCGGATGATCATGATCGATCCGAAGATGCTGGAACTGTCGATCTACGACGACATTCCGCACCTTCTCTCGCCCGTCGTGACCGAGCCGCCAAAGGCGATCCGGGCACTGAAGTGGACGGTGGAGCAGATGGAAGAGCGCTACCGGATGATGGCGTCCGTCGGCGTGCGGCAGCTTTCGAGCTTCAATGCGAAAGTGCGGGAGGCGAAGGCGAAGGGCCAGTCGCTCGGGCGGCGGGTCCAGACGGGTTACGACGCGGAAAGCGGCCAGCCGAAATACGAGATGGAAGAACTCGATTTCGAGGTCCTGCCGCAAATCGTGGTGGTGGTCGATGAGCTTGCCGACCTCATGATGACGGCCGGCAAGGAAGTGGAATTCCTGATCCAGCGCCTCGCGCAAAAGGCGCGCGCGGCGGGCATTCACCTGATCATGGCGACGCAGCGTCCCTCGGTTGACGTCATCACCGGCGTCATCAAGGCTAACCTTCCGACCCGGATCAGCTTTGCGGTGACCTCAAAGATCGACAGCCGCACCATTCTTGGCGAGCAAGGTGCCGAGCAGCTCCTTGGCAAGGGCGACATGCTCTACATGCCTGGAGGCAAGCAGATTGCACGCGTCCACGGCCCCTTCGTCAGCGACGAGGAGGTTCGGGCCGTGGCAGATTATTGGCGCTCGCAGGGCTTGCCGGACTATATCCAGGCCGTCACGGAAGAGCCGGAAGACGGCGGTTACATGTTCGAGGGCCAGCCCACGGGCGAGGACGATCCCGACAGCCAGCTTTACCGCAAGGCGGTGCAGATGGTGGCCGAAAGCCAGAAGGCGTCGACCAGCTACATTCAGCGCCAGCTCCGCATCGGCTACAACAATGCCGCGCGTCTCATTGAGCGGATGGAAAAAGAAGGCAAGGTTTCGGCGCCCGACCATGTCGGCCGGCGCGAGGTGCTGGTGGATCCCGAGGGCCATGCGATCTAGCGGCCGCCGCTAAGCCCTTCGGTTTCGGTTTTTCAGCTTGATCCGGCTTGAGAGAAGCTACTTCTTCTTCCTCTTTCCTTTGCCCTTGCGTTTGCCTCGTCCCTTGCCCGTGGCCTTCTCCGCAACCGCGCTTCTGCGCTCGGCCTTTTCCGCAAGCTGAGCCGGCTGCGTCACCGGGACGGGGGGCGCAAAGGCGTAGGCTGCGGGGCTGTTCAGTGCGCGCGACATGAAGTCGCGCCATATCGCTGCAGGCAGCCCTCCCCCTGAAAGGCCGGGCACCGGACTGTTGTCGTCGCGCCCGATCCAGACCCCCGTGACCAGATCGCCCGCGAACCCGACGAACAATGCATCCCGATTGCCCTGCGAAGTTCCCGTTTTCCCGAAGGTGGGGCTTTCAAGGGCAGCGGCCTTGCCGGTGCCCACATTGGCCGAGGACCAGAGCAGATCGAGGACCCTTGGCATGACGGTGCGCTCATCGAGCTGATTGCCCGCTGCGCCTCCGCTCCAGAACCAGCTCGCGCGCTCTCTCGGCATGCCTCGCGCCTCAACGGGAAAACTGTTCCCGGCGATGCCCGCAAATGCGGAGGTCAGCTCAAGGAGCGTCACGCTTGAGGTGCCCAGCGCCAGGCTCGGATGGTCTTCAAGCGGACTCGCGATCCCAAGCTCGAGGGCTGTTGCGATGACCTTCGCCCGCCCCACGTTCTCGGCGAGCCGGACCGCAGCGACATTGCTCGATGTGGCGAAGGCTTGGCGAAGCGAAATCGGACCGCGATACACTCCGTCTGCATTCTGCGGTGCCCAGTCACCGATTCTGATCGGATCGTCTCTGACGATGCTCTCGGGCCGCATCCCCGATCGGAGCGCCGCGAGATAAACGAAAAGCTTGAAGGTAGAACCCGGCTGCCGCCGGGCCTGAGTAGCGCGGTTGAAGACACTTTCGGTGTAGCTTCGCCCCCCGACCATTGCGACCACCTCGCCGCTCGGCCGCATTGCAACCAGCGCAACCTGGGCGCCTGCGAGGGAAGCTTGCCGGCTCACCTGGCTGGCGATCCTCTGCAATCGGCTATCCAGGGTGGTCTTGATGACACGAGGCCCATGCAGCTCCTGCTCACCCTCTTCGAGGGTTCGGAACAACCAGTCGGCGAAGTAAGTCCCGGTCGGGATCGTCTTGGTCGTCTGTAAACGCAACTGGGGCGGCGGCAGCCTTTCGGCTTCCTTCGGGCCAAGAACGCCGGCGCGGGCCATTGCACGCAGGACGATCCTGGTCCGCTCCTGAGCGCCTTTGAGGTTGGAGGTGGGAGCGAGGCGCGAGGGCGCCTTGGCCAAACCTGCAAGCATCGCTGCCTCCGGAACGCTCAATTCCTCCGGTTCCTTGCTGAAGTAATGCCGGGCGGCCGCTCGCAGTCCGTAAACATTGTCTCCGAAATACAGGCGCGACAGGTAGCTTCCGAGTATTTCGTCCTTGGTGAAGAATCCCTCGATCCAGAGAGCGATGAAAAATTCCCGGAGCTTTCGGCCAAAGGTGCGGTCGTTGCTAAGATAGGTGATCTTCGCGAGCTGCTGCGTGATTGTGCTTCCACCTTCTTGAACGTCTCCAGCCCTCAAGTTTCGCCACGTCGCCCTCGCAAGGCCGATCGGGTCAATCCCACTGTGGTTGTAGAAGCGGCGGTCCTCGATCGCGAGGAAGGCCTGGTAAACGAGGTCCGGGAGTTCACCCACGTTAATCGGTTCAGCACTGCTCACGCCGCGACGCGCGACCGGAACTCCGTCTGCCGCGAGGAGGGTGATGCTTTGCTGGCCCGTGCCGCTCCGAAGCGCGCCCGGCGGAGCCGCCATCCACAGCCAGCCGAAAAACAGTAGCAGGCCGGCGCCAAGGACCAAGTCCAGCAGCTTCAGCCTGCGCAGGATCCAACTCGATCCAAATCGCCGCGGGGCGGAGCTTGAGCTTTCCACCGATCCTGCGGCTCCGACACGCGACAACACCGCTTCGAAACTTCTTCCGAGCACATCCGTTCCGGCCGCCTCACGCGCGACGGTTCGCCGTTTCGACCGGCGATCGGCTCCGGGGAAGCCTGAACGGCAGGGAACCGGGGGGTTCAGTAGGCATTCAAGGCGGGCTCCCTAAATCCCCGGAAACTGAACAACGGAGTCTGATCCATGAAGCGCTTCACAGCAACGCTTGCTCTTTTTGCTGCGCCTCTGGCGGCGGCGGCTTTTGTCGCGCCAAGCGCCGTTTCCGCGCAAGCCTCGTCGCCGCTCGGCCAAGTGTCTGCTCACCTGAAAGCGGTCGACACCATGACTGCCGACTTTGCGCAGACGGGCCGCGGCGGACAAACGATGAACGGCACGCTGACGCTGAAGCGTCCCGGCAGGGTGCGCTTCCAGTACGGGAAGGGCGTGCCGCTTTTGATCGTTGGCGACGGCAAGGCGTTGACCATGATCGACTATGAAGTGAAACAGGTTTCACGCTGGCCGATCGGGAACTCACCGCTTTCGGTGCTCCTGAACCCGAACCAGGACCTCACGCGGATCGCCAAGGTCGTGCGCAACGACAATCAGGTTCTGATGATTTCCGCGCGCGATCCACGCCGGCCGGAATTTGGCACGATCACCATCGCCTTTGCCAAAATCCCTTCGGCGCCGGCGGGACTGATGCTGCAGGGCTGGAATATGGTCGATGCGCAGAACAACCGATCCAATGTCAGGCTGTCGAACCAGCGCTTCAACGTGCCGGTGGCTGAAACCGCGTTCCGCTATGTCGATCCCCGTAAACGCGGGCCTAGGGGCTGACGCTTGGACCAACCCGGTACGCTCCGCGGTTTCGATGTTAAAGGTTAACGCTATTCATCGCTACGACAGGATCGACTCGATATACCAAGGCTTGCAATCGCGAGGTTCCGGTTCGGGTTTTCCCCCTGTTACCCGGCCGGACCTCGTGATTGACCTCGCGTAAAAAAACGCTTGGTCGGCCCCCGCTCCACGCCCCCGGAGCGGGGGCCTTTTCGCTTCGGCCCGAGGTCGACAGCTGGAAGAGCGACCGCTAAATCCTGCCCATGTCGTCGAACCTGAAAATTGCGTCCTGGAACATCAACTCGGTCCGTGCGCGCCTCGCAATCGTCGAGAAGTTCCTCGTGGAGGAGCAGCCGGACCTGCTTTGCCTGCAGGAAACCAAGGTCTGCGACCAAGACTTTCCTCGCGGCTTCTTCCACCGCCTCGGCTACGAGCACCTGATCCTTTGCGGACAGCGTATGCACCACGGCGTCGCGATCCTCAGTAAGATCCGAATGCACGAAGATGATCGCTTCGACTGGCAGGCGAACGGCGAAGCCCGCCACATCGGTGTGCGGCTCGATTGTGGGATCAGGATCGAAAATGTCTACGTACCGGCGGGCGGAGACGTGCCCGATCGGAACCACAACCCCAAATTCGGGCAGAAGCTCGACTTTCTTGAGCGGATGACACGCTGGTCCGAGCAATGCGACCGGCCGACGATCCTGGTCGGCGACTTCAACGTCGCTCCGCTCGAATGCGACGTCTGGAGTCACAAGCAACTTCTGAATGTGGTTAGCCACACGCCGGTCGAAGTCGAGGCGCTGACCAAGCTTCAGGAGAGCAAGGACTGGACCGACCTCGCGCGGCATTTTCACCCAGCACCCGGCCGGCTCTTCACCTGGTGGAGCTATCGATCGCCCGATTGGACCAAGAACGACAGAGGCCGGCGGCTGGACCATATGTGGGCCACCAAGGACGTGGCGGAGCTCGCCGTGGACCATCACGTTTATGAGCTCATCCGGGGCTGGACCCGCCCCTCGGACCATGTCCCGCTCGTCACCGAGTTCGCCGTTTGAGTCGCGGGCGCGATGTCGCCCGCGCCGTTGATGCGCTGAGGCGGGGCTGGCCCGTCACGATAGACGGCACGAGCTTTCTCGCGATCGAAACTGCGGATGATGCCGGCCTTGCCGAGTTCGATGCCAGCGGGCCCGCCGACATCCTGATCTCCGGCAATCGGGCGGTGACCCTGAAACTCGCCAATCAGAAGGATGCGGTCCCAACCGGTCCTGTGCGGGTGGTCAGAAGTCCATGGATGGATCTCGCCGAAGCAACTGCCATCGCCGATCCCGGCCTCGACCTCAAGAACCCGCTAAAGGGGCCTTTTCGCGCAGTTCCGCTCTTTGAAGGCGCTGAAAGCGAGGCCGCATTGCGGCTCGCGCGCCTGGCGGGGCTGCTTCCAGCGTTGTTCATCGGGGGGAATGCGCCCGAGGCGATCAAGGTTTCCGCCGGCGAAATC
>JADDQD010000158.1 GCA_016781555.1 Pseudomonadota bacterium | reverse complement strand
TCCGCCGTTGGCAAACGGTAAGCTCGTCCGTTATCGTACTCTTCCAGGTTACGCTCCTGAGCCTGCTGAGTGCGGTGTTCGTCTAGATTCCTGTAGCCTGTCTTGGCCCTGTGCCAGAACGTGCCGGCGGAGCGGAGATCCAAGCCAAAAAGTCCCTTGAGGGTCGTCCGGTAGAACTGATGCTCGTGCGGCACCGGGTCTCCGTCGTGCCGGGACATGACTCCGAAGTCCTCCGTAATGTTCACCGGTCCTAGAGAGACCAGCGTGCTCACCTTGAACGGAGAGACCCGAGTTATCGTGCCGTCTACCTCCGTGAACTGCTTTTGCGATTCGTCGCCCTCTCGAGCCTGGACTGCTTCTACCCTCTTTGACGGAGCCCTCATGTAACCGAATAGGTCGTCGTCCCAGTAGACGATGGGATTTGCATCGGTATAGGCTACTTTGCTCTCGCGGTAGATGGGCGCAGTCTGCCAGCTCATATCCGACTGCTCGAGGGTACTTCTCAACCAGTAACGGAAGGCTTGGGCCGAGACGTAAGGGTAAGCACCGTTCCTGGTACGGATGTACTTCACCGCTACCTTATTGTCCGTCCTGTCTCCTGGCACGGAGCCTGCGTTGTTCAGAGCGGACGCAGGGGCGTCTATCAACAGAATGCCGTTCAGGTGAGCCATTATCTCCTCCTAAATCTCCGCCGCTTGTCCACCAGGAGCCACCTCTTCCTCCGGCACCATCTCCTCGATCATCTTCCCTTCCTGATGAAGCCGCTCTATCATCCTGATGAGGACGAGGTCTCGCGCGAGGCGCCAATCTATACGAGGAAGTTCTTCTCCTTCCTCGAAGATGGTGATGAACTCGTCGAACCCGATGAGCGGTGGCCTACCACCCCTGACCTCTGCGTTGCTGACCTTGATCAGCAAACCCCGCAATTGCCCATATTTATCCACCCTATAGAAGTCTCTGAAGAATCGTCGGTCGTTGGTTCTCGAAACGTATGAACTGAGTCCATCTCCCAGGTTTCTGATCGCCTCTATACGCTCTGCTTCCATCTCTATCACCTCTCTCAAAAACATTGCCGTGAGACCCCACGAGATAAGGTCCAGTTCCCTCTCGAACGCATAGCCGTTCCTGGGATCATCCTTGAACCTTGCAGGCGCCCTGAACCCCTGTCTCAAGAAGTAGACTTGCACGAACCGCGCCGCTTTCTCCGGTAGGTCGACAAGGTCCTCGTATAGGAAGTTTCGCGCGACGCCGGGCCGCGCATCGTCCACCTTCTGCCACGCACGCCGGACGATCTCTCGCCATATCTGTCCGAACTTCGCGGAGTTCGCAACCGCCAAGAACTCCACCGTCTGCGAAGGCAAGTGCATAATGTTCACGTCCGCTGTGGTCCCGTAGTTGGTCAGATGATAGAGCGTGATCGAGGAACTCCGTTCGTCAAGATCACCGCTGATCTTAAGTACCTGGTCCACAAAGATAGTCCTGGGAAATTTCTGATCCGGGTACTTGGTTATGTCGTGCATGTCCAGATACTTCAGATTGTCATCGAGGAAGTTCCAAGCCGCCCTCAGGGTCACCTGCTCATTGTCGGAGTGGATGATCAAAGTTCGTCCGGAGCTCTTCGTTGCCCCGAGCGGAAAAGCCTGTATGCACAGCAGGCAGAACCCGCACACCGGTAGCCCCGGCGCCGCGCCAGGAAAGAAGTTGAGCAGACCTTCTCCGGTCAACATCGGGACGTGTTGGCGAAACACTTGTACGCTCGCTTCACGCCCACAGTAGACGCAACGTCTGCCGGGCAATCTCTCTTCATTCTTGTAGCCGTAGAGGTACCGATCCAGAAAAGCGGCGAACTTCTCGGGTTTCATCGCCGGCTGCACGTAACCGGCATTAGGGAATATCGCCGTAAGAAACGACTTGAGAGGGTCTTTAGTGTAGTGTTGCTCTATAAAGCTCGCTACCGAGTCAAGGTCTTGCCGGTCTACATCTTCTGGGTTAGCTTTCTCTGCAAAGGCTGTGATCGTTGCAGTACCCACATCTACAAACGGGTGTCCGGTGTATTTGAGCAAGAGCCTCCTCCTCTACTCGCTACAGCCTGGACAAACATAACCAAGCAAGCGCAGCCTTTGTGAGTTGTGATCCCAGATTAGGGCCCACTGATAAGCCTTCTCATTTAGATCAGTGTGGTTAACCACATGGCGGGCTTCATCCCACGAGTCGCAGATGAAGAAATCGCTGAAGATGGGCAGCTCCGCAGCATTCTTCTTGTGGTTCATGTTTTGATTGTATTTTACAGTACCTAAGGCTGTCAAGCCTTCCCTAGCTAAACTAGCGATTTTGCCAGAACACAGATATCCGAGTGTTTGGTCTGCCGTTCTATCCCCTATATTACGGGTCCGTGGCAAACAAACATAGTATTCTACAGCACCTAGTTTCAGTTCCCTATCTGACGGGCGGTTTGCATTATAGAGCCACCCGTCAGACAAGTTCAGAGCGTCGCCAGATTCAGGACACCGTCCTCGGCTGTGAGGCGGGAGAGCATCTTCCGGTCGGCGGTGATGAGCGGGAGCTCCAGTGCCTGAGCCAAGGCAAGAAAGTAAGAGTCGTAGATGGCGAGATCGTTCACTAAGCTGAGCGTTACGGTGGAGAGCAGGATCTCTAGCTCGAACTCGATAGTCGTTATGTTCAACTCCGACAACAATTCCAGAGCTTGGGGTATCTCTTCGGCGGAGGTCAAAGGCGAGTAGCGTAGAGCGTTCGCCAGTTCCATCAGCAGTATGTCCGGTGCGTATAGCTGTACCTCGTCCCGGACGTGCGACTCCCGTAGGTTTATGGCTCTGACCGAATCTTCCTCTGGCAAGAACCACTTGACCACTACGGAGGTATCGAGGAGAGCGGCCGTAAACGGGTAGCTCAATAAATCCTGTCTCGCATCTCGCGCACAGCCGCAGAACCGCTATACCCGGAACCCTCGTGGCGGCGCCGGATCTCATCCTGCAGCCGTATGGCCCTCTTGACCTCCGGCCGGCCGGAGATGTCTCCCTTTCGGGTTCCCGAACGTAGATAACTCCGGAGTGCCTCCCGAACCAACTCACTCCGGCTGCGATGCTCGGCTTCAGCCCTAGCGTCAACCTCTTCCAGAAAATCTTCCGGTACCGTAACCACAAAACGTGCCATAAGGATGCCTTTCGTATATCGTTTGTGGTCACCATTATAAGTTTCAGTTCCCTATCTAACAACGCTTTCGGTTCCCTATCCAGCAGGGTCCACACAAGCCACCTTGCGCTCCTATCCGAAGGGAAACAGCTTGGGATCATTGAAGGCATCTTTTCCTTTATCTTCCGCACCACGCCTCGCAGCCTTCGCAGGGGCTGGGATCTAGCTCATCGGCGACCATGCGCTGTTTTTCGTCTCTTATCTCGATGAACTCCATCCTGAGCTCGTCGCCTATTACGGTGAACTCGCGTTCTATGTGGAGGCGGTCGTCCCGGAAGGTGGCGTAGACGGTGACGCCTACGTCCACGGGGAACTCGTGGACGGCTTCGAGGACGAGGGCGTAGCCGGCGAGGGTGAGGGGGTGGAAGTCGCGTTTGTGGTCGTTGAAGATTATGTCGAGGATGCAGGGCTCGCCGAGGTTGAGGAGGTCGGTGGAGAGGCGCCGGCTGAGGCCGAGGAAGGCGCCGTCGAGCATCTGGCCGAGGGTTACGGGGAGGACTTGCGCTACGAGGGCGTCGGTACCTATGCGAGGGAACTGGCCCAAGGCCTCGCGCAGGCGGAACTCTATGGCGTCGGACTCGTAGGAGATCAGGGTGCGGGCCTCGGGAAGCTCGGGGGCGGGGTAGGCGCAGATCTTCCGGACAGCCTCCCCCGGGTTCCCGGCGCCGCACTCATAGAGGCTCTTTTTGGCGTGGACGATCCAGTCGCGCAAGGAGCCGTGAAGCGCTCCGCCCAGGATCATCTTCTCGTTCAGCTCGGGGGTCTCGCCTAGGACGCGCCGGGCGTAGACGTCGCGGCCGGTGTGGCAGTAGGCGTTGGCGACCTCGGAGAGACCCAAGGGCACCTCGTACGGGGAGAGGAGCGGCGGGGAGGACCAGCTCCAGCCGCGTAAAGAGTCGTCCACGCCGAGCTTGCGGGCCCGCGGGATGGTGCCCCGGAGGAGTCGCTTCTTCTCTTCGGCGGTGGGGATGAACATTATGGCGCTCCCGTCAGGACGTCGCCGCAGAAGCGGCGGTACTCGCAGTCCGTGCAGCGCTTGCGGTGCGGGGTCGGGCGGGGGAGCCGCTCGTTTTCGACGGAGGAGCGGAGCTCCGCCAGAATGCTCCGAACGTGCCCCCTCATGGCGGCCGTGATGGGGACCTCGACGGCCCTCTTCGCCGGTGTGAGGTAGACGAAGGCGCGGGTCACGGTCCGTTTCAGGGTGTGCTCGGCGAGCATGGCGTAGGCCGTGAGCTGGTACTTGTGGTGCAGCCCGATGGCGGCGGCCATCTTGTACTCGACCGGGATCGCCTCCCCGGGGGTGAGGATGATCATGTCGATCTTGCCGCGCAGGCCGAGGTGGGCGGAGTGGAGGTTCACGCCGAAGCGGCGCTCGCCCTCCTTTATCCCGTAGGCCTTGAGGGTTCGGCGGGCCTCCTTCGCGGAGGTGGACTCGTGTTCCTCCTTGCCGAGGTCCATCTTGGCGGTGGTGGGACGTTCCAGGGGCATGGTGTAGCGGTAGTACGGGATGCGCGGGCAGTAGACGTGCTGGCGGACGTCGGTTACGGTGAGGTCAAGCGGGTTCAACGACGATCTCCTTCTGAAGGGCCAGGTCCCTCGTGCATACCGGCTGCAACCGGATGTTGCCCTGCTTCTTGCCTAGCGTCTTCTTCAGACGCAGCATCAGCTCTTCGCGACGGTTGCGGTCGAGGTCGCCGGCAAACGCCGAGTACTGGATTCGGTCCAGCCCGTAGTCCTTGCAGCGCTCGGAGACCTTGTGCCGGATGCGATCGTCCGGGATGTCGTAGATCAGGATCACGTACCCCATCTAGGCATCAGGCTTCAGGTCACGGGTTTCAGGTATATGGCGCTGCTCGAAACTTCCGTCGGACTTGCGCGGCCGAGAAGATACGACAGGCTCAGACCCAGGAGCATCGAGTATTTCCTGAAGCCTGATGCCTACTCATTACCAGCTCCCGACGAACGGCTTGTACACGACGCCGTCCCGCACGAAGCTCGCCACGCCCCTGGCCTGGATGTGGACGACGTTCTCCAGGGAGTGCTTGCGTCCCCGGTGGGCTACGCGCACCCCGAGCCGCTCGCGCACCCTCTCGGCCACGAGCTTCCGCGTCTTCTCGTCCAGCCGCTCGCCTTCCATCCCGACCTTGAAACCGGTCCCGAGGGCGCCGAGGACGGCGCGGTCCACCACGGGGGCGCGGAACTCCTCCACGAGGTCGAGGACGAGCGAGGGCTTGCCGGGGCGGTCGGTGTGGACGTAGCCGGCGAACGGATCGAGACCTGCGCGGGTCGCGGCGGAGAGGACGCGGTTGTAGAGGATGCCGTAGCCGTAGTTGAGTAGCGAGTTCACCAGGTCGGTAGCGCCCCGTCCCTCCCGCCCCAGGAAATCCG
>JADDQD010000272.1 GCA_016781555.1 Pseudomonadota bacterium | reverse complement strand
GTCTTCGGGACCATCCTCGCCACTGTCAGCGACTAAAACCGACGCTGCCGTGCCCGTGGGTAATTACCTACCAGCAGCTCCGGCTCTCCTCTGGAACCTGCTGCTGGGGTATAACATCCCTCCGGCTAGGAGCCCTCAGGCGCGACGACCGCTTGAATCCGCCCAGCGCCCCTGGGCTAAAGTCTCGGCGCAACCAGCAGATCTGGGCTGACATCGCGGATGTTTCGCGCACCGCATAACTGTATTGTACGCTTCAACTCATCACTCAGGATTTCAAGGGCGCGATGGGCTCCCGGTTCTCCCGCCGCGCAGACGCCGTAGAGCGTCGCACGTCCTATCAGAACCGCTTTTGCTCCCATACTAACGGCTTTGACGACGTCGGCGCCGCGGCGCACGCCTCCATCGAGAAGGACTTCCATCCGGCTGCCAACCGCGGCCACGATTGGCGGCAGCGCATCGAGAGTCGCCACACCGCCATCGAGCTGACGGCCGCCATGGTTCGAGACCACCAGGGCGTCGCAGCCGATGCCAGCGGCACGCTCGGCATCGTCCGCGCGCACGATCCCTTTGACTACCAACTTCCGCGGCCAAGCATCTCGGATGGCCCTCAGGCTATCCCAATCGAAGGACGGATCATAGTTGCGACCGACCGAAGAGGCGATCGCAGCAGCATCGGTCGTTTCAGGGGTGAAATCGGCGAGATTCTCCATTGCAGGCATACCTCCATGGATCATGGAGAGCGCCCATCCAGGGCGCGAGGCGAAATCGAGGACATTGCGGGGCGTGAAGCGAAACGGCACCGCGAAGTCGTTCCGGAAGTCGCGTTCGCGCTTGCCGCCGACCGGCAGGTCGACCGTGATTATCAACGCCTCATAGCCGGCCGCGCGAGCGCGCTCGATCAGCCCTGCGGTGAAGTCCCGCTTCCTCAAGATATAGGCTTGGAACCAGAGGCGGCCCGGCGCCTCCCGTGCAATCCGCTCGATCGAGGTGGTGCCTGTCGTCGAAAGTGCATAGGGAATTCCAAAGGCTGCCGCCGCGCGCGCGATCGCCACATCGCCACCCGGCCAGCCAAAGCCGACGGCACCCGTGGGGGCGATCGCGATAGGTAGGTCCGAGGGAGTGCCGAGGATCGTTGTCCGCGTGTCCACCGCCGACACGTCCACGAGGACCTTAGGTGCAAGGCGAACGCGCCCGAAGGCGGCGCGGTTGTCTCTCAGCGTTGCCTCATCTTCCGACCCTCCATCGAAAAAGTCGAACACCGCCCGGGGCAGGCGTTTTTGGGCAAGCCGCCGCAGATCCTCGATCGAGTAGGCGCGAGAGAGGCTCCTTTCGGCGAAGCGCGAAGCCAAACGGAGCGCCCACGGCTTCGAGGCCACTCCGCAAACTTTCCCGGCACTGACGGTGCTCACTCCGGTTTCACCCCTGCGGCCTTGATGATGCGGTCCCAGCGCGCAACATCCTGCCGTAGGAAGGACCTGAACTCAGCCGGCATATCGCCCACCGAGATCGCACCGAGCTTATTGAGAAGCTCCTTCGTTTCAGGCTTCGCCAATGACTTGCGGATCGAGTCATTCAAGCGATTGACGATAGGCTCAGGCGTGCCTGCCGGGGCGAGCATGCCGACCCATGGTGCCGTCTCCTCGAACCCGGGGAAACCGGCTTCCGCCATGGTCGGGACCGATGGGAAGTCCGGATGCCGTTCGCGGGCACCAACCGCAAGCACTTTCAACTTTTTCGATGCGACCAAATCCGCGACGCCGATCATTGGGTAAAACATAAAGGTGACGCGGCCCCCCATTACCTCATTCAGGGCTGGGCCGTTACCTCGGAAGGGCACATGGGTCATCTTAGTGCCAGTGACCGTCTCGAGCATGGCAGCGGCGAGGTGCGCGGATCCACCGTTACCAGCCGAACCATAGAACACCGTGCCTGGCTTTTCCTTTGCTATCGCGACAAGATCCTGGACCGAGTTCATGGGTGCGTCAGGCTGGGTCACGAGGACCAAAGGCAATGTAGCGACGAGACTGATAGGTGCGAAATCCTTGAGCGGATCGTATTTGGCATTCGGCAGGAGGATGAAGTTCACGTTGTGCGATAGCGAGGCGAACAGAAGCGTGTAGCCGTCGGGCTCCGCCCGCGCCACCTCCTGCGTTGCAAGCAGAGAGTTGGCACCGGTCTTGTTCTCCACAACGACGGATTGGCCGAGCGAAGCCGACATGTCCTGTGCCAGGACCCGCGCGATCACGTCCGTCGGTCCCCCAGCGGCAAAGCCCACCACGATCCTGATCGGCCTGGCAGGGTAGTCCTGGGCAACAGCCGGAAGAGCCGTCAAAAAGCCCACGAAGAGGCCGACGCACGCCGCTGCGCGCACCACAAACGTCGAAAACCCTTTCATGCTAAACCTCCCGTTATATTGGTTATTGGATGCCGTGTTCGAGAACTCCAATTCCGGAAATGTCGATGCGAATGCGATCTCCCGGCTGGAGCCAGAGGGGCGGGTCGCGAAAGGCGCCGATGCCGGAGGGTGTGCCCGTCGCGATGACGTCGCCAGGCTCCAGCGTCATGAACCGGGTCACGTATTCGATGAGCCGATCGATCGGGAAGAGCATGTCGGCCGTGTTGGCGCGCTGCATCTCTTGACCGTTGACGAAGCAGGCGACCTCGAGAGCCTGCGGGTCCGCCACTTCATCCTTCGTTACAAGCCAAGGCCCCATTGGGCAGAAGCCATCCATGCTCTTTGCGAAGGTGGTTTGAGGTGGCGAGAGGTCGAACTGGAACTCTCTCGCGCTCACGTCGTTGAGGGCCGTGTAGCCTGCGATGATGTCGAGCGCCTGAGCCCTTGGTACCTCGGACGCAAAAGCGCCGATGACAACGCCGAGCTCGGCCTCGAAATCCAGCTTCACCACTGATTTCGGCCGCTTGACCCATGCCCCGGGCCCAATCACGCTCGAGGGCAGCTTGGCGATGATACGTGGTTGTTCGAAGGGATCAACGCCCGTTTCCTTAGCGTGATCGGCGTAGTTGCGCCCTACTGCGACGATCTTCCCTGGCCGGGGGATCGGCGCGAGGAGTGCCATCTCATCCAGGGGACGCTGCCGCTCCGAATTGCGCCGGGCTTCTTCAACATGACGGGCGACCTCCTCGAGGGCTCGGGGGCCGCCGTGGAGGAGCCGCAACATCCCTGTTGGCCGGGCGAGGCCGCGCTTTGCGAGCGCCTCATCCGTCTCCGGCAAAAGTTGCATGTCCGCGACTAAGTCGGTCAGGTCAATGACACGTCCATCCAGGACCGCCCCGACGCCAGCCGGGGCGCCTGCCCCACAGAAGCTCACAAGTCTCATCTCGCCTGCCGATCAAGCTGCCGCCACGTTCGCCGCGTTGCCGAAGAACCGGTTGGCCATGACCTGGCAACGCAGGATCAGACGGTGCTCGTCGGAACCGTAATCAGCCACGGCGTTATGGATGGTCCCGAAATTTTCCCACATCAGGACGTCGCCCTCCGTCCAGCGGAATGCATAGCGGTACTTATCCTGCACCTGATGAGCGAACAAGAACTCCAAGGTTTCCTCGCTCTCTTTCTCGGGAAGCTCGTTGATGCGCACCGTGTAACCCGGATTGGCATAAAGTACTTTCCGTCCCGTAATAGGATGGGTGAGGAAGACCGGGTGGGACACGGGGGGCTTCGCCTTTCGTTGCGCCTCGGTGAGGGGTGGGCGCGCGCTGCCCTTCTCGCGCCGCATCATCTCCCAGAACTTGTTAAAGTCGTGCAGCGCTGTCATGCCATCAAGTCGCGTCTTCAGCTCCGCTGGAAGGTCCTCGTAGGCGGCATGCATGTTGCAAAACTCGGTCGAGCCGAGCGGGACGCCGTTCCGGCGCGGGATCTTGATGCCGTGGAGCACGTTGGCGAAGGCGATCATCTTGCTGTACGACATGTCCGTATGCCAGCTCTGCCCGGCATCCTGCAGCCCGATTGGCTTGCCGTCCTCCTTCATATTTGAGAGGATCATCACCTCAGGGTGGCCCGGCGCCTGGTAGGCGTTCGCCACGTTGATCTCGAGCTCGCCGAAGCGGGAGCTGAAGCTCTTCAGATCCTGGGCCGATAATTGCTGTCCCGGAAAGCGCAGCACTCCGTATTCGCCGAGAGCCCGCATGACGATCTCGATATCTTGGTCTGAGATAGGCTTTGACAGATCAAGGTCCTCGATCGTGGCGCCTAAAATCTCTCCGGTGCTCTTCACGTTCACCATGTCTTCTCTCCTGATAGGTTGAGGACGATCACCAAGCTGCTTCGAGCAGGGCCTCGATTTCACGCGGGCCGCGCACCTGGCGCGGGTTGAAGTAGAGTCCGCGCTCGGTCATCATCTTTCGCGCCACCCCGCGAAGCGAGGCGCGCTCAACGCCAATGTCACGCAGCCGCGTCGGCACACCGATCTCGGCTTGCAGGTTGCGCACGCACGCGATAGCGCACCCTCCATTCGGTTCGCCGCCGGTCCCGTCCCATGCTCGAGCAATATCGCGAAAGGCTCCCTCGGCCGCAGGGGCGTTGAAGGCCATGGCGTGCGGGAGGATCACCGCATTCACAGCGCCGTGGGAGACGCCGGATGCCGCGCCAAGGGCGTGACAGATCGCGTGGTGCAGGCAAGTGCGCGCATTCATGAGCACGAGCCCAGACAGGTGGGCCGCGGCCAGCAGCTCGGAGCGCCTGGAAGCGGTATTCGGCTCCCGCGCGACCCCGGGCAGAGCTCTCGCGAAAAGGCTGACTGCGTGCAGCGCAAGGGCTCTCGTGATCGGGGTCCGGACTTGCGAGTACAGGCCTTCGATGCAGTGCGCGAGCCCGTTCATGCCGGTCGACAGCATGATTGTGGAAGGGACCGACGCAGCGTTAGCTACTGGGTCGATCAGGATGACGCGGCTCGCAACGTTCAGATCCCAGAAAAGGAGCTTTCGGCCATCCTTGGTCCGAATCCCGAGGCTCGGCGTCACCTCCGCGCCAGAGGCGGTGCAGGGCACGGCCACGATGGGAAGCTTCGGCTGCTTGAGCTCCGGAATGACCAGCGTTTTGGGGGGCGTGAAGCGGCTGGCATGAGCTTCCAGGCTGCCGCCCTCGCCGAGCCAGATCGCGGCAGCTTTCGCGGTATCCGAGGCGCTCCCCCCTCCGACTACAACGAAGCCGTCCGCCTCGTGAGCGATTGCGCAGCGGACAACGGCTTCCACGGTCGCGACCGACGAATGCTCCGGCACCTCATCGAACGCCACCAAGTCGAAGTTCGTCAGGGAGGCTCTCACCTCAGAATAGACCGGCGAGCAAGACGTGCGGCGGCCCGAGAGTAGGACTGGACGTCGGATCTCCAGCTCCTTGAGCTCCGTCGCAAGCTGCCGGAGCGCGTTCGGCCGCAAGATCACCTTTGTCCGGGCGCTCCGATGGACAAAGTCGCCCGAAACCGGAAACGGTTCACCGCCCCTCGGTCCCGCTTCCATCACCTGGTGCCGCTGCCCCAGGGTGTGGGGTTGCTGCGGGTTCATGTTGCGGAACAGCGAAGCTGCCATATCTACCGCTTGCCTTTACCAGCCGTTGCTCCAGCGCCCGATTAGCCCTCGGAGATCGGAGAAATCTCATA
>JADDQD010000114.1 GCA_016781555.1 Pseudomonadota bacterium | reverse complement strand
CTGCGCGTTATCAACGCAGTAGATCGAAGTCCGGCGGGATCCCGGTTCGGCGCTTATTCACACCTACGTGATCAACGACATGACTGTCTCCGATCCCGACCTGCTGGAACCATACAAGAAGCTCTCGCCGGCAACGGTCACGCAGTACGGGGGGCGCTTCCTGGCGCGGGGCGGTCAGGTCGAGACTCTGGAGGGAACCTGGTCGCCGAAACGGCTTGTCATCATCGAGTTTCCGAGCGTCGCTCAGGCCCGAGCCTGGGCGGACTCGGCCGAATACGCCCCGGCGAAACGTCTTCGGCAGCAGGCCTCGACCTCGAACATCATCGTGGTCGAGGGGGTACCGTCAACGTGACGGCGTCGCGCACATGGAGCCCGGATCGGCAGATGCCGCGGTCAAGGCTCGACGGCCGCCGCCGTCAGCAGCTGGCGGGGCGGACATGACGGGCGCAGCCGCAGCCGTTCGCAGGGAGGCCGTCGCCGGGTCACCCAAGATCTCATTCGCCGGCGTCGAGAAGACCTACGCCACCCGCGGCGGCGCGAACGGCGGGACGCTCGCGCTCGACCGCTTCGACCTCGATATCGCGCCCGCCGAGGTCCTGTCGATCGTCGGCCCGACCGGCTGCGGCAAGTCGACGGCCCTGAACATCCTGGCCGGCTTCGAGCCGCCGTCCTCCGGCGGCGTCCGCGTCGATGGACGAGTCGTCACGGCGCCCGGCCCCGATCGTGGCGTCGTGTTCCAGCAGGCCGCGCTGTTTCCCTGGCTCACCGCGCTCGACAATGTCGTGCTGGGGGTCAAGTGCCGGGGCGAGGCACGTGAGCTGTACGAGCCGAAGGCGCTGCGCCTCCTGGAAGAGGTCGGGCTTAAGGGATTCGAGCGCCACTATCCCTACCAGCTCTCCGGCGGCATGCAGCAGCGCGTCCAGATCGCCCGGGCCCTCGTGAACGAGCCCGACATCCTGCTTATGGACGAGCCGTTCGGCGCGCTCGACTACCAGACGCGGTTGTTGATGCAGAAGCTTCTGCTCAGGCTGTGGGAGCATTTCCGTCCGACGATCCTGTTCGTCACGCACGATGTCGGCGAAGCGATCTTCATCTCCGACCGGGTCATCGCGATGACGCGGCGGCCGGGCCGGGTGAAATGCGAGCTGCGGGTCACCTCGCCGAAGCCCCGCGACTACGACTTCCTGAGCTCGACCGAATTCAAGGCGCTGGAGCGCGAGCTCGTGCTGGCGGTCCAGAGCGAGGTCGACGACTATGCCTAAGGAGGGAAGCTCGATGACGGATCTAAAACGCGCGATCGCCTGCGTGCTCACGGGCGCGGCTCTCCTCGTCGCCCTCCTCGCCACGCCTGCCACCGCCCAGACCGGCGGGCGGCCGATCGAGTTCAACTACGGCATCCCGAAAGCCGACCACGTGACGGTCTTCGTCGCTCAGGAGCTCAAGCTCTTCGAGAAGGTCGGACTCAAGCCGAATTTCTTCTACTTCCAGTCGGGCGCGCCTCTCCTCGCCGGGCTGAAGAGCGAGAGCCTCGACGTGGTCACGGCCGGCCTCGCGCTGACCTTCGCGCTCGGCCAGAACATCCCGCTCAAGTTCATCTTCTGGGAAGCCAACAACGCGGCCGCCGAGGGCCTCGTGGTCGACCCGAAGTCGGAGGTCAAATCCTACCGCGACATCGGCAAGGCGAAGAAGATCGGCGCGGCTTCGGGCACCTGCGCGCAGGTCGCGCTCTATCTCATGGCGCAGAAGGTTGGGGTCGACTACGCGAAGCTCAACGTGGTCAACATCCCGGCGCCGCTCTTCCGCAACTCGTTCCTGAGCGGCTCGATCGATGCCGGTGTCGCTTGGCCGCCCTACTCGCTCCAGCTGCAATCCGAAGGCTACCCCGTCGTGAGCTTCGACGAGGAGTACACACCGCCGGGCGGTGCCTGCCCGGGCCTCACGGCGGTGCGTCCGGCCTTCCTCCAGCGTCACCCGGAGATCGGGCTGAAGCTCGTTGAGGTCGAGGCCCTCGCCCGGAAGGCGATGGAGGAGAATCCGCAAGTCGGCATCGACGCCTTCGTCAAGCACCTCTCGCTCACGCCCGAGGTCGCGAAAGCCACTTTGGCGCGCCAATGCTGCGGCCGTATCCCGAGCTTCGCCGATCACCTGGACCCATCATCGCCGTATTCGATGACCTCGAAGGAGGGAGGCCTCGCGGGCAAGCTGCTCCTCGCCAGCCAAGTGCTGCACGCAACGAAAGCGATCCCCGAGCCCGTCCCGCTGAGCGTGATCCAGGAGGCGATCGATCCGAGCTACGTGAAGGCTTACGTGGACGGCTGGGGCAAGTGAGGAACGGCCGGTGAGCGACGCTAAGGTCAATCCGCCGTCGCAGCCCCCATCCGGCGAGCGCCGCCGGGAGGCGCCCGACGTCGTCTATTCGGTCTTGGCGGTCGCGACTCTGCTTGCCCTCTGGGTCGTCGCCTCGCGGCCCGGCATGTTCAGGCCGGGCTACGTGCCCACGCCCGAGAGCCTCGGGACGACCTTTCTCGAGCTTCTGCGCGACGGCTACCAGGGGCAGCCGCTCCGCCAGCACATCCAGATCAGCCTGTTCCGGACGCTGACGGGGTTCCTCCTTGGCGTCCTCGTCGGCGTGCCGGTCGGGCTCCTCACGGGCTACAGCCGGCGCGCGGGCGCAATGATCTCGCCCATCATGGCCTTTATCCGACCCATCCCGCCGATCGCCTTCATCCCGATGACGGTGCTCTATTTCGGCCTCGGCGAGGTCGGGAAGATCGTCTTGATCTTCTTCGTCTCGTTCAACTACGTGCAGGCGAACGCGCAGGCCGGGGCCGCGAACTTCCCAATCGCCTACCGCCGGGCCGCCCAGTCCATCGGCCTTACCAAGGCGCAGACCTTCTTCCGCATCATCCTGCCGGGAGCGCTGCCGCAGATCTTCACCGGCCTCAAGGTTGCTCTCGCCCTGAGCTGGGCGGTCGTCGTCGCGGCCGAGCTCGTCGGCGCGCAGAGCGGCCTCGGCTTCATGATCTCCGACGCGGCGCTCCTGTTCCGGTTGCCCGTCGTCTTCATCGGGATCGTGCTGATCGGCGCGATCGGCCTCGTCCTCAACCTCACGCTCAACTTCGCCGAAGCCAAGATCGTGCACTGGAAAGGGCGCTGAGCGCGCCGTCAGACCAAGAACATTCGGGAGGAACTCGTGGTTCGAAAGCTGCCGCTGCTCGCGCTCCTCGCGCTATGTTGTGTTCTCGCGCCGCGTTCGGTCGCAGCCCAGGGCGGGCCGGCGCCGCTCGAGTTCAATTACGGCTACCCGACAGTCGATCACGTCAACCTCTACGTGGCGCAGGACCTCGGGCTCTTCGAGCAGGTCGGGCTCAAGCCGAAGTTCTTCACCTTCCAGTCGGGCGCCCCTCTGCTCGCGGGGCTGAAAAGCGAGAGCCTGGACGTGGTCACGGCGGGGCTCGGGCTCGCCTTCGCGCTCGGGCAGGACATCCCCCTGAGGATCATCTACTGGAACTCCAATGACGCCCTCGGCGAGGGGCTCGTGGTGGACCCGAAGAGCGGCATCGGGTCGTTCCGCGACATCGGCAAGGCGAAAAAGATCGGGGCCGCATCGGGCACCTGCGCCCAGGTCGCGCTCTACTACATGGCGAAGGCGGTCGGAACGGATTACGCCAAGTTCAGCATCGTCAACATCCCGGCGCCGCTCCTGCGCAACTCCTTCCTGAGCAACTCGATCGACGCCGGCATCGCCTGGGCGCCGTACTCGGTCGCGCTGGACGCCGAGGGCTACCGCGTCGTCAGCTGGGATCCGGACTACACGCCGGCCGGCGGGCTCTGCCCCCGGATGACGGGCGTTCGCCCGGCCTTCCTCAAGGCTCATCCAGAGATCGGCCGCAAGCTTCTGGAAGTCGATGCGCTCGCGTCTGCGGCAGTCGCGAAGGATCCGAAGCTCGCCGTGGACGCCATAGCGAAGCGGCTCGCATTGACGGAGGCCGTCGCAAAGGCGACGCTCGAGCGCATCTACCTCCCTCGTCCGACCTACGAGCAGCAGGTCGACCCGGCTTCGCCCTACTCGCTCGTCGCGACAGATGGCGGCCTCGCCCGCAACCTGTTCCTGTCGCTGGAGGCGCTGCACGTAACGAAGAGCATCCCGGCGGCCGTGCCGATGAGCGCTATCCAGGAGGCGATCGATCCGTCCTTCCTCCAGGCTCACGTCGCCGCGTCGCGAGCGAAGTGACGCCTTGCAGGGAGAGGGAGCCGTGGACGCCACCACGATCGATGACCGCCGCCGGCACGAGCCCGGCAGCGCGACGGCGCGGCCGAGGGGGACTGACGCGCTTTCGCGCATCCTCTACGGCACCGAAGAGTGTAGAGGGCGGTCCAAATCCAGGCCACTTCGACGCCATGGTTTGCTGGCTCAAAGCGCAGATGATCCGAAGGCCCGACGGGCGGTAAGTGCCTGGGCGGTCTGGCTCTTTGGCGGAAACGAACACCGGCCAGCGACCGCCCCAGTGGCCGGCGTTTCCTCCGCCCCGGTGGCCGGGATTTGGACCGCCCTACACAGCCAGCCGGCCCGCTTGGCCTTCTACCGGCCCTTTTCGGGACTCATCAAGCCGAAGTGGTCCGCGATCTCGCGGTAGGTGGCCACCACGGCACCGCCCGCCAGCCGAACCACCTTCCCTTCGCTGTCCATCGGAACCCCCCGCCCCTCAGGAGCGGAGGAGTCCACCCCTCCAGCAGCCCGGAGTCGATCGCTTTTTTTAGAGGGGGGCGCCCCCTCACGCGGAAGCGCCGACCGGGAGGAGCGCGACGCGGCGCGGACCGAACTGGCCTGGTGGACGGGCGGCGGGGCGCTGGCGCGGGCGTGGCGGGCCTTCCGGTTCCGGCGTGGGTAGGGGTGAGGTAGGGCTCGCACTTGGTGGGCGGCTTGAAGCCTGAGAGGATCGGGGATGCCGAACCTGATCCTGGCCTTAGCAATGGCGCTCCTAATCCAGACAGCCGCGGCCCAGACACGGAATGACCTGGTCGGCAGCTACATGCTTTGCGTGCGGCGGAACGCCGAGCTTTTGGAACCGTCCGGCGATCCGCCGCAGGATGTTGCGAGGGCCGCCGTGTTCCTGTGCCCGCGCGAAGAGGGGGCCGCCTTCAACGCCACCGATCGGCCCGGCACCCGGCCTGATGCCTTTTCGATGAGAGACTTGCGCGACACGGCCCTATACGCCGGTGCCGCGCAGGCCACGGTCGCAAGGGCGTGCCGCATCGCGCAGCGATGCGGGCTGGCGCCGGTGCCGAATTCAAACTGAGACACCGCAGAGCCGGCGTTCACTGGCGGCCGTCCCGCTTCATGTCGCCCTATAGACCTGCCCGCCGACTAGCCCAGCCACCGCCGCCAGAACGGCCGCCGGGCCGCCTCCTCGGCCCGGTCCGCGCGCGCCTCCGCCTTCTCCGCACGCTCGCGCAGCCCCTTGGCCTCCGTTTCGGCCACCGCGATGCGGACGGCGAGCGCCGCCAACTCCT
>JADDQD010000184.1:12268-15992 GCA_016781555.1 Pseudomonadota bacterium | reverse complement strand
TTCGTTGTAACTCCTGTCCCCGGAGTGTTGGCGTCTACTCAAGTCAGGATCCAGAACTTCAGTGACTACGACCTCAACAGGGACGGCGCCTACGCGCCCATGGAGTTCGCGCAGGCCTTGTACTTCCTGGCCACGACGGATCCGGTCGCCGGCGACCCCAAGTTGCCCATGATGGACCGATACATGCACCGCAGCGCGCCGCAAAAGATGGCCCCTTCCGATGCCGTGGCCTTGCTCAACGCGACCGCAGACCAGTTTGCAACGGCAGACATGAACAACGATTGGCGAGTCACGCAAGACGAGCTGGCCCGCTTACCCATAATGTAGCTCGAGGTAAGAAGCCGGCTCCGGCATCCTAGTTGCGCCAGTCACGCGGCCAGCCGGACCCAGCTTCGGAGGGCCCCAGCCGTGTTCTGGTCCGCGGCTGGGGCCAATTTCATCAGGGCTCGCCCCATCTCACCCAAGCATCCGGCGGGAAGGCGAGCAGAACCGGCCGCCATCGTTGCCATTGCAAGAAAGGAATTCAAGTGAACAAAGAAATTGCTGCTGCGATCTTCAAGTCGCGCGATGAATCCGAACGTGCAATAAGAGAACTCCGCGACATTAACGTGCCCGATGAGGCTATCTCGATCCTCTCGATCGAGGATGGTCATTCGGAAAGACATGACGGCTCCGGTAAAACTGTCCGGCACCACGATAACAATGACAACAAGGCTTCCGGCGCACTGAAGGGACTAGCGGTCGGCGGTGGCGTCGGCGCGATAGCGGGACTTGCCGCCCTGGCGATCCCGGGAATCGGCCCCTTCATCGCTGCTGGCGCTTTGGCAGAAACTCTCGGTGTAGCGGGCTCGGCCGCTGTTGCGAGCGGCGCCGTAGGTGCTGCGGCGGGAGGTCTTACCGGATCGCTGGTGCGCTATGGGTTCGGTCAGCGTGACGCGGAAGAATATGAAAGGCGTATCCGCGAAGGCGGTATCCTGGTTGCTGTGGATACTTCGAACCTGCCCTCCCATTACGCCCCTGTTCGCGCAGTTCTCCGGGCCGCCGGCGGGCAAAGCGCCGAGAAAGAAGAAGCACTCCGCGGGTAGAAGCTGCCGCGAGCGAGCGACCCTCGATCTGGAGCCCTTCTGGTCGGACGAGGCCTTCCGGCCAGGGAATGCTCCAGCGAGGCCCCTCCTCGTCTTCTTCCAATGTGGCAGCTGTTGGCAGCATTTTCGACGAAACCCTGCAACACCGAGGGTGCAGACCTTGCCCCCGTGAGCGCGCCCGGCATGGCGTCAGGAGGCGGCGGTGTGACGACCGTTCAGCGCCAACGCGCCGGCGCCGCCGTAGGCATTTTTGAAATACCCCCCTCCTGCACGAGATCCAGGTAGTAAGCAGCCATCTTGTAGTGAGCCTTGACCGCTCGCGGATCCGTAGCCTCCTTAGCACGTGCGAGCTCTTGTTCCGCACGCGCTTGGAAATAGTCATGATCCGCTTCGGACATGGTGCACCCCGACAAAGTCGCGGAAGGTGCCGGGGCGAACGGGCGCCTTCCGCGAAGTAGAGAGGAGTAAGCGAACGATCAGGATGTCCTTATCGCTCGCAGAGCTTACCTCCATTTTTCTAGGATTTGAACTCCTCAAGGATGGCAGGCTTAAGAATTGACCAGCATCAATTCTTTACATGATCCGGTTTCGCGGAACAGAATATGTTAGGTTTGAAGCAGGCCGCGAGGGGGGCTTCGAAGCTGGCCTGGGCGCGAGCAATTTGCATTCTGTCCACCGCCGATCGACATGTTGGGAGGCCGTGACGGCCTGAGCGCTTCGGGTTACACGGTTGCATGCCCGATGAACGTAATCTCATTCCCTTCGTAAGGCGATTGCAGCGCCACTCCCGGCTGTCTTCGGAGGAAAGCCGCGCGATATTGTTGCTTGAGCATGATCTGCGGAGCCTCAAGCGCGGAGACTGCCTGGTCGAGGAGGGCGAGCAGCCGGACGATTGCCGACTCATCGGCTCGGGCTTCGTTTACCGCAATAAACTCACCCGTGAGGGCAAGCGGCAGATTGTCTCCATACATCTTGCTGGAGAGATCGTCGACCTGCACAACTCCTTCTTGAACGTCGCCGATCACAACGTTCAGGCGCTCACCGACGCCACAGTCCCCGGACGAAGCCGTAAAACATCACCACCGTAAGCACCATCGCACCGACTGCGTGCGGAGACGGCGCGTCTATCAAAGCGCTTCCCGCTTCGCCGAAAGGCATATGGTGCGATCTTTCCCGATGGGCTGAATGGATATGACCCCAACCCGCATCGCCCGGCTTGTCATGGCGCTTCCGAACCCGGTGCGATCCATCGAAGCTGCACGGTGCCGCTCTTGCCCCCGCTGACGAGCCTCGCTCGGACACCCGCGTCGTTCAATTGCGCGAGAATGGCCTCTGCGCGCGCAACATTGGCCGAGCTTATGCCGATCTCGAAGCCCAGTCGCTTGGCCGCCCAGGCAGCGGTTCGGATGGCCGCTTGCCCCACCGGGGTCGGGCCATCGGGACCGAATTCGACGTCCGGGAGCTCCCTCGCGGGAGGCACAAGCGCGATCGACCAACCCTCCTCTACGCTCGCCACACGCTCCTCGAGCGCGAAATAAGTCGCGAGGTCCGCCCCGGGCAAAGCGGCGGCTCGAACGAATGCCCGCTTCCCTGCGCGGTCGATCAGCACGTCTTGAGGCGTCACTCCCGCCACCAATGCCAGCTTCTCCGCCAATCGGGACGCACGCCGTTCGCTCCCGCCGGCCTTTGCGGCCGCAATCTCCATCGCCTCCGCGCCGCCGTCCTCCGTCCGCACCTGGTCTATTTCCACGCGTACGGGGCGCTTCAGCAAGGCGGTGAGCTGCCTCGTCACATCGGCCTCAGGTTTTGGAAAATACCGCCCGGTCAAGACCGTCGCAGCTATCTCAACCGGTTCGGAGTTATGGTCGATCTCCAGTTCGGTGAGACGCGCGTTGCGCCCGAAATATTCGCTTATCGCTTCTCGGGCGTGACGGAAGGCCAGAGCCTCCCACGCAATCTGTTTCAACGACAAAGCCAAGGGCACTGCCAGTGCAATGATGACGATGATGATGAGGCTTGCCTGAAGCCTGGTCTGCCGTGGGGAAAGGTCCGGCGCGAACCCATAAATCCGCGCCAGCACGGCGGCCGACACGGCGATGGTCATCAAGTTCGTGAAGAAGAGAAGCCATGACCCGGCAAGAACGGTAAGGTTGGCTGTGGCAACGCCATAGCCGACGACGGCCAGAGGAGGCATGAGGGCGGTCGCGATGGCGACGCCGACGATCGTGCCGTGCCTGCCGCGGATCATCGCGTAGGTGCCGGCCATGCCGGAAAAAAGCGCCACCAGAAGATCAAAAAGATTCGGCCGAGTTCTCGCAGCAATTTCATCGGTGACGGTCTGCAAGGGCGAAACGAGCACGATCAGGGCGCAGAAGGCAACAGCCAGTAACACCCCTATGGCAAGGGCTCTCAAAGTTCTTCTTATTTCGGCGAAGTCGAAGGTCGCGAGCGCGAATCCCAGCCCGATGATCGGCCCCATCAGCGGCGAGATCAGCATGGCGCCAATGACCACGGCCGGCGAGGACAGCAGCAAGCCAAGCACCGCAATTCCGGCAGACATGAGCGTCATGAAAGCGAAGTGCGACGACCAGCCGCCGTCTTCCCGCACCTTTGCAACCACCGCTAATTGATCGACGCTT
>JADDQD010000184.1:0-12250 GCA_016781555.1 Pseudomonadota bacterium | reverse complement strand
GGTTCTCGCTGGCTGGCCAGCCTTCCCGCTGCCTGATGCGATCCCCATCGATTTCCTCCGTCTGGTTGTGGAACAGCACTACCCCTGTTGGGAACGGGAGGTCCACTCCAGTGCCGACGAGGGCCTCCGGGAGTCCTGAAGCACCTTTTCCCGTCACCTTGACGGTTCGAGGGTCAGCGAAGTCTCGCTGGGCGCCTCGATCACTCGTTCCGTCGGCGGAGATTGGGAACATCTGGAGAATGGGTCGAAAAGCCTGAAGCCGTCACCTCCTCCTTGCCACTCGAAAATCTCGGGATGGACCAAATGCGCCAGCAACTCGGTGCCTTGCACTACCCGCGGGCCCGGGCGGGCGAAGTAGGCGCTTGCGTCGACGGCATAGACCTGCCGCCGCTGGGCAGCCGGGAGCGTCTCAAACCCCGGAACGTCGGCGAGACCCTTCGCTTGCTCGATTGCGGCCTCGAGCCCGTAGCCGCACGGCATGAACACCAATATTTCGGGCGCCCATTTGGCGACGCTGTCCCACGTCACACGAACGGAGTCACCGCCCTTCTGGCCGAGCGCATCCACGCCCCCCGCCAGCCACACCATTTCAGGCACCCAATGGCCGCTGCAATAAATGGGATCCAGCCATTCCATGCAAAAGACGCGCGGTCGATGCGAGGCAAGCTTGCTTCGCTCCCCAACCCGCTTCAACCTTTCCTTCGCCTCCTCGACGAACACGACAGCCTCAGCTTGGCGGCCGGTGGCAGCTCCGAGCGTTTCGATATTTCCGGCGATCTCCGCGAGGTTGCGTGGACTCATCCACACGAGCTCAGGCTTCTTGCTGAGACGCAAGAGAAGGTCGGCGATTTCGTTGCCGGAGGGTGCGCAAACATCGCACAGCGATTGGGTGATGATGAGATCCGGCGACAAGGCCTCGATCATCTCAGCGTCAAGCTCGTAAAGGCTCAGCCCCTGGCGCAGCCTTTCGGAAACCGCGGCGTCGATCTCGCTTTGCGTCATTGTTTCGATCGGCAGCGCGTTGCGAACCACCGACGGCTTGGACCGCGCTTCTGGGGGGTAGTCGCACTCGTGCGTGACTCCCACCAGGTTGGGGCCGAGCCCGAGCGCATAGGCCATCTCCGTCGCCGACGGCAGAAGAGATATGATGCGAGGACCCGTTGTCATCGGCGGATCAGGTGGTGCGCAGCGTCGGGATTTCGCGCAGGACCGGCATCATGCGTTCGGCAAGCGCGAAGCCACCAAACAGGATCGCGGTGAAGAACAGGTCGCCAGCCAGCGAATTCTGGAAGAACGGAATGGCCGCTGCGTAGCAGGCCATCAGGCCGGCGAGCGTCTTCGGGTACATATCCGAAAAGGCCCAGACGCCGAAATTCGTGATGGCGTAGAAGAGAACGGATCCTGCAACGGCAGCGAGCCCGATGCTCGCAGGCGAGCGCCGCTTCGCAACCAGCCAGCCCAGGCATACGGTCAAGGCCATGCTCCCGTAGACGACCAGCATCTGGGAGTGAAAACCAATTAAGAGGTCGCTCAGGAACAAGGCGCCAAGCGGCGCGATGAAGCCAAGCGAATGCCTTCCCAAATAAGCGCCGCTGAAAAGCGCGATGGCCGCCACGGGCGAGAAATTCTGGATGCGGGACGAGCCGCATCGCGGCAGCAACAATGATCGCGATGAGGATCGCGATTGCCCGTTCGTTCCCTGCCTTGGTCACTTCCTTCATGTGAGGCATTCCAGGCCTCCTCAGGCTCAAGATCGCAGAAACAAAACGAGCCTCGTGTGCGCCCGCCAATCGAAAAGCCAACGCGCCGCGGAAAAATCGGCCCATCTAAAACAAAGGAGTGAAGCTCCCCGTTTTCACCGCACGGGTCAACATCGGCCGGAAGATCGGACAGCAATTCGCGGTCGATCACCCGCCCCGCACAGGTATCGTCCAACCCACGAACAGGAAATTTCTGCTTTTTTGCTTTAATACAGTTTCGGATCCGAACCAGCGGCCGCGAGAAGAGATGCACACCCAGCCCTCGGCAACTCCTCCTGGCGAGAATTGCTGGTATGGAGGCTGACCGCCTCAATCCGGACCTCCTTCGGCAGCAAGCGGCGCAACGGCACCTTTGCGACTTCTGCCATTGCCTCAGCGTCAGTTCCAGCGAACAGCAAGCCGACAAGGGTTCCTGTATGCCCGACGCATGCCCCTTCGGCACCGAGGCCTTGAAGATGCTTTTCGAGCAGCGCAAACAGCGGGTTAAAACGGTAGCGCTTGTTCAGCCGGGCGGACTCGCTGCACAGTTCGGAAAATGTTCGGCTGTTTCGCGCGCGCGACGCCTCGTCGAGCGCATCAAGTAGCCCATCATAGCTTGGCTTGCACTGTCGTTCGACGGCTAGATCCGCGCGCGAGGTTTCGAAGCTGTCGGGCGGGACGCACATCAGGATCGTGTATTGTGGATGCCACGCAAACGCCTTGATCCGTTCGCCCGTGACGTGATCAACCGCGTTCACGCCATCGTACATGATGCCATCCGACCGCTCGATGGACGCGGCAATCTCTGCGAGCGTGCTGCCGTCGATGCTTTTGCCCAGAGCGCTGGCAATCGCCCCTGCCATCGCAACAATGTCGGCGGTGCTGGACGCCATCCCCTTTCCGGGCTCCAGATCCGAGCGGCGCGTGAAGGTGATTTTTGCCGGCCCAGACCCCAGCCGGATCAGGGTTCGCTCACAAGCAAGCCGCATCTTCTCGGTGGACGGTCCGAATCCCACGAGCGCGCGCGCTTCGGCGGGCAAAAGGCAGACTTCCACTTCACTAAACCGATCGATTGGACATGTAACGTGAAAGGGCCGTCCATCCCGGAGGAAGCCCTGCACCAGTTCTCCGCAGGAGCCGGTGCTTCGGCCGTGACCCGTGGAAGGCAGCATCATCGCTTCATCGATGACGGTGCGGATGGTGCTGCACTCATCATTTCAGTTTCAACGGCAGGCCCGCGGCGACGAAAACCACAGCCTGCGACGCTTCGGCAATGCGCTGGTTGAGGCGGCCCTGTTCGTCGCGAAAGCGGCGCCCCAGCGGATTGTCGGGGACGATGCTCAACCCGACTTCGTTCGACACCAGCGCCACTTCGCAGCCGCAGCTGGACAAGGCGGCAAGGAGTTCCTCACAGCTTGCTTCCACCTCTCGCTCCGCCAGCATCACATTGGAAAGCCAAAGGGTAAGGCAATCGACGAGCAATATCCGCCCGGCCGCAGCTTCGGCGACCAGCGCCGATGGAATATCCAATGGCGCCTCGACCGTTATCCACTCTGCCCCCCGATCCTGCCGGTGCCGATCGATACGCTCGGCCATTTCAACGTCGAATGCCTGTGCGGTCGCCACGTATACGGGCTGAAGCTGTTGCGCCCCTGCCCGCTCCTCCACCCACTTCTGGGCGTAGCGGCTCTTTCCGGAACGCGCGCCCCCGAGAACGAAAAGCGCGGGCCCGCCACTTGACGACATCCGGTCAGTTGCACCAAAGCGAGCCATGTGACGGGTCCCTGTGATGGGGATTGAAGAGGGAACTTCGGTGGAAATCCGAGGCTGCACCCGCAACTGTCAGCGGTTAGCCCGTGTGTCCTATGCCACTTGAGCCCCGGCTCTGGGAAGGCGACACGCAAAGGCGATGATCCGCGAGCCAGGATACCTCCCCCCACAGTCGTCCATAGCCTGGGCGGGATGAACCAGGCGAACGGAGCTTCCGCGTGACGACAGCGAATCGGCCGTCTTGGCCGGCCGCTGCTGCCGTCTCACGGCGCGCGTCCGATCCTTGGCGGCCTTCTTTGAGGTTGTTGACGAGGACGATATGAAAACAGCTCTACTTCTTTCCGCATTTCAGCTCAGCGCCGCCCCCCCGGCGCCGCAGCCCCCGCAAGCTCCGTCCGAAACGATCGTCGTGACGGCCACCCGCTCGGAAACGCCGCTCGGCAGGGTGGGCAGTTCCGTCACCGTGATCGATCGCCAGGAGATCGAAAGGAGCCAGGAAGTTCTTGTGTCCGACTTGCTCACGCAGTCGCCTGGAGTCAGCTTTTCGCGCAACGGCGGGATCGGCGGACTGACCTCGGTGCGTATCCGCGGTGCGGAGGCAGAGCAGACCGTTCTCCTCATTGACGGCATCAAGCTGAATGATCCGTCGTCGGCGGGAGGCGGGTTCAACTTCGCCCATCTGCTGACGCGTGGGATCGAGCGGATCGAGGTTCTTCGTGGCCCGCAATCGACACTTTGGGGAAGCCAGGCGATCGGCGGCGTCGTCAACGTCATCACCCGTGCGCCAGGTGCGGACCGGGCGGACCTTTCCGTCGAGGGCGGTTCGCGCGGCACGGCGCAGGTTCGGGGCGAGGTCTCGGGCAAGTCCGGCAGGCTCGGCTACGTTCTTGGTGGCGGATATTTCCGAACGAATGGCATCTCCGCATTCGCAAGAGCGCTGGGTGGCATTGAGCGCGACGGCTATCGCAACCTTGGAGCGAACGCTCGGCTCACCTACCAGATCTCAGATGCCGTGGACGTCGACGTCAGGGGATGGTTCTCGCGGGGACGCAACGAATTCGACCAGCCAACGCGCGACACGGCGGACTTCGGCAAGAACCGCGACATAGTCGGCTATGCCGGTCTAAACGTGAGAGCGTTTGGAGGCAGGTTGCGGAACAGATTTTCAACTTCGCTGACGCGCACGAAACGGGATCAATTCAATCTCGACCTGGCGGTGCCGAGGACGTTCGACGCGGACGGGCGCAATGACCGTTTGGAATATCAGGGCCAGGCTGAGCTTCTCCGCGGGCTATCGGCTGTGTTCGGAGCGGAAACCGAGCGGCAGGAATTCCGATCGGCCTCTCCAACGGTCAGGAACCCGAACCCAGCGCCTACGACCGGCAAGGTGAGGCTCAACAGCGTCTTCGCTGAGCTGCAGGCCCAGCCGCTCCCAGGCGTAAGCCTCACCGGAGGTCTCCGCCAGGATGACCATAGCCGCTTCGGCGGCGCGACCACAGGCAGGGCCACGGCGGCGTTGACGCCGGACGATGGCCGCACGGTCGCTCGGGCGAGCTATGGGACGGGGTTCAAGGCGCCTACTTTGTTCCAGTTGCTCAGCCAGTTCGGAAACATCGACTTGCAGCCAGAGCGCGGGCGCGGCTGGGATGCGGGGATCGAGCGAAGTTTTGCCGGCGATCGCCTGAGGCTCGGGGCGACTTATTTCGGAAGGCGCAGCACGGACCTCATCGAGTTTGTCTCCTGTTTCCGGAACCGAGACGTACGATGCCGCACGAGACCACAGGGCTTTTTCGACAACATAAGGCGGACCAAGGTCGAGGGTCTTGAACTCTCCGCGGCAGTGCTGCCGATGGAACGGCTGCTGCTGCGCGGCCACTACACGTTGACCGACGCGGAGAATGCCAGCCGCGGCACTGCAAATTTCGGCAAGCAATTGCCTCGCCGCCCGAAACATAACGGGTTTGCCGAACTCGTCTATTCGCCCATTGATCGATTGGAGACCTCCGTGGCGGTGACGCGTTCAGGGGCCAGTTTCGACGACGCGGCCAATCTTAACCGCCTGGACGACTACACGCTCGTGGACGTCCGTCTGCGTTACACGCTGAGCCAGAGCGCCGAGATTTTCGGGCGCGTCGAAAACCTGTTCGACGAGACATACGAGACGACTCGGCGATTCGGCTCTCCGGGTCGGGGTGCTTTCGTGGGCGCCAGATTGGGGTTCTAGTGGAGCAAGGAGCCATCTGGACCGTGCATGGCGGCCGCACGGAGGCGGCGCGCAATGCCTATCCGGGCGCGCCGCAGCCGTGGCTCGATTTGTCGACCGGTCTCAACCCCTCCCCTTATCCCATGCCCGTTCTGGATAGCGGGGACTGGGCCGCCTTGCCCGGCGAGGAGGCACTTGCGAAACTGGAGGCGGCGGCCGCTTCTGCTTTCGGCGCCCCGCGTCACGCGGTCTGCGCCGTGCCCGGCACGGAGTTTGGGATACGGCTGCTGGCCGGAATGGATCTGCCCACACCGGTGCGGATCGTTTCCCCATCCTACGGCAGCTACCACGATGCCTGGCCCGACGCGGCTCTCGTTGACGCTGATGGCCTGGGCGATGAGCCGGGGTCCGGAACCCTCATCATCGCCAACCCCAACAACCCCGATGGAAGGTGCCGCCCCGCGGCCGAGCTGCTCGATCTCGCCCATCGGATGGCGAGCGGCGGCGGCTTCCTCATCGTCGATGAAGCCTTCGTCGACGTGGTGCCGGATCTCAGCTTGTGCCCCCACATTTCCGGCCGGCCGAACCTCGCGGTGCTTCGATCCTTTGGCAAGTTTTTCGGCCTGGGCGGCATTCGCCTCGGTTTCCTCATAAGCTCGCCTGGCTTGCGGTCTGCAGCGAAGCATCGTCTCGGCGCGTGGCCGGTCTCCACCGCCGCTATCCGGGTGGGGACGCAGGCATATGGGGATGGTGCTTGGACCGCAAACACGATCGGGGAATTGTTCGCTGCGGCCGCCCGGCTCGACCAGATCCTGGCGCGGCACGGATTGTCCGGGCGCGGCGACTGCCCCTTGTTCCGTCTGGTTGACAGCCCCGAAGCCGCTCGGCTGTTTCAGGGGCTTGCGCGCCGCGGAGTTCTGACCCGGCCATTCTCCTACGATACCGACTGGCTGCGGATCGGCCTTCCCGGCGAGGAGGCGGAATGGAAACGCTTCGAATCCGCGCTCGCCTGCGCGATGGAGAGTGACCATGGATGAAGAAACCGGCAACCGTGAACACCAGGCGGCGATGCAGAAGCTGCAGTCCGAACGGCGCGAACTGATGAAGAGCAAGAGCCAGAAAGGCGGCCTGCTCATTGTTCACACCGGCGACGGCAAGGGCAAATCGACAGCCGCATTCGGAATGGCCCTTCGCAGCCTCGGATGGGGCATGAAGGTTGGCGTGGTCCAGTTCGTGAAGGGCAAGTGGAAGACCGGCGAGCGCTTGTTCTTCGGCGAGTTGGCAGACCGGATCGACTATGTCGTGTCTGGCGAAGGATTCACGTGGGACACGCAAGACCGCGAACGGGACCTTGCCGCCGCGCAAGCGGGTTGGGAGCGGGCAAGGACGATGATTGCCGATCCGAGCTACCAGCTGATCATCCTGGACGAGCTCAACATCGCTTTGCGCTACGAGCAATTGCCGCTGCCCGAGGTGCTCGATGTGCTGAAAGCACGGCCCGCCGGCACGCACGTCTGCATTACCGGTCGGAACGCCAAGCCGGAACTCATCGAAGCGGCTGACCTGGTGACGGAGTTCACACTGGTGAAGCATCCGTTCGAGCAGGGCTTCAAGGCGCAGCGGGGAGTTGAATTCTGATGTTGCGCTGCGCGCTCATTGCTTCCCTCACCCTTTGTGGAACCGCGGCCGGCGCCGCGCCCCGCCGGATCGTCTCGCTCAACCCATGCCTGGACGCGATCCTCGTGAATGTAGCCACTCCGCAGCAGATCGCCGGGATCAGCCACTATTCGCGGGATCCAAAGGCTTCCATCATCCCCCAGCAGGCCAAAAGGTTCCGAGTGGCTCATCCCAATGCTGAAGCGGTGCTGGCGCTGAAGCCCGATCTCGTCCTGGCCGGGCGCCATACCGCTTTGGCGACCCGCCAGGCACTGACGCGCCTCAACATGCCCGTGACAGTCTTCGACGCCCCCGAAAGCGTGGAGGAAAGCCGGGGGCAGATCCGAAAGATTGCGGCCCTGGTGGGAAATCCCCGTGGCGGCGAGCGGCTGATCGGCCGCATCGATGCGGCCCTTGCCTCGGCGGCTTTTCCCGGACCACAAGCCCCCGCGCTCATCCATCACTCAAGCGGGCTCACGCCGGGGGCGACGACGCTCCCGGATGAATTGCTGCGCCGGACGGGCTTCAGGAACATGGCCGTGAGCTACGGCTTGAAGGGATGGGGCAAGGTCGGGATCGAGTCGATCATTACCCGCCCTCCTTCGCTTCTGCTCGTCGCTAATGGGGAGGGAGGAACGTCGGCTGCAACATGGCTCGCCCACCCGGCTCTGCGCCGGTTGAAACGGACTGTACGACAGGTCCCGGTGCCGGCTAAGCTCTTTTATTGCGGCGGTCCGACGATCATTGCGGCCTCAAGAGCGCTTGCAGCCATCCGGCAGCGGCAACCCCGCTGAGCCGTTCCACCCTTCTGGCCACGCTTTTCGGAGCGGTGCTTCTTCTGGCGGCGGTTTCGATCGGCGTCGGCAAAAGCTGGATACCGCCGACAGCTTTTTTCAGCCCTGCCGATGAGGCGCAATGGCTTGTCCTGACGCAGCTTCGCCTCCCCCGTACTCTGCTCGCGATCATCGTCGGGGCCAGCCTCGGCATCGCAGGCGCGGTGATGCAAGGCTATCTTCGCAATCCTCTTGCCGACCCCGGCGTGCTGGGAGTCTCGACATGCGCAGCACTTGGAGCCGTATTGTCGCTGCGCCTGGGGCTGACGGTCACCACGCCATGGACCTTGCCTGTGCTCGCGATGACGGTCGCGACAACGGCCGTCATGCTGTTGATGGTGATGGTCGGACGAGGCGGCAGCGCGATCACCTTCATCCTCGCAGGGGTTATGGTGAGCGCCGTGGCCGGCGCGCTGACATCACTGGTGCTGAGCCTCACCGACGATCCTTATGCGGCGGCCGAAATCATCAACTGGCTGATGGGGGCGCTCACCGACCGGAGCTTCGACGACGTCCTCTTTGCAGCGCCCTTCGCCGCTGCTGGAATGGCGCTCCTGCTGACGACCGGACGCAGCCTCGATGCGCTTACCCTGGGTGAGGAAACCGCCCGCTCGCTTGGCGTTCGCCTCGGCCGCCTTCAGCTCACCATTGCGGTCGGCATCGGCGCTGCCGTCGGTGCTTGCGTTGCCGCCGCCGGAGTGATCGGGTTCGTCGGACTGATCGTCCCTCACCTGCTGCGTCCTCTGATCGGCGAGCAGCCGAGCAGGTTGCTCGTCCCCACTGCCCTTGCCGGAGCTGCACTCGTGCTTGCGGCCGATACCGCCGTGCGCCTTAGCCCCGGTGCGCAGGAGTTGAAGCTGGGTGTAGCAATGGCGCTGCTGGGTGGGCCATTCTTCCTCGCGCTCCTGATGCGCCTGCGGCGACGTCTGGTATGAGCCTCGCCGCCCGTAATCTTCATGTTACGATTGGCGACCGTCGCTTGCTGGCGGACATTGATCTGACATTCCAGCAAGGCAAAGTGACAGCACTGGTGGGGCCGAACGGCGCTGGCAAAAGCACGTTGCTCAGCTGCCTTGCCGGCCTTCGCCGCCCGGAAAGCGGCGCGGTTTGGCTGGACGAGCGACCGCTGGATGCGATCCCCATCGAGGAGCGTGCGCGCAGGCTCGCAGTGCTGCCGCAAGGTGCGGAGATCCACTGGAATGTTTTCGTCCGCTCGCTCGTCGAGCTTGGGCGCGCGCCCTGGCGCGGCGCGCGCGGCAAGGTGAAGGACATTGGTCCGGTCGAAAGTGCCATGCGGCGCGTCGATGTGGCACATCTGGCGGATCGCGAGGCGCTGACACTATCGGGCGGCGAACGCGGACGGACGCTGATGGCGCGTGCTTTGGCAGTGGAGGCATGCTGGCTGCTGGCAGACGAGCCGCTCGCGGGCCTGGACCCGCTTCATCAGCTGACGGCGCTGGCTGCGCTTCGGGGCGAGGCAGCCAACGGCACGGGCGTGCTGCTCGTCATCCACGATCTTTCGCTGGCAGCGCAGTGGGCCGACGAGGTGATCGTTCTGCACGAGGGTCGCGTTGTCGCCGAAGGTCCCCCGGAAAAGGTTCTGACGCTCTCGCTCCTGCGTGATGTCTACGGCGTTGAAGCCTATATCGGCCGCGCTCCCGGTGGCGCGCTCCTCGTACAGCCTCTTGCTCCTGCTCTGCGAGGATGAGCGCGGCAGTGACCCTGACGGCGCTCGCTGCCGAAGCGGCGCTCGGCTACCCTTCCCTCCTTCTATCGCGGATCGGGCATCCGGTGACCTGGCTGGGAGCGCTGATCGGCTGGTTGGAACTGCGCCTGAACCGGCGGGATGCCTCCAATCTGCGCCGGCGCCTTTGGGGCATGTTGACCATCCTCATGGTTGGAGCGGCCGCGGCCGCGCCGGCGGCCCTGCTTGGCCTCTCCCTCGACGCAGCGCTGGACGGCCCGACCCGGCTGGTCGCGCTCGCCTTGCTGGCTGCGCCCGGTCTGGCGCAACGTAGCCTGTACGAGCATGTCAGTCCGGTGCAGGCGGCTCTGGCCGGAGGCGACGTCGCCAAAGCCCGTTCGCTGGTCGCACAGATCGTCGGCCGCGACACGGAGAATCTCGACGAAACCGGTGTTGCCCGTGCAGCGGTCGAAAGCCTCGCCGAAAGCTTCAATGACGCAGTGGTGGCGCCTGCCTTTTGGCTCCTGGTGGGCGGCTTGCCCGGCCTTTACCTCTACAAGGCAGTGAATACCGCAGACAGCATGATCGGCCATCGCGACGACCGGTTCGAGGCGTTCGGATGGGCAGCCGCCCGGGCGGACGACCTGCTCAATCTCGTGCCGGCGCGCGTCGCCGGATTGCTCATCTGTGTTTCTGCGGGGCGCGGGCTCTCGACGATGATCCGCGATGCCCCCAAACACGCCTCGCCCAATGCAGGATGGCCGGAGGCCGCGATGGCGGGAGCACTTGGGGTCCGGCTCGGCGGGCCGGCTTCCTATGACGGCGTAGCCGAGGCGCGGCCATGGTTCGGGACAGGCGAGCGACCAGTTGGACCCCAGGACGTTCGAGCGGCGCTGAGGCTCTATCTGCGCGCCTGCGCCGTCCTGTGGATCCTGCTCGGAGTGGTCGCATGGTTGCTTTGATGTTCCAGGGAACCGGCTCCGATGTCGGAAAGTCCACTCTCGTGGCCGGCATTTGCCGCGCGCTTTCCAACCGTGGCCTTCGCGTCCTCCCCTTCAAGCCGCAGAACATGTCCAACAATGCCGCCGTCACCGCAGACGGGGGTGAAATCGGTCGCGCTCAGGCTCTCCAGGCACTGGCTTGTCGAGCGGAGCCGATCGTCGACATGAACCCCGTGCTGCTGAAGCCGCAGTCAGATGGAGCTTCCCAGCTGATCGTGCTTGGCCGAATGGCAGGAACGACCAGCGCGAAATACTTTCGAGAGGAGCGCGGTCGGCTGCTGGATGTGGTCCTTCAAAGCTATCGCCGGTTGAGGAGCGCTGCGGACGTGGTCCTGGTGGAAGGCGCCGGCAGCGCGGCGGAGATCAATCTTCGGTCCGGCGACATCGCCAACATGGGATTCGCCCGCGCTGCGGGGCTGCCGGTGCTGTTGGTCGCCGATATCGATCGCGGCGGGGTCATTGCCTCGTTGGTGGGGACCCGCCATGTGCTCGATCCGGAGGATCGTGCCGCAGTTCGCGGCTTCATCATCAACAAGTTTCGGGGCGATCCCGCGCTGTTCGAGGATGGATATGCCTATGTGCATGAGGCGACGGACTGGACCGGCTACGGCATCGTTCCCTGGCTCGCGGCCTCGAAACTTCTCCCCAGCGAAGATGCCGTTGGGCTTGAGCGGGGCGCCCTGCGAGTTGCGGCAAGCGGCCGCACCCTTGTTGCCTGTCCGCTCCTGCCGCGGATATCGAATTTCGACGACCTCGATCCCCTCGCGAACGAGCCAGGCATAGAGTTGCTGATGGTGCCACCGGGCACGCCGATTCCGGCCGAGACCGCCTTGGTGGTCCTTCCTGGGTCCAAGGCGACGATCTCGGATCTCGCTTCTTTGCGCCGGGAGGGCTGGGACATCGACATTCGCGCGCATCACCGCCGCGGGGGGCGCGTTCTGGGCCTGTGCGGGGGATATCAGATGCTCGGCAAGACGATCGAAGATCCGGATGGTATCGAGGGCGCCCCCGGCCGCGCCGATGGCCTTGGCCTGCTCGATGTAGAGACAAAGCTGACCTCCCGAAAAGTGCTGCGCCGGGTGGCAGGCGTGACGCATCGATCCGGAGTGCCGGTCACCGGCTACGAGATGCACGTTGGTGTGACCACGGGCCCGGATACCTGCCGGGGTCCGGTGCGGCTCGATGACGGCCGGCTGGATGGTGCGGTGAGCGCGGACGGCCTCGTCGCTGGCACTTACCTCCATGGCTTGCTGGAAAGCGCTGCTTTCAGGGTGGAATTGCTTGCCAGCCTTGGCTGCGCTTCGACCGGCGCACACCATAGTGCCTCTGTGGATGCAGCCCTGAACGAGATCGCTGAACAACTG
>JADDQD010000219.1 GCA_016781555.1 Pseudomonadota bacterium | reverse complement strand
GCTCCTCGAAGCTTTGCTCAATCTGGAGGTTGATCCACGTCTCCTTGCGCTCGGCACAGCAGCGGACGACCCGGCCGAATGCCTCATCGGCGGTGACCCGGAAGGTGCCCGAGCGGATCGTCTTCCGGAGCGACCGCGACATCCGAAACTCGTCGATAGGAAGGATGGCGCGCCGGCGCGGCTCGACCCAGAAGACTTCGTCTGCGTCCCGGCTGTCGGCCATGGGGAAGACGCCGATCGAATAAGCGCGAAGCAACAAATCGGGGTCGAGAGCGGCCATGCCGACAGGCTCAAATCGGCTTTTGCACGCGGGTCAACCGGAATTGGCTGGACGGGAGAGGCGTCGCTCGATCGCGGCCCACAGCGAAGCCAGCGCCGCGGCCGCGGGAGAACGGGGAGCATAGCTTCCAATTGCTTGGTGGCGTGCCGACATGGCTTCGATGGCGCTAGCCATCGGGATGACCGGCCAGCTGGGGTTCGCCTCGAGCGCGGCAACGTGCATAGTGCGGCGCCGATCGACCATATTGTAGACCGGGAGGAGTGCGCCGCGCCGGATGCCCTGCCCATCGAGATAGCGTACCACCTCCTCGAGAGCGCGCTGCGAAAGCGGCGAAGGAATGACGGGAACGATAATGAGGTCGGCAGCCGTCAGAACCTGTTCGCTCGTCTCGGCGAGGCCGGGCGGGCAGTCCAGGACGATACGTTGGTAATCCCGCCCGATTCGCTCCAGCAGCTTTTCCAGCCGTTTCTTCTTTCCCAGCGTGAAGAAGAAGCGGTCCAAGCCTCGCAGCGAAGCATCGGCTGGCAGAATGTCGAGCCGGGGCGTTGAGGTAGGCTCAATCAGCCTCGAGGGAGCCACGTCGCGGGCAAAAACCGTTTGGGCCTCTTCGAAGTTCTTGCGCTCAGCGCCAAGCACGAACGTGGACGCCGCCTGCCCGTCCAGGTCCCAAAGCAGAGTTTTGCGGCTGGACAGTGAAGCGGCCGACCAGGCGAGGTTCACTGCGATGGTCGTCTTTCCGACGCCGCCCTTCAGACTGTAAACCGCTATCGACCTGGCGCTTTGCTGCTGCATCGGGAAGGCTTATTGTGCGTCGCAGCATAAACGCAAGCATCCATTCCTAGCCGGCTCCCCGAAGGCACTTCTATAGGATCTGCCGAACCACTTCCTGCGGCCGGCAGAGGCGCACGCCCTTTTCGGTTTCCACCAATGGGCGCTCGATCAGGATCGGATTCTGCACCATCGCCTCAAGGATCGCTTCCTCGCCAACACGGCCACTTACAAGATCGAGATCCTTGGCGAGTTGCTCCTTCGCCCGGAGGCCCTCGCTCGGCTGCATGCCTGCGCGCTTATAGAGGCGCTTCAGCTCATCAATAGTGGGTGGTTGCTTGAGGTAATCCACGACGGCGATCTCGGCGCCCTCCTGCTCGAGAATTTCGAGCGTTTTGCGGGACGTGCCGCATTGAGGATTGTGGTAGATGGTCGCTTTCATGCTTGCCTCTTACCCGTGATTTCTATGGCATCCGAAACAAAAGCGTCAGCAGAAGTTCCCTTTCGCTGACGGCCACCCCGGAACAGCTTCGCCGACGAGGCAGCTAACGCCGTTGATCGGCACAAGGCGCGGCTGGCGCATCAGCAAGTCCAGCCCTTCCTCGCCCTGGGGGAGTCTCAAAACGTCCCGCAAGTGCAAGAAAAAGAGCGGCATCGCTGGTCAAGGCGAGGCAAGACAAGTGGTTCTGGCGATCCGCCGTAACCCTCTCGTCGATGACGTGCATGTCTCCTCAACGCGCGCCAGAAGCGAGACGCCATGGCCGACGAAATGGATCCTGTACTTGGGCTAATGGCTCACTTGGCCGCGAACTGGCCGGGTTCGGCGCCGAAATGCTCCTTCGCGAAGGCGCGGGCCGCGGTCGCGGTTGTGAAGATCTCGTCTTGCATGGTTGCGGTGACGATCGGATAATTTTGTGAGTTGTAGCGCGTTTCCCGGACGGTAAGCCGGACTCGGCCTTCTGCGTCTTTTGCGATGAGGAAGGGGCGGACGGGCGTTCTCGACATGATTGTTCTCCAGGCTCTGGGGAATGAAAAAAGGGCGGTCACATCGTGCCGCCCTGTTCGCTAGCCGATACGTTCGGCGATGATCCGGCGCAGTTCCTCGCCGGAAAGGTTGAGCGGGCGCGGCGAATCACACCGCGGGCTCGTATGGGTGCCCCTGAAAGGCAGCGAAAGTTTGGGCCTCCCGGCCCGGATCGTTCTCGGATTCATGTTATCCTTCGAGCAGCGTTGCCGCCCGTTGAGTGTTGGGAATTTAGCGTCGAAATCCACGACGTGCGCCCGGACCTTGGCCCGGCGTGCGTTCCCGAAAAATTATGCGGCCCTTCGACAGGTCGTACGGGGTCATCTCGACATGCACTCGGTCGCCGACGACCGAGCGAATGCGGAACCGCCGCATCTTGCCGGCCGTGTAGGCGATGATCCGGTGCTCGTTGTCGAGCATCACCCCGAAGCGTCCGTCGGGATAGATTTCGTCGATCTCCCCCTCGATGGTGAGAAGCTCTTCCTTCGCCATGAGGTCAGGCTGCCTTGAGATTGACTGCGGAGGTCTTGCCGCGCGCGTCCGTCTCGAGTTCGTAGCTGATCCGCTGATCCTTATCGAGTCCAGGCAATCCGGCGGCTTCGACCGCGGTCACGTGAACAAATGCATCCGCTCCGCCAGCTTCGTTGGAAATAAAGCCGTAGCCGCGGTCATAATTGAAGAATTTGACAGTTCCGATGGTCATCGGTGTCCTTTCACGAAATAAAAATCCGCGCGCAAGCGGCGCAGCGGAGCCAGGAAGCGTGAAAAGGAAGGCGGGGGCTCCAGGAGCCATCAAATTCCGTCGCAGGCGACGATAGCAAAACTTATGTAGGCCAAAGCTGCTTAATTTACAATGCAGAGCATCGCTGCCGCTTGAACATCCGGCGTAACTCGGGCTGCAGCGTGCCAAGCTGCTTCGGCAGAACGGAATCCTTGTTCTGAGCACCGCCCACCACGCAACTTTGTGGAATCAGCCGTGGGCTTGCTTTGTGTGTTTGACCATGTGCACCGCGGCCACCGCGGCCACCGCGGCCCCGCCGACGATCAGCCCGATCATGCCCGAACCAGCGGCGGAGACGATCCACTCGGCCAGCGCGGGCGCGAGCGCTACCGCGTGGCCGGCACTTTCCGAAATGTCATGGAGAGCGTGGGGCAGGGCGCCGAGCCCGAACTCTTCCAGCCCATGAACAATGATGCCGCCTCCGACCCAGATCATGGCCGCGGTGCCGATCACCGACAGCGCCTTCATCAGCATCGGCATACCCCGGACCAGCCCCCGGCCGACGAGGCGGAGCGGCGCCATTCGCCGCTGAGCCAAGTGGAGCCCGATGTCGTCCATCTTCACGATAAGGGCGACCATGCCGTACACGCCGACGGTGATGAGAATGCCCACGGCTGCAAGCACTGCTGCCTGCACCAGGAGCGGGCGATCGGCGACGTCGGCGAGTGCGATCGCCATGATTTCTGCCGAGAGGATGAAATCGGTTCGGACCGCACCTTTTACCTTCTGTTGCTCGAGCTCTTCCGTTGCCAGCGCGAGCGGCACCGCCTCGCCGTGCTCGCCATGTCCGAGCACTGCCTCGACTATCTTCTCGGTGCCTTCGAAGCAGAGATATGCACCGCCAAGCATCAGAAGAGGGGTCACGGCCCAAGGCGCGAGCGCGCTGAGAGCGATTGCCCCAGGAAGCAGGAACAACAGCTTGTTGCGCAGCGACCCGCGCGCGATCTTCGCGATGATCGGCAGCTCGCGGTCGGGCGTGAACCCCATCACGTAACGGGGGGTCACGGCCGTGTCGTCGACAACGACGCCGGCTGCCTTTGTTCCAGCGCGCCCTGCCGCCGCGCCAATGTCGTCGAGCGAAGCCGCCGCGAGTTTGGTGATACCCGCGACGTCGTCGAGAAGCGCTACCAATCCCGATGGCATGTTCGGGGCGCGCTACGCGATCCGTCGGAGGTATTTGGGCGCGCGGCGCTGACGGCGCGCCTCAATCGCCGCGCCCCCGCTTTTCAGCGCTGCCGCGCCGATCCGCTTCAAGACAGAAGGTGCGATCAGCCCCGCCGCAGCACCTGCCGCGCTGCTGAGCCCGCGTTTCTTCGCGAGTGAGCGTCCAACAAACATCCCAATTGCTTTTCCAATCACATGATCCTCCGGGCTTGAATTGGCTAAGAAGTCTGGTCAGCCGGTGAAGTTCCGCGCCCTCGCCGGGCCGGAGATCCAACGGGCAGCAGAACTCCAGCCTCAGGCCTTGAGCAGGGCGGCCCAGACCGCTAGCTCCGGTGCTCACCCCGGCGGCCTCGACGCTCCGGCACCAACTCGGGAGCTCGTGATCTCATGTCGATCCTTTGGGACCGGAACCTCGTGGATGACCGCGAAACCTTCGTCACGCATCTCGAATGCTCGATGACGGGCGAGCGGTATGAGCCGGATCGGCTTCATGGCCTGTCGCGTGCCGGGCGGCCGCTGCTCGTGCGCTACGATCTCGAGCAGGCGCGTACGAGATTGACGCGGGAAGCCTTGGCTTCGCGCCCGCTCGACATGTGGCGGTGCCGGGAAATCCTGCCCGTCCGTCGCACCGACAGCATCGTCAGCCTGGGCGAAAGCGCGACACCGATCGTGCCGCTTTCGAACCTGGCAGGCAAGTTTAACGCCGCTCCGCTGCTGGTGAAGGACGAGGGGCGGCTCCCTACCGGTTCGTTCAAGGCCCGCGGCATTGCCATGGCGGTTGCGATGGCGAAGGAACTTGGCGTTCGGAAGATCGCCATGCCGACCAACGGCAATGCCGGCGCGGCGCTTGCCGCCTACGCCGCGCGTGCCCGCATTGAGACGGTCGTGCTTTGTCCCGACGACACGCCCGAAATCAACATCCGCGAAACCGCCATGCACGGTGCGAGAGTCTACCGCGTGAACGGGCTTATCGACGATTGCGGAAAGATCGTTGCCGAGGGCGCGGCAGAGGGCCACTGGTTCGATCTTTCGACGCTGAAGGAGCCGTACCGGATCGAGGGCAAGAAAACGATGGGGATCGAGCTCGCCGAGCAGCTCGGCTGGGCCGTTCCCGACGTGATTTTCTACCCCACTGGCGGCGGCACCGGGCTCATCGGCATGTGGAAGGCTTTTGCTGAACTGGAACAGCTTGGGCTGATCGGGCCGAAACGGCCTCGGATGGTTGCCGTTCAGGCAGAAGGCTGTGCGCCGATCGTCAAGGCTTTCGAGGATGGGGTGGAGCACGCCCCGCGATGGGAAGGCGCGGCCACACGCGCTGCCGGCATTCGCGTTCCAAAGGCCGTTGGGGACTTCCTGATCCTGAGGGCCGTGCGGGAAAGTGGCGGCTTCGCCATGGCGGTTTCGGAGCGGGCGCTGATGGAAGGGGTG
>JADDQD010000077.1 GCA_016781555.1 Pseudomonadota bacterium | reverse complement strand
CCAGATGTCCGTCAGCATCGATTTCCCGACGCCCTGCTCTCTTGTGCGCAGTAGAAGAGCATAACGGAGCTTCTGGCCGGGGTTGCGAACCGTGAAGGCGATCATCTTCAGGAGGTGCGCCCGCTCCGCATCATCAGGAACGAGGTGACGGACGAAGTCGTCGAACGCTGTCGCATCCCCGGCCAGCGCTCCAATTGCGGATGCGCGAAAAGTGTTGAGCCAGACGATGCCGTCGCGCTCCAAAAAGCGACGCTCATCCAGAGGCTCGTATGTGAGGTCGAAGACCGACCGAATGTAGCCACGGGACGTCAGGAAGTGTGCAAAGGTGCCCTTGCCTCGGTATTGGTAGCCGTACTGGCCGTTGAAGCCTGCCGGTTTCAAATCCTTGCCGCTCTCAACGTGGTAGAACCGCTCCTGATGCGCGAGGTAGACGTGCTTCGTCGCAGTTCGGACCCAATGCGTCGGCTCCGCAGATCCCGCAGCCCACCCGTTCGCGATGGCCTTGTCAGTCTCACCTTTTTTAAGGCCCGAGTCCAAAGCTGCCTGCCGCAAAGCCTGAGCGAAGGGAGCCCAGTTCGCCTCCGCTGCCGCCACGTGGCGCGCCAATCGGGCGGCCAATTTGAAGAGCGTGTCGTTGCGTGCACCCTCGCCAGTTCCAGCCAATTCAGCGCAAGCGATTGAAATCTCATCAGCTAGAAAGCGCTCAATGCCGGGCTCAGCTCGGCTAGGTTCTCTTGTTGCGCATTCCGCCGGCACAGGCGAGTGGCTTTCTCGTTTCAGCAGCTCCAAAATCTGCTGAGGAAACGTCGCGAAAGGCACCTGCTCAGGTGTGACGATCCATTCGTATACAACGCCCGTTTCGTGAACGGATCCCGCACCGACGACGTAACCGCCGTCGCCACGGAGATCGAGCTTCTCACCCGCAATTTTCGTTCCGTTGCGAAGCCCACCCGCTGGAGGGCGGAAGTAAAGGTGTTGCCCTTTCGCCGTCTTCACGGTCGGCGTAGGTGGCAGGTGCAGGGAGTTGATCAACTCTTGCGCCTCGGGGCTGTCCACGTCCACGACCACGAGATCGCTCGCGGCGCCGCAGACGATGCCGACATTGAATTCGGAATTGTCCCAGGTGGTAAGCTCGTCCTGCGTCGCCGGTCGCTCCTGAAACGGCTTCCAGCTGCGCAGAGCAGGCTTCTTTGAGCGAGGCAGGAGCGGCATGACCCGGAGCCCCGCCGCGGCAGCGGCCGAGAAGCGATTGGGTTCCATGATAGTATCGTTGTTCAAAATCATAATCCTTAGTGTTGGGAGGAAGGCGCGCGCCCTCCGCCGGGACGAACGAAAGCGGGTCTGTTCCCCACTTGACTGTGTTTGCTGCTGTTTGCGGATCGCGGCTCGATGCTACCGCGTGAGCGCGTCCCCTCAGCGCTGCTTCTCCTGACGCAGCGCTGAGGACCGTTTTCTCTGGGTGCCGGCCGATCTCCCGTCGCGGTAGAGCTTACGGGTGGTTGAAGAACGGAATGCCTCCCGCCTCGTAGAACTCCACGGGCTGCCGCCGATCCCGCGTGACGCGGTAGACCCATGTCACGAACTTATGCTCGAGCAGGAATTCGCTCATGCTCCATCCGGGAAGCGGACAAAGATCGTCGAAACCGTCATCGAACTCTGGATCTGACAGGTAGATGCCTGTGCGCATCTCGTAGAATGCGCCGGGGCTCTCCACGAAGATCCACCGGCGGGTCAGATCCATCCACTTCGTCGGATGAGCTTTTCCCCATCGCCAAGCTTCGGCCAGGAGAACGTCTGCCTTTTCGCGAGTGACACCCTTCTCGAAGGCCGCCGCGCTGAAGGTGCGAGCAGCATGCTCCCAGTCGTAACCAGCACCTGCGACGTCCGCGGCCAACGCAGCGGCATTGGTGCGGAAGCGACATTCCATGCTCGTGCGTGAGGAGTCGTCAAAGCGATCCATTCCCCGGGAACAGGTGTAGTCGATAATCCAACGGTCGAAAAAGTCAGGTGCCAAGTCTACAAGGCTTGCATCGTTTAGCTTAGGTGTTTCCAAGTCAATCTCCTCTGTCGTGCGGCGAACTGCCGCAGCCCGTCTGACAGAGGGCGGCAAAAATCTGAACCTGATACGGCACGTATGTCCAGGTTTAGGTGTTTGATTTCCAAGGCATCTTTGAACCGCGTGCGGGCGGGCGCGACTATTCCATCGCTGTGGCTCGCTCAAGCCAAATCGGCAGTATGTCCTGGCTTCGGTGCGCGTCCGAATGCCGTGTCGGCGGTTGAGGCCGCGCTCGGGCAGGCCGTCCGTAGGAATGCTGCCCGTACGCACCCGGCTGGCTCTAGCGCCGGAGCCCAACCTGCTTAGGCCACAGCGTCCTGATACTCCTCCACCTCAACGAGGTAGAAAGTGACCATCCCGCCGAGCGGCAGTTGTCCCGTCTCCGGAACCTGTGGTCCGCGATAATGCAGGTGAAGGGCGGTCGTTCCGGGTTGGAGCATGGCATACCGGCTCACCTCCGCGGCTGCCTGAGGAAAGCAGTTCCGGGCGAGGCGATCGTGGCTCACTCGCGTGGCGACGATCCTGGTGCTCTTGTCGACAAGGTCTCGGGCCTCGGCTTCGGTGACGATCCTGATGTGAGCGGTCGCCCCCTCACCGAACATCGCGGGGGAAAAAGAGGTAAGCACATAATCGGCTACTGGCATCGTCATTGTTCTCTCTGGAGATGCGGCTGCTGAGCGGATGCAGGACAGCATCCGAGGGGGAGCAGTAGCTTGGAAGAAATGAGATTTAAAGGCTGTAGAGCTATTGACTGCGGGCGTCGAACGATGCGCCCGTGGCAGCATCTTCACCTTCGAACCTGAGGCATGTGTTTGCGACGCGGGTGCGGGCGCGCCGCCGTGAACTCGGGATCAGCCAGGAGGAGTTGGCCGACAGGGCCGGCGTTCATCGCACCTACGTCAGCCAGGTTGAACGGGCGATCGTGAATGTGTCGATCGACAATATTGAGCGTCTGAGTGGAGCGCTTATCGTCTCGGCTTCGGCGCTTTTGAGTGAAGGCGGGGAAGCGACGGCGCATTAGTAAGCGACCGCGGGTACACGAAATTTGAAACTTTCAGGTTGCCGGCTCAGAGGCTGATTTCGGATCGCGGGAAGGGCACCAGGCTTTTTTGCGGCTCCGGATCGTCCGGGTGCTGACTATGCTGGAAATACCGCAATACAATTTTCCGGGCCTTTGGTGTTGCAGATGTGCAACACCAAATATCGGGCGTTCACGCGACGAGGGTGGCAGCGGTGCCTCCCCAGAGCCATCGCGATAGCCGCGGGCGACGAGGGCGCCGTCGCCTCGAGCATCACTGTCCCGTCCGATGTTTAAAAAGTCAGCGCTCAGGATTTCGAGCACCAGAGCGGCCGAATTCTGAGCAAATCCTTCATCGATCTGCGCGCTTCCGCTCTCTCGGTGGGGTGATCCTGCGACAACTTAGAATAATTTTTGCGCGCCGACGGGCACTAACCAGCCCCTTCGCCAGAGGCGGAGTTCTTCATACGCTGCTGCAAATAAGCTCCTCACACCGGACGAGATTCCCATGAGGTGGTAGGCAGCTGGTCCCGATCTGATCACCCATCAGTTTATGTCGAAGCCTGCTCGGCATTCGTGCTCGTTCCGACCACCTTTAAGTGGCCCAACACCGGCGATAGAGATCCGCGCCCTATTTTCGTGGATACCGGTGATCACGATACGAGATCCCTCTCCCGCCCCAAGCCTGCGGCTCTTGCGCTCAATCAAGAATGACTCGACAGAAATAGTTTAAGGCTGAGGGAGTCGGCTGTCCCTGTTATCATCTCAGAGAGCAGCAGCTCAGAGGGCCGCAGCGCGCCATGTTCGCGTGCCGGTGAGTGCGCTTCAGACGAGGCGGAAAAATGAGCATCAGGGTCCATCTCAGGAGATCTCAATGGATATAGTCGCCGAGGCCCGGAACGTCGCGCGTGCCGCGCACGCAGGTCAGCTGTACAACGGGTTGCCCTACGAGGTTCACCTGGCTGCCGTGGCAGCGGTCCTCAGGGACTTCCGGATCGAGAGTTCAGAGTTTGTGGCGGCGGCGTGGCTGCACGACGTGATCGAGGACACGGCGGTGACGCGGGAGGAGGTCGACGCAGCCTTTGGCTCGACAGTGGCCCGTCTGGTGTGGGCGGTCACCGGAGTTGGAGAGGATCGGGCCACAAGGAACCGGGAAATATACCGGAAGATTTCGGAGCACCCGCCGGCAGCCACCCTCAAGCTGGCCGACCGCATCGCGAATGTCGAGGCCGACGTTCCCGGCGGTCGACACCGGGCGAGGTACAGGCGCGAGCTGGACGACTTCGAGGCCGTGGTGAGGCCACATGTGGAGCCTGCGATGTGGAGCCGCCTGACGGCAGCGCTCTGAAGAAGTGCCCGGGGAGGGGGAGACTGCACGATGTTGCATAACAGCCGTTTCCATGCTGCAACTACTGTCGGGGGCGCGCGCATGGGACTGTTCAACTTTTTCGGGCACCGCGAAATTGACGAGTGGCGCGACCAGTACACCCTGGCCGCGGCCGCGACGCTCAACACCTTCGCGGTCCAATGGATCGAATCCTTCGAAGAGGAGCTGAAGACAGCCACCTGGAAGGACGGCCTGCTCGCGCAGAACTCGTTCATCGCGACGCGCATCGCCCCGAGGCTCCAGACAGAAGCTGCTCAGGTGCTGGACCACATCGTTGAAGGGGCCAACCGGGCTCTGCAGCGCATCGTCGAGCACCAGGCGGTCTGGCAGTGCGAGCCCTCCGCACCGGATGTGCCGGATGCGTTCGAGGGCTGGCAGGACGTGGCGGTGGCCGCCGGGCCGCTCGCGGGCGGCGTTGTCGCGGCTGCTGCTCTACCCACGATGGCCGTGACCACGTCCACAGCATTCTTCGGCTTGGTGACTACAACCGCGATAAGCTGGCCTGTCGTGATCGGTGGCGGTGCGCTGGCCGCAATTGGTGTAGCCACGGGCGTTCTCAACACCGCCAGGATCTGGGACAAGACGGAGGCACGGTTGAGAGCGAAGGTGAGAGATCACGTCGTGGCGGTGCTACTCGAGGGTAACCCGAAGCATCCGTCCATTCTCGAGCAGCTGAAGCGCGTCCTTGCCGACGCCGCTGCAAAGGCAAAGAAGCTCTGATGCTGCAGGGTTTCCTGTCGGACATCCTGCTGCGGCAGGTTCCCGAACACCTTCTGGGGGGCGTGAACTCGGGGCAGTTCAAGGTCTATGGCTCTATCATCCGGTCGCTGGGGAACGGCCAGATCGTCGGACATCTTCAGGAAACCTCCGCGATGGCGAATCTCGCCATGGCTCCTGCGACTCTCCCGCTTCAGGGTGTCAGCCTTGCCGTTGACGTCATGGGACACGGGGCGAGCTTCATCCAGAACGAACAGATCAAGGCCGCTGTCAGCGTAGTTCGCCAGCTCGGCGTCGCGAATCTTGCTGTGGCAACGGCAGGGATCGGCGTCTCGGTCGCCGGATATGCACTCCTGTCCGCGAAAATCGGCCGGGTGGAGGAAAAAGTGGAAGCGATGGCTGACACCCTTGCTTCAATAGCGCGCGGCGTGGATGCGCTCCGGCGCGATCGCATTGCCGACGACTTCTCGCGGCTGAG
>JADDQD010000251.1 GCA_016781555.1 Pseudomonadota bacterium | reverse complement strand
GGCATCGGCAAGGGCTCAGTGGCCCGGGTGATCAAAGGTGCTGGTGTGACTGTGGAGGGCGGAGTAATTTTGGAGCACCCGGCCGCTGCGGATCAGAGGTCCTGAGGGCAGATCTCAAGCCCAGTCAGACCAAGCACAAGCTCAGGTGTGGCCGAGGTTTTTCCTGCGGCATGCCTTCAGCGAGCGACCGCCGCAGTGATCCAGATTTCCTCCGCCCACTGCTCCAAAATTACTCCGCCCTTTTCATCTGGGCGACTTTGCTACCAGCGTGCGCCAGATGAGCCGACATAATCGCATCCAGTGCATCGAGCAGCAGGCTGCTGCCGACGCACTGGGAGAGGAGTCGCCCGAGGATTGAGGGTCATCAACAAGCTGCGCGCGGCTTAGGGTGGTTTTAGGCGGGAGAACCAGCGTCTGCTGCCGCCTGTGACGAGGCCAGGAACGAGATCGTCACCGTTAGCCCCGCTTCGTTTTCGCTCTGAATGTCGATCTTACCCCTGATCTGTTCAACGAGAGACCGAATAAGGCCGTAGCCCAGCGATCCCTCGCGAAGCCGGGACATCCCGATCCCATCATCCCGGATCAGCATCTCGACCCACCCCGGCTGGCTCCGGTAGACCTGGGCAACGATCGTCCCTGATCGAGGAGCAGGGAAAGCATACTTCACAGCGTTGGTGATGAGTTCAGTGATCACGATGCCCAGCGGAACCGCCGTGTCGGCTTCCACAAGCACACCCTCCTCGACCTTTGCTTCCAGGTGGATGCGGTCATCGTTCTCCGTGATCGGCCTCAACGCCTCGCATAGGTCCTTCACGTAGGTTGCTACGTCCACCCGCTGTGCCTTTTCCGACTTGCTGAGCAGGTCGTGAACGCGGGCCATGGCGTTGAGCCGCTCCTGAGCCTCTTCGAAGAGCACGCGAACGTTTGGGTCTGGTTGCCGCCGCCCCTGGATGGCGAGAAGCGAAGCCGCGATGGCAAGGCTGTTCTTAGCTCGATGGTTGACCTCGACCAGAAGCATCTCTCGATCCGCCACGAGCCGTCTCAGGCTGTCAGTAGCTGCTTCCAACTCCTTGGTTCGAGCCGCGACACGAGCCTCCAGTTCCGAGGTGAGCGCGCGAAGGCTCGCCTCGGCGTCGTATCGCCGGGTAATGTCGAGGTAAGAGAGGAAATGGTTGGTGACGGTGCCCTGGCCATCGTTCAACGGGCTGGCGAACAGCATGGACCAGAATGGCGTGCCATCCTTCCTGTATTGCAGGATTTCCAGCGTCTCATCCCGCCCTTCCGCAATGGCGGTTTCGTAGCGCCGGACAGCAGCGGGATCGGTCTTCTCACCGTTCATGAAGTGCGGGTCTTGGCCCAGCAACTCCTCCATCGTATAGCCGGACAGGTTTAGGAACGCCTTGTTGGCGAAGGTGATGGGGTTGCCGGGCAGAGTGGCGTCCGTGACGATCATCGGCATGCGGGTGACGCGAACGGCCTCGACGAACATTCCGCCTTGCTGCCGAACGCCTTCGATGTGGCGCTCAGCGAGCGTCCGCTCGGCGGTGTTTGGCATGTCGTCCTGAAAGTCGTTCACGATGCACCCTTAGTGGCCGAGGTGAATGTTGCCTCTGGCAGAAGGTCGGGTGCGCGGCTGGCGAAAGGCCGCGCGTCTCAGGCGGCTGCACCAGATGGCAGCCGCTCACTCAGGTGCAGTGTACCAGAGATTGCGCCACCACGATATGGATACGTCTGCGTGCCCAGTCCCTGCGATTGTACGAGAAGCGGTGGTGTATCGGGTTCTTGGATGATTCCACCCCGAAGCCCCCTAAACGTGCTTTACTCCCGATGCGGGCCGTCCGAACCGGACCCACTCCGCCCGGAACTGGCATTGGCTGTTGTGCCACTGGGGTTCGCCCCGAGGGTCAACTCGCGCTCGGCTTGGGTCCAGAACTCAGCATCGTGCCCTTCTGGGCGACCCCGCTGCTCCCAAAGCTCCAAAGCGCGCTGTTTGATCTGCTCGTTGCTAATCGTGACTGTGGCTTGCATCTCGTTCCCCTCTTCAGGCTGGAAGTGCCATAGGAGGCTACGGCAGCTTATTGATGGCGGAGTTCGTCAATTCGAGGTCCCCACAGAAATTGCTCGTCGTTTCTGGTGACGAGAGAGCCTCTCGTGTGCTTCGCTGAGCCTCAGGCTCGCAACAAGCGCACGGCTTGAAGCTCTTCCATGGCAGGGCTCCTTTGGGTGCAGCATGCACGTTCTGCTGAGCTAAAGTCAGATCACGGCTGCCCGAAGAGCGCATCGTTGCGGGTGCGCCATGCGTCGTCTGAAAGCCACTTATAGTCCTGGTCAGGCATGAGAGGGACGGTCTTTACCTTCGCCTCAGCAAGGGGGAGAAAGAAGTTACCGCGCTCCTGCGAGACTTTGAGGAACTGGATTGGGACGACGAGGCTATCCTTCCCAGGCTTGAAGAACCCACCTGACGCCACAATCGCATAGTCCCGGCGATCCTTGGTTCCGAACACGATGTTCCTGACCTCGCCGACGATCTTGTCATCGGAGCTACGAACTTCCGCGCCAATGATCTCGTCCGCCCTCAGTCCGGGGGCAAGCTCGTTGATGCTGATGAGAGGCTTGGCTCCCTTGTCAGCACGATGACCTGCCACTGCGCTGCGCTGCACCTTTGGCTCTCGTGCGGCGAACTGCTTGTTGGCTTCCTCCTCGTCATTGCCGCCCAACGATTCCATGGAGGGTCCTGAGATGAGTTCGCGAATGTTGCCGAGAAGGCGCTCGCAGTCATCATGACGCCCGTAGGACCACAGCGTGAACGCAGCGTCGCGCAAGGTGCGCAGGTTGCGCACAGTCTGGCGATTGGCGCGGCCCCGAAGCTCAGGCTTTTGCAGGACGGCCTCTTCGAGCTTGGCGTCAGCAATCTGACAATCCGCCAAGGCCGGTGCGACGCCGACCGCACTCAGAAGCGCGACGGTAAGGAGAAGTATTGCCGATTTCACGAGTGATCCGATCTGTGGGAGCGAGGATGGCTATAGAGAAGCCTTGGGAGCGAGATGCGAACGTGCAAGCGCGCAGTGCTCCTCCCATTCATGCGGATGGTCGCAGCGCATGCAGGAACTCTGCATTCGCGAGCAGGTGCATAACAGGAGGAAGCATGCTTCCGGTCAGGCCGGAGGTAGCGGGTCGCTCAGCCTTGTCTGACAGCGACCATGAAGACCGGCAGGATGCCTGCCATCAGCAGCCCTACGACCAACATCTAAGGAAGCATCAGAGATACCCCAGGAGCAGGGCTCCGCCGAACAGAAAGGCAAGCAGAGCAATCGAGAGAGACTGCCCCTGCCGTGAAAACCAAAACAAAAATCTCTCTAACATTCCGACCTCCTGAGACACGCAGGAGTATGCACCCAATCTACGCTGAAAGATATCTTTATTGTCATTCCATAATTTATTTCCGTAGCGCCATGATTCCTTTTGGAAAGGAATGATTTCTGTATCTATTCCTCCTAAAATGGCGCACAGTTCTCCTGCGGCCAAAAGAAGAGTGCTGGAAAGTCGCGCGTGAAGCCTGAGCGGAGGTTGCTATGACATTTCTCATTCAGTTCATCCGGTTCAGGCGCGGGGTGCCCGAGGCCATCCGCACTCTTCCTGTTGAAGCCCCAGACGGACACGCTGCATTGGCCCTTATCAGGAGCCGCGTTGGTTCCGGCACTTGGCCCATGAACACCGAGGCGCTGCACGTGATGGATGACGGCGGGCGCACCGTGCTCCAGTGGATGGTACCTACCCCTGCCGTACAGCAAGCACCCTCGCCTGAACCCGCTCAAGGCGCACAGAACGAATGCGAGCCATTGCCTGTAGGCCGACCAATAATAGGCAATTAGCCAGAGGCGGTCGGCGGTGCCCCCACGGGCCATCCTCATTTGGAGGTTGGGCAGGCTATTTCCTATGCCGAAAATGACAGGCCGGGAACGTGGAGGGGCGGCTACCAGATCGTCAACGCGCCTGATCTCACCTCTGGCGAAGCGCAGTACACGATCAGAAATGCTGACGAGACACACGACCGTATTGTGAAAGAGCATGAACTCCGCGAGGATTTAGGCTTGTGAGCACGAGGTCAGAAGCGCCGGGCCAAGTCGATACCCGCGAGTGATCAGCAGTGTCAGAACCGACGAGGAGCGGCAATGGACGCCGCTGCTCACAAATGGCGCGACACGGCGATCTCGGTTGCTGCTGTTTCAAAGCGCGCGGCGAGGCAGCGAAGCGCCGCGAACTGACGAACGATGCCGAGCCGAGGCAGCGACGGAGAGGGTTTGGCGTCGTCGTCGTGGATGGCATCGGCATCCAGAGCAAAGCGCTCAGCAACGCGTCGCAGCGACACTGGGCCATCGGAGCTTGCCTTCGTCCTCAATGATGTCGCTCATGAGAGCTGCCACGGAAGGTTCAAGCTCCGTGACTGCGCCCGGCTAGTAGCGCGAGGTTAAGAGTTGCCCCCGTCCTAACCAGCGGAATTCAAGACCTGTTAGTCGGGAACTTGTCATTCGAGTCTCCTGTTTGCGCCTTCTGCGCGGTATCGAGTTCACGCGGATCGACCCTGACGGCCTGCACGGACCCACGTCCGCCTGATGCCAGCGGCAGGTAGATGGTAGTGGAGACTCGCCGGTAGGCGAGGAATGAGAGCCCCTCGATCAGATCCTCATCGATATCGACCGCATAAGTCCCTGCTGGCTGCAACCCCTCTATCCCGTCGAGCGAGAAGGGATGGGCGAAGGTGACCGACTCACGTGTCGTTCTCATCGATCACTAACTCCGGTTATCTCGGCGCAAGCCAGGACGATCTGTGCCCTCTGTCAAAGGCGGAACTGTCATTGATCTTCCCTAAGAGAGACGCCGAGTGTGGGGGCACCTAGCGTAACAAACCGTGCCGCTATTGAGGCGTGATGACGCCCTGCTCCAATATGAGCATGGGTGCTCCATGATGTAAGTGGCTGTCGAATTATTTGTATGAAGTCACACAGTTAAGCTACCGAGGCCAAATCTTTCTGGCGTCATCTATGATGGATACTTACGATTTTGCTATCTATTCGGATTGAAGAGGAACATAACAACATGCAGGGATAAACTGCCGCTCTGGCATTGATGTCATCCCTGCACCTCTAACATGACAAAGAGAATGATGGATATGTGTGCCGCTCGACCTGACACCAGCTTCGGTCGCTGGGACAACGAAGGCGGAGCGCCTAAAGAACGCCGCCCTCACGGACTTCGCGCCCTGCGCTCCCAACTCAGCCAGACTCTACCCTCTACTACTTCAATATCAGGACGAACCGCGCCCTCATCGACGACCAGGAGGGTTCCTCACTTCCTGATCTCAAGGTGGCTCTTCACGAGGCGCTGGCTCTTGCCAGCCACAGCCTTGCGGAAGGGGACCGCAAGGGAGAGGATCGGCGAGGTTGGCGTGTGGAGATTATGGATCGAGCCAATCACCATCTCATAACAGTCGCCTTCACCGAAGCAGACCTCTGCGAATGGCCCCGAAGAGGGGGTAAAGCCTATCAATCACTCAGGACAGCACTTGATACTCGGCCCTGAGCCTTGTCGTTCTGAAGCGCAGCCACATCCTCGCACGGCTCGGCCAGGTGAGGGTGAGCCGATCCCGCGCAAGCCCAAGACTTGAGCACCGAGCCGCCTGCAACACCTCCTCAGATGAGGCGTTGCCGGGTGTTGCAGTGTTGCGGGCTTACCCCTCCCCTCCCGGCATCCAGTCGCAGGGGACCTCGCGTTCGACCAGAGAGGCAAAGGAGCGACCGTTCAGGATGCCGCGCGTCCAGGTCGTTCGCCTCCGGTTGGCCGGGCGCTCCTCGAATTGAACCCGGCCGTTCGGCATGCCGACGACGCGGCGGACACGCTGGCCAGTCTGAACCCTGATCAGATAGCACTTCCCGACCTCGATGCGCTCGGCAGGGATGGTCATGCGCTGTCTCCGTCTGCTTCTGGCGTCCAGTCGCAGGGGATCTCGCGCTCAATTAACTCAGCGAAGGAGTGATGGCTCTGCATACCGGGCTTCCACGTCTTCGCATTCGCTTGGTGGACCGGACGGTGCTCGTACTGAATGCGCCCATCCGGCATGAGCCGCACCACGCGCCGAAGGTGCCCTGTCTTCATCAGGTAGCACTTGCCGGCCTCAATGCTCTCGGGAGGGAGGGTCACGCCTTACCCGCGCCGGCTGTCCTCGGCCTCAAGCCGCCTCACAAGGTCGAGGAGATGGGGCGGCACCGGTTCCTCCAGAACCTGGCGGTAGATGCGCACGAGGTTCTGAGCGATGGCAAGGCGGGTGTCCCTGCTCATAGCGCACCTGCAACGACAGCAGCGATGAGCGCAACAGAAACCGACAGGGCAAACTCGCCCCAGCGGCTGCAAAGATAATGGCTCGGGTTCATGATCGAACTCCTGCAAAGTCAGGCTTCATGCTCGTTTGCAGGAACAACAAACCTGCGGTCGGCCCGGTTTCAGCTAAGCCGTGCTCTCTGCACCCGTGCTGCCTTACGCAGCCGGAGGGTGTGGCAAAGGAATTCGAAGAGCGTGCAGACGCAATATGCATTGCCCCGGGCAATACAGCTCAGGGCTGGTTGAGCGCCGAAGACGGGGTGCTCTCACCCTTTTCGCCACCCCCAGGTTCCATGGGACCGTTGACGCCCCGTCACGAAGCGATCAACCTGGCCCGGTGGTTTTCACGGACCACGCTCCTTGAAGGATCGGGAAGGGCCTCGGCAATGCTGGGGCTCTTCTCGTTTCGGGACCCGATGAGGGGCCCCACCACGATTGCCCACAGGAGCGCCAGGGAGGCCGCGAGGGCGGCTAGAGGTGCCGCCTTGCCATCCTCAAATCTGAGGATGGCAAGGCGCAAACGGCTGTGCTTAGGTTGCGGCGCGCACGTCTCTGGTGCGTTCCTGAAGGTTGACCTCTGCCCCGCTCCGGCGGGGCTTTTCTTTGGACGAAAGAGATCGGCGCACCGGTCCATCTGCGGTCGCGCGAGCCTCAGATGATGCCTTCTCTGCGGAGCCTCTCGACCTGGATCAGCTCGCGCAGCAGCATGCGGGCGATAATGTCGGGAGGACTGTTGCCCATCGGGGCGGACTTGGTGCCGATGTCCGTTCTCACGGTGACGATGCCCCGCTTCAGCTCGAGCGTGGCAGGGTAGGGTGTCCCGTCGATGGTGACGCTGATGGTCGCGTGCGCCATGGGTGCTCTGATGGAATCAGCCGCCTCGTGACGTGGGTTCGGTAGCAATCCCTGAATGAAGGCGAGCGGGCAAGAGCTTACGGCCTAGAGGCGCGTCCACGTGCGCAGGGAGAGGCCCGCGCGCCGGTACATCCGTCGACACGCGGGAGGGCCTCGGCATCGCCGGGGCTCTTCTCGTTTGGGGGCCGCTCCTCAGAGACCCGCCACCGGCGCCAGGATCACCGCCACGACCAGGAGCAGCGCCAGAGGGTGCCAACCGTGAGCGGCAAGGGGCGCTCTGGACGGCAGCGGCAGTCTCGCGACTTAGGGAGCGCCTGAGGACCCGTCAGGGTGCACAAGGGAAGCCTGCCGAAGAGGCTTGCGGCAGCGTCGGTTCATGCTCGACTATGAGGAGGGGCAGGCTGGGAGAGGCGCCCCATACTCCAAGTGCAGGGGATGAGGTGAACGCACGCCGGACCACCCGAGGCGACTTGATCCTGGTCCTGAACAGGCTCGTGAGCGAAGGCGCAATCTTGAGCTTCCGAACGAGCATGTTCGGCGCCGAGCTGCAGGGAGAGTTGATTGTGACGATCACGGCTCCGGATGCCTCCGCGGGCGTCGAGGCTCAGCGCGTGACAGAACGGGCCTTAGCGCCTCTGGGCGTCGAGGTCGTCGTGCAGGTGGACTTGCCATGAGCCTCCCACCCGAGAGCATCGAAGTTGGGAAATGCTACCTGACGCACGTGGGCGGCTTGAGCCGAGTGCAGCGCGTCGTCACCCTCACACCCTCTGGCCAGGTGATGATCGAGGTCCGACGCAAGCTCCACCACCATACGGTCTGGATACCCGAAGAGCGAAGCTTACGCTTGTTTGCTGTCTCCGCAGAGTGCGAGGTCCCCTGCGACTGGACCCCTGAGGCAGAAGGGGACAATGCGTGAGCCTCCCTCCCGAAAGCCTTGAGGCCGACAAGTGCTACCTGACGAACACCGGCCAGGTGCGGCGGGTGCTCGTCATGCTCCCTGGACGGGTGCAGTTCGAACGGCGGGTCGGGACACCTGGCCCGAACTGCCGTTGGGTCCGAGAGGTCGCCGATACTCGCGCCTTTGCTCTGCTCGTCGACCACGAGGTCCCCTGCGACTGGACGCCGGAGGGGGATGGGTGAGGCGACCTTCCCGAACATGTGACGACCGCGGCGCTCTCATGTCATAAGCTCCGCATGAGCAATGGAAACCCGACACACCCCTATACGCTTGAGATCGCACCGTCGCCGAAAGGGGACGGATCGGTCGGATGGGCGATCCGCAAGCACGGAAAGATGTTCGAGCGGACAGATAAGACCTTCCGCTCTGAACAGGATGCTCTGAAGGATGGGGAGAAGGCATTGGAGCGGCTGATGGTAGGCGAGGCTCAGCCGAGTTCCCCGCGCCGATGAGCCTTACGGGGAGCGCCCCGTCGCCAGCACAGCACATCCGCGATTGGCACCCTGGAGGCTGTGGGGTTCCTGGAGCGGGCGATCCCACCCTCCGGCTCCCGCTACAAGGCTACGGAGGAGGGCCTGCGCCGCAAGCCTGTGCTGTTCGTGTTCGGGGCCGAGTATGCCCCGGCTTTCCTGGCGGCGAATGCGCGGGCTCAGGCGGCCCGTGGCGGCGATCGGCGGGCGCGCCGGCCCCCTTCTTCCACCGGCCAGGGCCCCGCGGCCGTCTCTGGCCTTCCTAGAGGCTTCCCGCGCTAACTCGCCCAAAAGCAAGAGCGAAGCGAAACCACAGGTGAATCTGGGCGAGATAACGAAGGGGATCGGCCTTCCTGCTCAACCCTCCGCCTCCACCGCCCTGGAGCTCGCCTTGCAGCGGCTCGGTGCAGGCGTTTTCGGCAAGCCGAAGGCGGGTTGAGGAGACGGTGTGGCTCATGCCCGACCCGCTCTCCCCCATCCAACGCACCCTCATGCTTAGGCGGATCGATCCCGAAGGCTTCACGGGGTCAGCGCGGATGGACCACTGACCCCTTTTCTGGCGTCACTCGACTTTAGCCATTTTGCGGGTTCAGGTGACGAGGCGGGCGTGACGGCTAGCCAATGGATCGGCGGCAACATGGAAGGTCAGGCCGCAGTGGCGGCCGGAGGTGCGACATCCCTGCTGTCCCCTTCGAGGCCCTGCACACGCGCCACGTCCAGGCACTGCCGGACCACGTCGCGCAGGCTCGTCGCCAAGCTGTCGGCCTTGGCCGACTCGCGCAGCTGCTCGGCTGTCGCAAGGTCGCCCTCGGCCAGGCAACCGAGCACGATCCGGGCGGCCGGAAACTTGCGGCGCAGGCGCCTCACGGCAAACCGCATGTGGGCGGGACTGCTGGCGTCGAGGTAGCACAAGCACACGAGCGCCACGCCGCCTGCGTCGAGCCGGAATAGGTTCTGGGTCGAGAGCGCATCTGCTGCCTCGACCCGCACGCCCAGACCGTGCTTGGTCAGGAGCTGCGCCAGCATCAGCGCCGCGGCCTCGTCCAGCGGCCCTTGCCCTGCGACGCAGAGTACGGGCGCCTCGCCGCCCCGAAAGGCGGGCGCGAGATCGGTCTGCGCGAGGGTGGGCAGATCGGAGGCTGTAGCGCTCTCGTCCGTGGCCTCAACCGCGGCGATCGCCTCCGCATCGGCAGTCGTGCCGCCGACCGGGTGGGTGTCGGCGTGGTCGGAGAGATCGTCCACCACCTCGCGCACCGTCTCTAGGATGCGGCTCAGCCGCGCATCGTCGAGAACGCCTCGCACCGCATCAGCCCTGGCCAGTCGTAGGCCCTGCAGAGCGACCTCGTCGTAGTAGGCGGAGAGCGAGCGCTCTTTGAGCACCTCCTCGGCCTTCTCGGCCGCTTCGGCCGGGTCGCCCGCGAGCACGCGCTGGTAGAAGATCTCGGGTGGGGAGAGCGCAGGCCGGTCGCCCAGCATGACGTCGAGGAACTCGAGGCGCTCGACATGGCGCCCGAGCACGACAAGGCAGACTGTGAGCGGCGCGGCTAGCACGAGGCCGATGGGTCCCCAAAGCCAGGTCCAGAAGGTGGCCGAGGCGATCACGGCCACGGGCGACAGGCCCGTCGAGTGGCCGTAGACCATGGGTTCGATCACGTGCCCGACGAGCGGCTCCATGACCAGGAACAGGACTGCGGTCCAGATCAGCATCGACCAGCCGGGATCCACAGCGGTCGCCAGCGCCAGCGGGAAGGCGGCCGAGATCACGGCGCCGATGTAGGGCACGAAGCGCAGCACCCCAGCGAGGATGCCCCACAGCACAGGGCTTGGCACGCCGATGAGCCACAGGCCCATCCCGATCACGAGCCCAAAGCCGGTGTTGAGCGCGAGCTGGGTGAGGAACAGTCGGCTCAGGCGAGCTGCGGCGTCGTCTAGCGCAGCGGTGGTCTTCTGCAGGTCGTAAGTGCCGGCCAGTCGGATCAGCCGGTTCCGGAGGTCCTCGCGCTGGAGCAGGATGAAGATGACGAAGATGACGACGATGCCCGTGGTAGCGAGCGGGTGGACAAGAGGCGTGATGAAGGCGGCCAGTGTCTGGAGCGCGCCGGGGTCGGGCTGCCTGACCTCGACCGGGATGGGCTGGACCTCACTGCGCGGGGCGGTTTGCTTTGCGCCGGGTGTCAACGGGTTTGCCACTGGCCGGGGCGTCGCGCCCTGCGGCTTGTCGAGTTCCCGCCCCAAGTCCTGCAGCACGTCGGCGGCGCGCTCCAAGGCGCCGCTGCTGGCGCTCGAGCCCCGCATGGAGGTGATCTTCTCGCGCATGGTGCTCTGGTAGCGTGGCAGGTCACCGGCGAGCTGGGTCACTTGGCTCGCCATCAAGCCGGCGAGGCCCGAGATGGCCGCGAAGGCGACTAGCACGACGCTGACCACGGCCAGCGCCCGCGGCACGCGGATGAGCTGGAGCAGGCGGATCAAGGGCGCGAGCACGAAGCTGAGCAGGATAGCGAGGGCCACTGGCACGAACACCTCGCGACCGACGTAAAGGGCCGCGATGATGAGGGCGGCAACCCCGAGCGGGCCGAGGCCAGCGGTGAGCGGCGTCGTAGGTCCCGCGAGGGGAGCGTGCTCCGGGCTGCTGGGAGAAGGGGTGGCGTTGCGCATGCGCTCCTCGTGAGCCAACATCGGCGCGTGCCGGGCGAGCTTCGCATGTTAACGTCGGCCGCCTCTGGATCGATCCGGAGACACTGATTTCCGCGAAGGTGTCTCAGCACCCGAAGCTCGCCAAGCCGAGGCTGCTCTTGCGCCGAACAACGGATTGACGAAGAGCATCGAGCGCTCGGTCGACAATCTTGGCCTGAAGTCTCCCGTGTCGGGCGAAGTGTGGCTCGGCGCTCTGCCCCGGAGTGCCCATGACCTTTGATCAGTCACTCGCGCTCGCGATCATCGCAGCCATGATGGCGCTCTTCCTCTGGGGACGGTTCCGCTACGACATCGTGGCAGGCTTGGCGCTTCTTGCTGCTGTCGCGGTCGGGATTGTGCCGGCCAAGGAGGCGTTCAAGGGCTTTGCCGACGACATCGTCATCATCGTCGCGAGTGCGCTGGTCGTCAGCGCCGCGGTCGCCCGTTCGGGCGTGATTGAGACCGCCTTGCGCCATGTCGCTCCCTATGCCCGCACGGTGCAGGCGCAAGTGGTCGTGCTCGTTCTCACCGTGACGGTGCTCTCGGCCTTCATCAAGAACATCGGCGCACTCGCCATGATGATGCCGATTGCCTTCCAGATCGCGAAGAAGAGCAACACCTCGCCCTCCGTGTTCCTGATGCCCATGGCTTTCGGCGCGCTACTGGGCGGCATTGTCACGCTGGTCGGCACCTCACCCAACATTATCGTGGCGCGCGTCAGGGGCGAGATCACCGGCACGCCCTTCGGCATGTTCGACTTCACTCCCGTTGGCCTCGGCATCGCCCTCGCTGGCGTCGTCTTCCTGTCCCTTGGCTATCGCCTTCTCCCGAAGGATCGCCGCGGCGCAGCGACCCTCGACGAGGCCATCGACATCACGGACTACGTTACAGAAGCACGGGTGGCAGAGGGCTCGGCGTTGGTCGGGCAGACCGTCTCCGACCTCAAGAGGCTGACCGACGCGGATGTCACCGTCACCGCGGTCGTGCGCGGCAAAACGCGCTCCGCGACACCCCTGCCCGATGCGGTGCTGAACATGCACGACATCCTCATCCTCAAGGGTGACCCGGCGGCGCTGGAGCGGCTCGTCGCGCGCGCTGGGCTTGAGCTGGAAGGCGAGGATCGCCCCACCCAGAGCGCCGATCCGGCCGAGGAGGTGGGCGCGATTGAGGCGGTGATCGGTCCGAGCTCGCTCCTGATCGGGCAGTCGGCGGGACGGCTCGCCCTGCACGAACGACACAGGGTCAACCTGATCGCCGTGAGCCGGTCGGGTCAGCGCTTCACGGAGCGGCTGCGCGATATCACGCTTCGCGCTGGCGACGTCATGGTCCTGCAGGGCAATCAGAGCGGCCTGCCCGAGACCTTGAAGGAGCTTGGTGCCCTGCCCCTCGCTGAGCGCACCATCCAACTCGGCACCGGGCGCAAGGGTTGGATCACGGTCGTGACGGTTCTGCTCACCGTAGGGCTCGTGGCGCTCGGCCTCGTGCCGGTCGCGGTCGCCTTCTTTGCGGCAGCCCTCCTCCTCGTCCTATTTGGGACCTTGCCGATCCGGGACGCCTACGAGGGGGTAGAGTGGCCTATCCTCGTCATGCTCGGCACCCTCATCCCGGTCTCCGACGCGCTGCGGACCACGGGCACGACAGACATGATGGCGGGCTGGCTGTCGCAAGTGGGCGGCGCGCTGCCCGGGTGGGGCGCGCTCGCCCTCATCATGGTTGCGGCGATGGGGGTGACGCCCTTTCTCAACAATGCCGCCACGGTGCTGGTCATGGCGCCGATCGCCGCTGGCTTTGCGAAGGGCCTCAACTACCAGCCCGACGCATTCTTGATGGCAGTGGCGATCGGGGCGGCGTGCGACTTCCTCACCCCCATCGGCCACCAGTGCAACACACTCGTCATGGGTCCGGGCGGCTACCGCTTCGGCGACTACGCCCGCCTCGGGGCGCCGCTCTCGCTACTGGTCGTTCTCCTGAGCATACCCCTGCTACTGCTGGTCTGGCCGTTGCGGTGAGGCGTGGCCATGATGGTGCAGTTTCGAGGTGCCCAGGCGGCTCGCGGCAAGCGCAGGAATACCGGCAAGAGCTTGGTGCACCCGCTCACACAATAGGCACACCTCGGAACGCCAGTTCATTTTGGGTATACCCCAGCGCGACTGCCGCATGTTACAGTCCAGCCTGCACCAATAGGGTTGATTTATGGTTTTTGTGACGGCATGGTAAGCGGGTTGACCCTAAAGTGACAGGATCGCCCTTCGATGGCTCGTTACGGCTACGCCCGCGTCTCCACCCTTGATCAGGACCACGCCACTCAGGAAGCTCGGCTCAGGGCGGCAGGCTGTGGGGTCATTCGCGCCGAGAAGGCCAGTGGCAAAAGCCGCGACGGGCGCGACGAGCTAACCTCACTCTTGGAGTTCATTAGGCCGGGCGACGAACTCGTGGTCGTGAAGCTGGATCGGCTGGGCCGCTCGACCCGTGACGTGCTCAATCTCGTGCACGAGCTACAAGCCAGGGGGGCCGCCCTGACGGTCCTGGAGCCAGCGTTCTCGACCAAGGACGCCACCGGCTCGATCCTGGTCACGGTGTTGGGCATGGTGGCCGAGATGGAGCGCAAGTTCATCCGCGAGCGACAGCAGGCGGGCATCGAGGAAGCCAAGAAGGCGGGGGTCTACAAGGGCCGCAAGCCATCGATCCCGGTCACAAAGGTCAGGGCTATGCGGGACGAGGGGCACGGCCCCAGTGCCATTGCCAAGGCCCTTGGGATCTCGCGAATGAGCGTGCACCGTGCCCTCTCAGAATGAGGTAAGCCTGCCTACGCAATCGTTTGACAAAGAGTTTCGCGCATCCACGAAGTCCCTCGGCCCGTGGCAAAATGGGGGGAATTTATGCACGGCGTTGCTCGCACAATAATGGAGGAACTGAAACAGTTCCGTCGTATGCCATACTGGAAGCAATTTGGGCTAGCGACGGCATTAGTGATCCTAACGGGAGTAGTTCGGCACCAAACGTTTCAAATAAACCCTTTCGTGGTGTATCTTCCCCCGCTAGTCCTTATCATCTTTGCGTTTCGAGCGCCTGTAGCATATTATTCAGCCCTGTTGAGTGCAGCCATCGCCCTGCATTATTTCGTGATTCTGCTGCTCCCAAAGCTCCAACGCGCGCTGTTTGATCTGCTCGTTGCTGATCGTGGTCGTGGCTTGCATCACATTCCTCTTTTAGGCTGGAAGTGCCGGAGGAGGCTACGGCAGCTTATTCATGGCGGAGTTCGTCAATTCGCGAGCCCCACTGAACCCCGCAATCCGGTCGTCTTGCAACAGCCTGTTGAGGACCGCGATCACGTCGCCTCGCTGGGTTAGGTGTGCTGTCACTCACCTATTCCCTGATTTTCATCTTCACGTCGGGCTCGTCGCCATTGGTGCACTCCACGCCCGCAGCCTCAAGGGCAACTTCATCTGGAGTTCATTGACCGCCTCCCGCCTGACCTGTGCCCGGGTTCACCAAAGACGTCAGCGGCGTGGCTCGGAGACGTGACACTGAGAACAGGATGGTCAACCTTCGAGGAGATGGAACGAAAGCCCCGTCACGCTCAGAAACCGGGCAGGGCTGAAAAGGGCTATGTAGGAAACGGCTCGTCAGAATGTCTGGGCGGTGATCGTCTGGCGCTGCGCCGTCCAGCTACCTGAGCATCCCAGCGTCGAAACCATCCAGGTGCCTGAACCCGAGGCTCGCGAGAGCTTGCCAGATGCGGTTCCCTGTACAGGGCCCTTCTGCAAGGCAAGGCTGACCAAGCCACTCGGGCCAACCTGCCCTGAGACGCTCAGCCCAGAGCTTCCCGCCCGGACACGGCCATCCTGAACCGTGAGGGTTTGACTCACGCCGCTGCCGCACATCCCGGCACTCGCCTCTAACTGTACGCTCCAGGTGCCGTCGAATTTCACAGGCTCAGCCTGAGCCGAGCCCGACAGGATCACACCTGTGGTCAAAGAAAGCACAGCCAGAGTCCGCTTCAACATGGACGAGGTCTCCCAACGGAATAGAAAGTGGATGATGTCATGTGCACCATCACCTCGTCGCTGCACAGACCTGCACCGCAACTGATTGCCGTACTGACTATATGGGGATAAGGCCAGAAATTTTCAATGATGATAGCCAGGTTGCTGTCGCTAATAGCAGCACTGCACCGACATAATATCTAGGCTCGCCTTATTCTGCTTACGTTATACTTAAGCTTGATAACAGTTGGATCCTGATTGCCTTATCAATAATAAACGCCGCTTGAGGCATGGTGTTCATACCGGCCCATCCAGCCTTCTGCTTATGCAACTACTGGGAACGATAATCTTAGCCATACGTTCATGGGGCAAAAGCGTTCAGCTGGAGGGCTCGTCATGGCCAGATCACCACGAACCACACGCAGCGCCTCGCGGGCTCAGGGCAGGAAGCAGCAGACCCAGGCGGAGAGCTGGGCGAGCAGCATTGGCTCCCTCCTGAACTCCCAGCTTGGTCGTGAAATCCTGGCCGATGTTCTCGATGCTGCCTCTGAGGTGCTTCGCAGGGACCGCAACGGTCAGCAGGTTGAGCGCGCCGTGAACGCCGCTGCGGACGCAGGGTCCGACGTTGCTTCGACAGCCATGGATGTCAGCACCGAGGTGGCCTCTGGAGCCGTGAATGCGGGGCGACGTTAGCGTCCGCAATGACTGATACGGTCTCCGGCTGATCAGGCCGGCATGATCGGCTTAGGCCACCAGTGGAAGTTTGTGCCGGGTTTGAGCTGATCGCGATTGAGAATGCAGCAGCGCTCGGTGACGGCTTGCTCG
>JADDQD010000012.1 GCA_016781555.1 Pseudomonadota bacterium | reverse complement strand
GTTGCTCCAGCGTCGATGCGCTTTAAGGATCTCACCGAACCGAAAGGCCTGCGGCGTTTGCACCCGAACGAGCCCGGAGCGGGACACTGGGTCGCCCAGAATACCGTCGGCTTGGGCGAGGCTGTCGACCACTGGAAGCACCGGCACCGCGCCAGCCTTTGCCTCAAGAGCAGCAAGCAGCCGATCAATCACCGAACCGGGAAGGAAGGGGCGGGCGGCGTCGTGGATCAGCACGGCGTGAGCTCCGCAGTCGCTCGCTATCGCTTCCAACCCGTTGCGCACCGAGTGCTGACGGGTCTCGCCGCCGATAACCGCCGGGGGGAGGGTGTGGTCGCCAATAGCGTTGCGGAAGAGATCTTCCTGTCCGGCACCGATAACGAACCGTATCTCGTCAACCGCCGGATGCCGGAGATGGTCGAGGGCATGAGAGACCAGCGCTTTGCCAGCGAGCTTCAGATACTGCTTTGGAACATCGCCGCCGGCGCGGCTGCCGCTCCCCGCGGCGACCACTAACGCCACCGTTCTGCCCCGTTCCTGCATCGGCGCGCTCTAGCTCAGCCCACCCTTGCCCGCCAGCGCCTTTGCTCCTATCTCCCGGCATCCCATGGCCCAAGTAAGTCCCATCTCCGTTGGCCCGATCGCCATCGAGGCGCCCGTGATCCTCGCGCCGATGACGGGCGTGACCGACCGGCCGTTCCGCAGGATCGTGAAGCGCTACGGCGCAGGGCTTACCGTCACGGAAATGATCGCCAGTCAGGCGATGATCCGCGAAACACGCCAGTCGCTCCAGAAAGCAGCTTGGGACCCAGTCGAGGACCCTGTGTCGATGCAGCTGGCCGGCTGCACGCCCGTCGAAATGGCCGAGGCGGCCAAGCTCAATCAAGACCGAGGCGCGGCTATCATCGACATCAACATGGGCTGCCCGGTCAAGAAGGTGGTGAACGGGGATGCGGGCTCGGCCCTGATGCGGGATCTCCCGCTTGCCGCGGCCATTATTGATGCGACGGTTAAGGCGGTAAGCGTGCCGGTGACGCTGAAGATGCGGATGGGGTGGGACCATTCCCGCCTCAACGCGCCGGAGCTTGCGCGCATGGCTGAGGATCTGGGCGTCCGGATGATCACCGTTCATGGCCGCACGCGCTGCCAAATGTACAAAGGTGAGGCCGATTGGGCGTTCGTTCGCACCGTCAAGGACGCAGTCTCACTTCCGGTGATCGTAAACGGCGACATCAACTCGATTGACGACGCGGAACGGGCGCTCGAGCAGTCGGGCGCGGACGGGGTGATGATCGGTCGAGGTGCTTACGGCAAGCCGTGGCTGCTGGGGCAGGTCATGCACTGGCTCAGGACCGGCGCGCGCCTCCCGGAGCCCAGTCTCGACGAGCAGTTTTCGGTGATCATCGAGCAGTATGATGCCATGCTCGACCACTACGGCCCGGTGATCGGCGCAAATTGCGCCCGCAAGCATATCGGCTGGTACACGCGCGGCCTCCACGGCTCGGCCGAGTTCCGGAACGCCTTCAACAAGGAGGCAGATCCGAAGCGCGCGAAGGACATGCTGTACGATTTCTACGCTCCCTGGCTGAGCAAGGCTGCGGCCTAAAGTGCTTTCCAGCCAGGTGGAATCACCTGACGGATCGGAAAGCACGGCGATCAAAGGTACATCAGACTCGTTGCCGTTCAGCTTGAACGGAAACGAATCAAAGCCTTCGCGAGCCGCGAGAGCACATACAAGGCTTTGGAATCGCAAACGAGCACAAGATAGTGTGTTCTTTATGCCACAATCTTGTGTTAGGCGGAGCCGTGAACGCCGAAGCGCCGATCAATCCTGAACTGGAGCCCCGTTGGCGTCGTAAGCTTTCGGTCTTGCTGCGCCGTACCCGGATCGTGCCTTTCGTTGAGCTGGCCACGGTTGCCACGCTTGTGGTGATGGCGGCGCTCAGCTACTTCATCATCACGGGAAAGGGCGCGCCGCAATCGATGCTGACGCCGCCGATGGTGGCGGTGCTGCTGGTCGCGAACCTTGTTCCGGCCACCGCGCTGATGGTTCTCATTGCCCGCCGCGTGGCCATGCGACGCGCGGCACGATCTCCGATCGGCGGCCGCGGTCGGTTGCACGTGCGCTTGGTGGCGCTGTTCTCGGCAATCGCCACTGTTCCGACGCTGATGGTGGTCGTGTTCGCGTCAGTCCTTTTCCAGATCGGCACCGAATTCTGGTACTCAGATAAGGCTCGGACGGTGCTTGAAAACGCCGACCGTGTCTCCCGCGTCTACGCAGACGAGAACAAGGACCGCATTCGGCGCGACATCGAGGCGATGGGGCTGGATGTGGTTGGAAGCATCAACGAATATGGCCTTGACGCATCGGAGTTTCGTGATGCGCTCCTTCTGCAGACGGTTTATCGCGATCTGACTGAAGCCGCCATTCTCACGCTCAACCGCACCGGCGAGGTGCAGCTCAGGGCCGGCGTCAATCTCGATGCCCGGCCGCTGGAAAAGCGATCCCCGCCATCGCTGCTCCGAGCGCTGAGGGGCGAGGATCCTCACGTGGAGAATGCCGGCGACCGAGTGGAGGCCCTCGTACGGCTCGACCCGACAGAGGACGTCTATCTTTACGCTTCGCGCAAGGTCAACCCGGCCGCCCTCCAGCAGATTGAAGAAGCCCGCACCGCGGCGAGCGATTACCAGAAGGTCCTTTCCCGTTCGCGAACGCTCCAGTTCCGGTTCAATGCGGCTCTGCTGCTTGTGTCGCTGTTGATCGTCGGCTTCTCGATCTGGATTGCGCTTGCTCTCGCCGACCGGCTGGTTCGTCCTGTCGGCCAGCTCGTCGATGCAGCCCGTCGGGTGACCGCGGGCGATCTTTCCGCGCGTGTGCCGCCTTCGCGCGTGCAGGACGAGGTGACGACGCTCGGCAACGCCTTCAATCGTATGACCCGCCGGCTCGAAGAACAAACAAGGGCGCTGGTCGGCGCGAACAGTCAGTTGGACAGCCGCCGCGCTTTCATCGAGGCCGTGCTTTCAGGCGTGACGGCCGGAATTATCTCGGTCGATCGGGACCGCAAGGTCCGTCTGATCAACAGCTCGGCGGAAGGCTTGCTCAAGACCAGCAACAAGGATGCGGTTGGACGGGAGCTTTCGGTGCTCGCGCCCGAGCTCGACAAGCAGCTCGACGCTGAGGAGCGCGAAGACATCATTCAATTTGCATCGGGCGGTGAGCCCCGCACGCTGGCAGTGAAACGGGTAATGGTTGAAGGCGGCTATGTCCTGACGTTTGATGACATCACCGATCAGCTGCTCGACCAGCGCCGAGCGGCCTGGTCGGACGTCGCCAGGCGGATCGCGCACGAGATCAAGAACCCGCTGACGCCGATCCAGCTTGCCGCAGAGCGGCTGCAGCGGCGATACGGCCGTGAAATCACCTCCGATCGAACGACGTTCGAGCGGCTGACGGGAACGATCGTCCGGCAGGTGGGTGATCTGAGGCGAATGGTTGATGAATTTTCTTCCTTCGCCCGGATGCCGAAGCCGCTGTTCCGCCAAGAAGCTGTCAACGACATTGCACATCAAGCGCTGTTCCTGCACGAGGTGGCACATCCGGATATTCGCTTCACTCTGGATGCGCCGGAGCCGTCGCCAACGCTTGTGTGCGATCGCCGGCAGCTCGGGCAGGCGCTTACCAATATCGTGAAGAACGCTGTTGAAGCGATACAGCAGAAGAGGGAAGGGGGCCCAAGCGGCGATGAGCGCGTCAGCGTGGTCGTGCGTGAGCGTGGGAGTCACGTCTGCATCGAAATCAGCGATACCGGCATTGGTCTGCCGGCGGATCGTGGCAGGCTCACCGAACCTTACATGACCACACGCGCCAAAGGCACGGGCCTGGGTCTCGCGATCGTTAAAAAGATCGTGGAAGAACATTTTGGAAATATTGAATTTGACGACGCGCCGGAAGGGGGAACGCTGGTGCGGCTGGTGTTCGATGCCGAAAGTCTGGCACGGCTCGATCGAAGCGAAGCAGCTTTTCCCGAAGAAAAGGCAGTGAACGGTTAAAAGATGCCCTTGGACATTCTCGTAGTCGATGACGAACAAGACATCCGGGAGCTCGTCTCCGGGGTGCTCGAAGATGAGGGTTATTCGACCCGCGTCGCAGCCAACAGCCACGAAGCGCTAGCTGCGCTGGGGGAGCGCAGGCCTTCGCTGGTTCTGCTGGATGTGTGGCTGCAGGGATCGAAGCTCGATGGGCTGCAAATCCTCGAAGAGATCAAGCGGCGCGATCCGACGCTGCCGGTGCTGATGATCTCGGGGCACGGCAACCTCGACACGGCCGTAGCAGCCATCCGGCAAGGTGCGGTCGATTTCATCGAAAAACCTTTCGAGGCGGGGCATCTGCTGCACCTCGTCTCCCGCGCCACTGAAACCGACCGCCTGCGGCGGGAAAATCAAACGCTGCGCGCCCAAATGGGGCAGGAAACGGAGCTCACCGGCTCGAGCGTTGCGATCAATGCCGTGCGTGCGACGCTGAAGCGGGTCGCAGCTACCGGAAGCCGGGTCCTGATTACCGGGCCAGCCGGCGTCGGCAAGGAAGTGGCTGCGCGTTTGCTTCACGACTGGAGCCCGCGGGCCAGAGCGCCGTTCATCGTCGTCAGTGCGGCGCGCATGACGCCGGAGCGTGTCGAGGAGGAACTGTTCGGGGTTGAAGAGGGAGGGGAGCTCGCGCGGCCCGGCCTTCTGGAGCAGGCGCATGGGGGAACGCTCTTCCTCGATGAGATTGCCGACATGCCGATCCCGGCGCAGGCAAAAATCCTTCGCGTGCTTACCGACCAGAGCTTCAGCCGGGTCGGTGGCCAACGCGTGGTCAAGGTCGACATGCGGGTCGTTTCCTCAACCGCACGAAATCTTGCCCAGGAAATCACGGAGGGGCGGTTCCGCGAGGACCTGTTCTACCGGCTCAATGTCGTTCCGGTGCATTTGCCCGCACTGTCTGACCGCCGCGAGGACATACCCGAACTGGCCGCGCACTTTGCCGCGCGCTTCGCGGCTGAGCAGCGGCTCGCCGCACCCAATTTCTCCGATGACGCCGTGGCTGCCCTTCAGGCTTACGACTGGCCTGGCAACGTCCGTCAGCTCCGGAACGTTATCGAGCGCACGATCATCCTGGCGCCGGCGGCGCGGGCCGGCTCCGTCGACATTGACATGCTGCCGCCCGAAGTCCTGAATGAGCAGGCGCAGCTCAGCCCGGGCGAGGCCGTCAAAGCAATCATGGGAACGCCGCTTCGCGAAGCTCGCGAGACTTTCGAACGCGAATATCTGCGCGTGCAAATCCGCCGCTTTTCGGGGAATATCTCGCGCACCGCCAACTTCATCGGCATGGAAAGGTCTGCGCTCCACCGCAAGCTGAAGGCGCTCGGGATCGGCGATACCAAAGGTGAAGACGCCGAATAGCGCCCGTGGCGCTCGCCCATCAGCCATGCTATTGAAAGTGGCGGCGGCGCATCTATTGAGGGGCGGCTGATCGCCGGCAAAGGCCTGGCGGGTCGGCCAACAAGGAGAGCGGGCAAATGGCCGAAAAGGTCAACAACCTCCAGGATATTTTCCTAAATAGCCTCAGGCGCTCCAAGGTGCCGGTGACTATGTTCCTCGTGAAGGGGGTCAAGCTTCAGGGGATCAT
>JADDQD010000063.1 GCA_016781555.1 Pseudomonadota bacterium | reverse complement strand
GTCAACGGTGTTGACCGCCGTCACCCCGCCGGGGAAGCGCTTCGTAACGCGCTCGAGCGCAATCGAGGCAGGGGCCAGTTCGAGAGAGGGGGAGGATGGCGGCATCGGCGAGGCGGGTGCTGACACAGGCGGGAGTGCCGACTAAAGCCCAGCCCGCACTGAAGATTCGGATCTCAGGAAATGGCCGGCAGGGGTACCCCTGCCGGCCATTTCCTGGAATGGAGAGATCTCACCCGCGCATGATACGGGCGACGCGAGCGTCGACTTCGTCCTTGTGCGCGTTGAACCACTTCCAATCGACCTGGATTAGCTGCGCCACCTTCTCGGGGGTGTTGTAGAGCTTGGCGTCGTATTTCGGATCGAGCTTCACATTCTTGTTGGCGGGCGAGTACCACACCGCCTCAGCGAGCTTCTTCTGCACGTCGGGCCGGAGCATGTAGTCGATATAGGCGAAGGCGAGTTCCTTGACCTTCGAGCCCGGAGTCACATTGAGCACCTGTTCCAGGGAGAGCACGCCCTCGCTCGGCGCAACGAAATCGATCGGCTGGTTCTGCCCATCGTAACGGTAGACACCGGAGTCGTGGATGATGCCGACCGCCACCTCGCCCTGGAGCAGCAACTTCTCCATTTGGCCGGTGAAGTCGACAAGCTTCATCGGCTTCAGTTGCTCGAGCGCCTTGTAGGCGGGGTCGAGGTCGGTCATGCCTTTTCCGTAGAGCTGCCCGAGCAGCATCAGGTGGGCCTGCCCTAGCGAGTTGACCGGGATCTGATATCCCCCGCGCTGGCCGGACAGCTTCGGGTCGGCGAAATCCTTCCAGGACTTGATCGGCGTCAGGTTCCTGTCGGTGCGGAAGCCGAGACCGACGGCACTGGTGAAAATCGTCACGCCGACGATCTTCTCCGACACAGCGTACGGATAGACATCCTTGATGTTGGGGACCTCCTTGGCGGTGATCTTGTCCATCACAAGGCCCTGTTCCAGGGCGCTCCACTGCTCGTTTGAGTTCGAATGCAGCACGTCGTAGAGCGGATCCTTCGGGGGGCTTGCGGCGAGCTTCGGGATGTAGGGGAAGGCCTGGTCGGCCTCCACCTTGCACTTCATCTCCTTCTCGAACGCCGGGAGCACCTCGCTCTTCATAATGTCGCCCCACTTGCCGCCCCAGGTGGTGATCTTCAGGGTGGCGGCTTGGGCCTTCGCAACCCACGGCGCTCCAATCGCGGCTGCGCCGATGGCGGCTGACTGCAGAACAGTGCGGCGCGTGAATGTCGATGTCATGGCGTGTCCTCCGTTCTGGTCGAAGAGCTATATCTTCATCGTTGCGCGTAAGCCCACAACCCGGTCAATAGTGAGTACGACGGCAAGCGCGAGCAGGATCGAGACCATCGAGGCGGCGGCGATCGTGCCGTCGAGGTCGAACTTCATATAGTTGAACATCACGATTGGCAGTGTCTCACGGTTCGGGGCGACGAGAAACAAGGATATTGGGAACTGATCGAAGGAGACGATGAAGGCGAAGATGCCTCCGGCGATCACGCCCGGCCGGATCAGCGGCAGGGTGACCTCGAAGAAGACGCGCAGCGGCGTCGCGCCGAGGCTGGCGGCCGCCTCCTCGATGCGCCGGTCGAAATCGGCGAGCACGGCGAGGGTTGTGCGGATGACGTAGGGCACGGCCACCACCGTGTGCCCCGCCACGAGAGCCCAGACCGGCCGGCCGAAGCCGAGGGACAGCACAACCTGGAATAGGGCGAGCCCAGTGAGGATCGCGGGCAGCATGAGCGGGGCGAGAAACAACGCAGTGATCAGACGCGCTCCTGGCAGGCCGCCCCGCGCAATCGCGAGGGCGGCGCTCGCTCCGACCAGCATGGCGAGGACGACAGTGGCGGCCGCAACCTGGAGTGACAGCGCAAGGCTGTTCATGAAGTCGGGGCTGGCGAAGAATTTTGCGAACCAGCGACTCGTCACACCGATAGGAGGGAACTGGATGAAAGGCGTTGGGTTGAGCGCGAAGACCACAACCACTGCCAGCGGCGCCAGCAGGAAGAACAGGACGAGGGCATTGATTGCCCGATAGGCGACGCGGCCGAGGACGAGTGCTCTCACGCGAGATCCTCACGGCCCGGGCGACCCCTCATGACGGTGCCCCACGCGAGGTTCTCACGGCCAGTCAGATCGTCCAATGCAGGGGGTGCTCTCATGCCAGATCCTCCCGGCGGGTCAGGCGTCCCAACACGCGATTGTAGGCGATTACGAGGACAATCGAGACCACGAGCAGCAACACTCCAAGCGCGCCCGCGAAGGCCGTGTTGAAGGTGGCTGCGACTTGCTGATAGATCAGCATAGGCAGGGTCAGAACCTGCTGCCCCCCCATCAGATACGGCGTCACATAAGCCGAGATCGCTAGTGCGAAGACCAGGAGCGAGCCGGCCATGATGCCCGGGAGGCTCAGGGGCAGCGTAACTTCGAGGAAGGCACGGAGCGGGCTCGCGCCGAGGCTCATCACCGCCTCCTCGAGCCGCTCATCGATGCCGCCGATCACGCCGGCGAGCGTCAGCACCATGAACGGCACATAGATGTGCACGAGCGCGACGGTGGTGCCGAACTCGTTGTACATCAGCGGCAGCGGTGCGGAGGTGAGGCCAAGCCCCTGCAGTGTCGAGTTTATCACGCCCTTGTCGGCGAGGATCGTCATCCAGGCGAAGGTGCGGACCACGATTCCGGTGAGCATCGGCGCAATCACGGCCATGAGCAGCAAGGCATGACCGGCACGCGACCGGATCCGGGCTAGCCAATGGGCGATCGGATACCCGAGAATCAGTGTGGCGAGCGTCGTGATAGCGCCGATCTTCAGGGTAGAGGCGAGGGACTCGAAATAGAGTGAGTCGTCGGCCATGCGCTCGTAATGCCGCGTCGTGAAACTGACATTCGGCCGCTGCATTGGGTTCCCAGTCAGCACGCTCAGCAAGGCCATTACCCCGAAGGGGAGCACGAAAAAGACCAGAAAAAACAGCCCGGCCGGAGCGATCAGCCAAGCTACCGGCGACATGCGCACGGCCGTCGTGCCCTTTCCCGCTTCTCCCATCTGCGCGGCCCCCTGCTCCCGGCGAGCCAAGCCGAGGCCGGAATGGGAGTCAACCCTATGAGATAGGCTCGACTATCGATCACCGACGGTGCTTCTCGCCAAATGCGGGACCCAGGGGCCTGGCCCTCACAGAGGTACATTCAAGGCGCCAGCAGGCGCCTCCCTGTGCGGTCGCCAGGCTATGGAGGCTGAGGTGATGTATGGGAGCTATAGGGCGCAGGCTCTTCCGCCGATTTTCCCGATAGCCCTTGTTGCAGTGAGTGGAGACGAGTTCGAATCCCCTCAGCTCCACCACCTAGTCCGCGCCGAGCGGCCTGCTTTCCCCTCCTCTGAATAGCGTCGCGGTTTCAAGCCTTTAGCGCGCTGCCGGCCGGTCTGCGGGGTCTGTTCTGGCCCTTTTCCCGGGCCTGTGCCGCGGCATTTCCCCTCCCGGTCTGCAGAGCCAATACGCTTTTTCCTGACGGGCGCCGTTGCCCGCTCATGCAGACCGGTTTGGGTCAGCTGCGAGACCGGTTCGACGGCACGGGTGTGGTCGGAGGCGAGTGGGCATCACACGCGCAGCCTCGCAGCCACTTCGGCAAGAGCACGGCACGGGGATGGGCCTGTCCCCTCAGGCTGCGGGGGATCAGGAGGGAGACCGCCAGGAGGATGGTCGAGGGGTTCGCGTCAGAGCGGTCCGGTGGCCGGCAGGCCGAGGCTCTTGCGCTGCTCGCGCCAGTCCGGCGGCAGATCGGTGAGGCGGCTCATGCCAAAGCCCCGCGGCAGACGCCGCTCGAGAGCCGCTGTGATGATGGCGGGATCCACAAAGGCGAGCGAAAGGAGCATGCGAACCGAGCGCTCGGAGCGCCCCTCCCGCTCGGCAAGGCTGCGGGTGCTGGTGCCAGGATCCGCGAGAAGCTCGTCGAGCCAGCCGTGCGCACAGCGCAGCGCCTCGACCAGCTTGGCTTGCGCTTCAACTCGCATCGGGCGCAAGGCGGCGTCCTGACCTGTGGCATCGCAGGGGACGATCGTCCGCTGACGACGCGACGCGCTGGGGGTCCAGGGCACCTGGATCGTGCTTGTCTGGTCGCCGTCCACATCGCTCCTGATCATGATGGTGAGCTGACCCGAGCCGATGACGATACGCTCGACCTCGGCCGGAAGGTGAGTGGCTGTCCACTCGCCGCTCACATCCGACCCTGCCTCCTGTTCGGCCAGCGCCTGGGCCACGGCAGTCTCAAGCGCCTCGGCTGGGACACGCGGGCAGGACCCTGCCTCGCCTCTGCGCCCCTGCAGCAGGGCTTGCGAGACATAGTAGCGCCAGCGCTTCCCTCCTTTGGCTGCCCAGGTGGGCGTCATGCGGTGCCCGCGATCATCGAACAGCTTCGAGGCGAGCCGTGCCTTAGAGGGGGTGCGATGGCCTTCTGCTTGCGTCTGGCTCGCCAGGCGCTGCTGGACGGCGTCCCAGAACGTGCGATCGATGATGGGCGGGTGCTGACCTTCGTGCACCTGCCCCTTGTGGGCGATCTGGCCGATGTAGATCGGGTTCGTCAGGATCTTGTGCAGATGACCCCGGCTGAACGGACCACCCCCGCTCGTTCGCCCGGCCCGATCCTGGCGTGAGGGGACGGTGATGCCCTCCTGGTCCAAGGCAGCCTTGAGCTGGACCACACTGCCCAGCGCGAGGTAGCGCTCGAAGAGGGAGCGGATCAGGGCCGCATGCTCCTCGTGCGGCACGAGGCTCCTGTCCTTGACCCCGTAGCCGAGCGGGACGACACCGCCCATCCACAGCCCCTTCTTCTTACTGGCTGCGATCTTGTCCCTGATCCTCTCACCTGTGACCTCCCGCTCGAACTGAGCAAACGAGAGCAGCACGTTGAGCGTCAGCCGGCCCATGCTCGAGGTGGTGTTGAAGCTCTGGGTCACAGAGACAAAGGAGACCTGGTGCTGATCGAACAGCTCCACGAGCTTGGCAAAGTCAGCTAGTGAACGGGTGAGCCGGTCGACCTTGTAGACGACCACCACATCAATGAGCCTGGCCTGGATGTCGGCGAGAAGCTGCTGCAGGCCAGGTCTGTCCATCGACCCACCCGAGTAGCCGCCGTCATCGTAGCGCCGCGGGAGCAAGCGCCAGCCCTCATGGGCCTGGCTCTTGATGTAGGCCTCGGCAGCCTCACGCTGGTTGTCGAGGGAGTTGAACTCCTGCTCCAATCCATGCTCCGTCGACACACGCGTGTAGATCGCACAGCGCAGGCGTTTGGTACCGCTCTGCCCCTTGGTGGAGGACGACCTCATCGGTGCACCTCTGCGGGTGAGGGAGCCATTGAGCGTCTTGTCCGCTTGGCTGATGCGGGCACCTTGCCGGCCAAGCCGAAGAAGCGGTGGCCGTTCCAACTCGTGCCGGTGATCGCCTTGGTGACAGCCGAGAGGCTGGCGAAGCTCTGCCCCTGCCAGGCAAAGCCCTCCTCAAT
>JADDQD010000137.1 GCA_016781555.1 Pseudomonadota bacterium | reverse complement strand
CTCCGGCGCCCTTGGACATGATCGTCCTCACTTCACGTCCCCTTCCCCAGGTTGCCCAAGCTCAAAATCGGTTACCGGCCGCCGTCGCGGATCATTGGCATCGTACATGAGGGCGCCGTCGATCCACACCATCTGCGGACGCGTGTACACGCTCAGAGGATTGCCGTTCCAAAGCACAAGGTCCGCCATTTTGCCGGGACGAAGGCTTCCCGTGCGGTCGCCGATGCCGAGCGCTTTGGCCGGATTGTAGCTAAGCCAGGTCCAGGCGACCTCGTCGGTGATGTTGAGCCCCGCCCGGCGGCCGTAAGTGAGCGCCTTCGATGCTTCCTGGTTCAGGCGCTGGATGCCGTTCGGATCGTCCGAGTGGACGATCGCGCAGGCGCCGGCATTGTGGACGAGCGGGATATTCTCGTTGATCCCGTCATAGGCTTCCATCTTGAAGCCCCACCAGTCGGCCCAGAGCGCGCCGCAAACCCCGTTTTCGCGCAGCAGGTCCGCGATCTTGTAGGCTTCGGCGCCATGGTGGAAGGCCGCGACCTTGTAGCCGAACTCCTTGGACATATCGAGGATGTTGGCCATCTCGTCGGCGCGGTAGCAGTGGTTCTGGACCAGGATCTCGCCGGCGAGCACGCCCCGCAGCGTGTCCATGGCCAAATCGCGCGTCGGCATCTCGCCGCCGTCGCGCTCGTAGTTGTCCCACTTGCGACGATATTCCTGGGCTCTCGCCCACGTCTGGCGCATCAGCGCGACGTTCGCCATTCGACTGGCAGGCATCTGGTTGCGGCCGCCATAGACGCGCTTGGGGTTTTCGCCGCAGGCCATCTTGAGCGTGTAGGGCGCTCCCGGAAACTTCATCTGCTGCATCGTGCGGCCCGGCACGTTCTTCAGCGTCACGCCGCGCCCGCCGAACAGGTTGGCGGAGCCGGGCAGGACATGAAGGCTGGTGACGCCGCCATTGGCGAGCGCGCGCGTGAAGCCCGGATCCTGCGGCCAAACGCTATGCTCGGCCCACACTTCAGGCCGCACCGGACCTGTGACCTCGTTGCCGTCCTGGTGCGCCTCCACCGCAGGCGACGGGTAATCGCCAAGGTGGCTGTGGATGTCGATGATACCAGGGGTGACCCATTTGCCGCGGCCGTCGATCACCGTAGCACCCGCCGGCGCCTCCACCGTCTGGCCTAGGGCGACGATGCGACCTCCCGCGAATAAAACGGAGCCGTTCTCAATCCGGCCGCCCTCGCCATCGTAAATGGTGACGTTCTGCACCACCGTCGGGGCTCCCGAATAAGCCCGGTACGTCGAGGGGAATGGGTCGCGCGAATAAGCTTGCGGCGGCGCCTTGGATCCCTTGCCCTCAGCGGTTTGGGGTCGCTCCTGGTTTGCGCAGGCGGAGAGGAGAGCCACTCCGAGGAGGCTCGCAACGATGGTTTTTCGCATCAAATCACTTTCCTGCGTCGTCAAAGGGGTTTGTTGTCGGGCTTTGTTTCACGCTGCGGGAACATGCCGGCGGCCTCGCTCTCGCCGATCTCCTTGTAGCCGGCTAGTTCCTCGTCGTCCTTCAGGGTATCGAGATGCATGAGGCGCCTCACCACCGGCGACACGGCGATCACGGCGACGCCGATCGCAACCGTCACCCAGCCGATGGTGCTGTACACGTCGAGCGTTCCCTCCTTGGTCATTTCTCCGTCATGGCCGCCGGTCGCCTCGCCGATCTTGCCGGCGACGAAGTTTCCGACTGCGGTCATGTAGAACCAGGCGCCCATGATGAGGCTTGCCAGGAATCTAGGCGCCAGCCGGTTCATCGCCGAGAGCCCCACGGGAGAAAGGCAAAGCTCCCCCGTCGTCTGGAGAAGGTAGATGAGAAACACGAACAGAACCGGAGTGGCGTAGGCCAGGCCGACCGACTGAGCGCCCCAGACGAAGAGAAGGAAGGAAAGCCCCACCTGCAACAGCGCAAGGCCGAATTTGGCCGGAGCCGAGGGCTCGAGGCCTCGCTTCCCAAGAGCGACCCACAGCCATGCGAACACCGGACCCAGGAGAACGATGTAGATCGGGTTGATCGACTGGAACAGCGACGCGGGCACGCCCTGCCGGTCGACGAACCGATCTGTGTAAAGGTTCAGCGATCCGCCCGCCTGCTCGAACAAGCCCCAGAACACCGGGTTGAGAGCGATGAGAAACAGGATCGCGAACATACGGTCGCGTGCGTGCGGCTCAAGCTTGAACGATTGGTACAGCACGTAGCCGAGCAACGCGATGCCGGAGACGATCAGCAGGTTCTGGATTACGCCGACATATTGAATCAGAAGCCACATCACCACGATTGATGCCAGGCCGATGCCGTACAGCGACCATTCGGTTCGCTTAGGGAGCGGCCGAGGCGCCTCACCCCTTCCGAGCAGCAGCGGCTTGCCCCAGACGAAGACGACGAGGCCCAGCAGCATGCCGATGCCCGCCGCGCCGAAGCCATAGGCCCAGCCGTAGGTCTGACCCAGCCAGCCGGCGAGAATGGTGCCGATGGCCGCGCCGACGTTGATGCCGACGTAGAAGATCGTATAGGCGCCGTCCCGCCTGACGTCGGTACGCGGGTAAAGCTGGCCGACGATCACCGAGATGTTCGCTTTCAGAAAGCCGCTGCCGACGATGATTGTGGCGAGCGCGAGCCAAAAGATGTTGATCGTGGCGTCGGCCTGACCACCTGTACCCTCGAACGCCATCAGGAAATGGCCTGCGGTGAGCAGCACCGCGCCGAACAGAACCGCCCTTCGTTGACCCAGGTACCGGTCGGCCAGATAGCCGCCGAGCACTGGTGTGATGTATACCAGCGATAGGTAGGCACCGTAGATGAGATTAGCTGGACCATCGTCGAACAGCCAATGTTTCGTCAGGTAAAAAATGAGCAGGGCGCGCATGCCGTAGAAGGAAAAACGCTCCCACATCTCCGCAAAGAACAGGACATAAAGCCCCTTCGGATGCCCCGCGAACTCCGGGGACTTGGTCATGGCGATCGCGCCACCACCCAATAAGAGCGCGCCCAGGAAGATCGCGGCGATCAGCGGGATGAAGGTTGCGGCGTCCACAGGCTCGCTACTCCTAATCGTGGGTGGGCCGGGGTTCGGGTCCAGCGGCCTCGTTGGCGACGCAAACTAGCGGCCAAATCGCGCTTGTGAAGCCGGATTGTTGCAATGTCACAACGCTGCTAGCGGCTCGTCGGCATGCTCAACGATCGGTCCACAACGCTGTCCCTCCTCAAGACGCGCCGCTCCGGCCGGCCGCGTGACCTCGTCGCGCCAGGGCCTGACGCGGCACAGCTGCGTGACATGCTCGAAGTCGCGATCCGCGTGCCGGATCATGGCAAGCTCGCGCCCTGGCGCTTCGTTCATGTGCGCACAGACCAGCGCCAGGCGTTCGCGGACTTGCTGCACGCTGCCTTCCGAGTCGACAATCCTCAGCCGAGCCGGCTTGAAGTCGAGGCGGTGGATCGATTTTCCCATCAGGCACCGGAGCTGATCGTCGCTTTGTGGAGCCCCGTGGAAGGGACCAAGATCCCCTTGTGGGAGCAGCAGCTTTCCTGCGGGGCGGCCTGCATGAACCTAATGCTGGCGGCGCATGCAATGGGATTTGCGGCGGGCTGGGTGACCGGCTGGGCGGCATACGCGCCTGAGGTGGTGAAAGCGTTCGGCCGGGGCGAGGAGCGTATCGCCGGCTTCATCTTCATCGGAACACCGGCTGTCCCGCTGGAAGAGCGGCAGCGGCCCGCCTTCGACTTCGCAGTGTCGGAATGGGCGCCAGCCGCCTGACCCCGGATCTATTCCGCTTGCGCTGATTGCTGTATTAGGAGACCATGTCGGTGATGAACCAAGACGATCGTCCAGTTTACCTGCGCCTGCGCGACACCATCGCCGCGACAATCCTTGAGGGCAAAGTCCGGGATGGCGATCCCCTGCCCTCGGTTCGGAGCCTCGCGGCCGAATATGGCGCGAATCCGCTGACCGTGGCTAAGGCTTACCAGACGTTTCAGGACGAAGGCCTTGTGCTCGTCAAGCGCGGGGTCGGCATGTTCGTCGCCGAAGGTGCGAGCGAGCGGCTTCGCGCCAGCGCGCGCAAGGAATTCCTGGAGCAGCGCTGGCCCGCCATAGTTGCTCACATTCGCCGTCTCGACCTTAGCGTCGATGAACTGATCGACCGCGCCCTGGCCTAGGCCCGTTCCCTGACGCTAGCAAGCACTCTAGGCGCCGAACACTTCTGACCGGACGTCATAAAGAAGGCCCGCGCTTGCCATCGCCGCCGGACGGAGCCCGCTGGCCTCCGGCACCACTTGATTGAGGTAGAAGCGGGCTGCGGCCGTTTTTATCGCCCTGAACTGCGCATCCTCGTGCTTTTCCACTGCCCCGAGCTGCCGCTTCATCAGCCACCCGGCCACGGCCACGGCGAGCATCGTCAAGAAGGGGTAGGAAGCTGCCAGCCGATCGTCGGCTGAGGCCTTGTGAAGGGATTCGGCGACGTTCTCACAGTCTTCGACAAGGCGCAGGAGCAGCGTTTGATTCTCGCAATCGGAATGCATCTCGGTGATCAGGCGCACAAACACCTCGCCGTCTCTCATGCCGAGCTTCCGCCCGACCAGATCCGCAGCCTGGATGCCGTTGGTTCCTTCGTAGATCGGCGCGATCCGGGAGTCGCGGTAGTGCTGCGCCGCGCCGGTTTCTTCTATGTAGCCCATTCCGCCGTGGACCTGGATCCCGAGGCTCGCCACCTCCACTCCGACATCGGTGGCATAGGCCTTTACCAGCGGCGTCAGCAGATCGACCCGAGCCTTTGCATCTGAGTCTCCCAGCTCCGCCCGATCCGCCTGGCCCGCGGCGTAATAAGCGAGCGCCCGCGCCGCCTGCGTCAGCGCCTTCATGCGCAGCAGCATTCGGCGCACGTCGGGATGCTCGATAATCGCTACCGGAGAGCCTGCGCGCGCGCCCTGTACCCGCTGCTGCGCATAAGCGACGGCTGCCTGGGTGGCGCGCTCGGCGATCGACACGCCCTGGAGCCCGACATTGAGGCGGGCATTGTTCATCATCGTGAACATCGCGCGCATGCCGCCATGCTCCTCCCCGACCAGCCAGCCGACGCAATCACCGGTGTCCCCGAACGACATGACGCACGTTGGCGACGCGTTGATCCCGAGCTTGTGTTCGATCGATACGCAGCGCACGTCGTTCGGCTCGGCCGGGGCACCGTCCGCGCCGGGCCTGAACTTCGGCACCAGGAACAACGAGATGCCCCTCGTCCCGGGCGACGCGTCGGGAAGACGCGCGAGAACGAGGTGGACGATGTTGTCGGTGAGGTCGTGCTCCCCGAACGTGATATAGATCTTCTGCCCGGTGATCGAATAGGTGCCATCGCCGAGGGGTATTGCGCGGCTCTTCAACGCGCCGACATCCGAACCCGCCTGCGGCTCGGTCAGGTTCATGGTCCCGTTATACTCTCCGCTGACAAGCTTCGGCAGCCACTGCGCCTTGAGCTCCGGCGAGCCGTGATGCTTCAGCGCTTCAACGGCGCCCGCCGTCAGCATCATGACCAGTGAAAAGGCGAGGTTGGCGCTGCCGAGATCTTCCTGCACCACGGTGGCAAGAGCCAGCGGCAAATCCTGCCCGCCAT
>JADDQD010000004.1 GCA_016781555.1 Pseudomonadota bacterium | reverse complement strand
TGGCCGGCCCTCTGCCCCGACTTGGGACTAGGGCCCGGCTTCGCTGCTCACTAGCTCAGGACCCGGCCCCTTCAAACGTCAGCCAGCCTTCCGGCGACTAAGGTCGAACGGCGGGGGTTTCAACAGGCATGCCTCGTGCTCGGGTCATCAGAAACAGCTCGAGGTCGATGTATTCGGCCGAGCCGTACGGATAAGGCTCTGCCCGGACTCCTACCATGCAGTTCCGCAGCCGCCGCTGCAGTGATCCCATGTCCTGCCATTCGAGGCGATAGAGAGGATAGCCGGTTGGGTGAGCCTCGGGAATTACACTGCTCCCGAGCTTCCGACCCGAGTTGTCGTCGTGGCAATTGGCGCAGGAGAAATTGAGCTGACCTTGGCGCCGCTCATATAGTTCCTGCCCTCTTGCACGATATGGTTCGAGGCGTCCATCGTCGCCAGTTGTGATCGGCATGCCCCGGGACTGCTTCCCTATATAGGCTGCGAGAGCAAGCAGCTCCCGGCTCTCGAATGGAAGAGCGGTCACACTCTGGTTTGTTTCTCGGCATATATTGATGCGGCCTTGCAGATCGACCGGACGGCCACGCTCGGGGGAATAGGCGGGATAGCGTGCGGCAACGCCCTTCATGCTAACTGTTGCGTCGCCATGGCAGCTCGCACAGGAGCGGTTGCTCGGGGCGACCATGCTGCTCCAGAGAGCCTCCCCCTCAGCAACCCAGAGCAACCCGGGGTTAATTGTATCGTCCTGCTGCATAGCCTGCGAGTCGCGGCTCATGAACTCGAACCCAGACCGCCGCCCCGATGAGGGAGGAGTTTGGGCAAAGGCGAGAGAGAGGCCTAGGGCCAGTGCCCCAGCCGCTCCCGCGCTGCATGCGACCTTGAGGAGCAATTTACTCATTCGACAGTGATCTTGGCTGTCTCCAGCTGAGCCCGGCCCTTGTCATCAAACCACCTGAAGGCGATGAGCCCGCTCTCGGTCGCGATCGTTGTGAAGGCAAAAAACGGATTGGCCGCTACCGCCGGGAACAAATCAACGCTGAAGATCTCCTCGCCATTGTAGGTGCAGATGAACCGCTTGATAATGTCGCGCGGGATGAGCGCGCCATCAACCCCGGTCCTGTAACCCGTCTCCATCGGATGCGAGATGAGCGCCTTGATCTCGATGACTGCCCCGCGCTTAGCCGTCGCGGGCACGTTGATGAGGGCACGCGCCATGGGTTAGCTCTCCACACAGGCTGGCAGCGTTACGATGAGCTCAGCAGTGTCAGACCAGAAGGTATCATCGCTGAGCTGCGCAATGGCGATAATGTTCTGGGAGTCACCCAAGCGGATGCGTGTTGAAACCTCCGCTCGGCCAGCACGGGGGGTGAGATGGAAATTGGCGACGTTGGGCTGAGGATTGCGCTCGTTGAAGATTGCAATCGTCTTGACGTAGTCCTGCGGCGTCATCGGGCTTTCGACCGATACTTTCAGGGGAACGGAGTTGCCGTTTTCCACCAACGGCGGGATCTCAAGGGCGACCTTTCCCTTTCGAACCTCCGCACCGCCGACAAAGGCCTTGATTGCCTCCGCCATGCTTTCCGGTGTTGCGGAAGCAGGACGAGCGATAATCAGTGAAAAAGCCCCTGCCCCAGCGGCAAGAACCTCCCGTCTTGTCGCGCCCATAGGTTTTGCTCCTCTGCTCATGGAGCCTCCGTTAGCGTTGTGAGGAACGCCACCACGTCCTCGATCTGTTCCGCGCTCAGCACAGGCTTGCCCTGCCAAGCTCGTCCGACCCGCGTCAGATCATCGATACTGTAGTAGGGCGGCATGATCGTGGCAGGGTTGAGCCGCCGGCTGTCGACGAGCCTGAGCCTCAGCTGCCCTTCAGACCAACGAATGCCGGCACCTTTCAGGTCAGGGGCAAGATCCCCCTGAAAGCGCTGCTCCGGAAAGGGACCGGAATGGCACAGCAGGCAGAGGCCCCGCTGACGATCGACAACAATCGCACGGCCACGAGCAGGATCGCCTTTCTTCCCGATCAATGGCTCGGGGATGGCGTCGCCGATGATCTCAAAGGCGGCCAAGCCCTGCGCCTTCCCCGGATTGGATATGGCGGCGAACGCGATCAAAACGGCCGCCGTTCTCGAGAAGACGTCACCCGAAGACTTCAGTGGTGATCGTCTCAAACCAAGCTTGCGCATAGGTTGCTTCCAACGATCGGAATGAGGGCGGTGCGTTCGGCGGGCTCGTTCCCCCGGCACCTTCGACATCGGTCAGCACCCCATTGGCCGGACGATAGACACCAGCAACCGAGATCCCGTAATCCGGCGCCACGAGGCTATAGCAGGTGTTGATGAGTTTAGGTGCGGATGGTGGCTGCCCGCGCAAAAGGCTCACAATCGCAGCCGCGCAGACCTTTGCCTGCGCATTGGCCGAGAACGCGGACTTTGGCATACCGCCGGCAATTGAAGAGTCGCCGATGACATGGATGTTAGGCTGAAGGCGAGACTCGAAGGTCACGGGGTCTATGGGACACCACCCACTCCGGTCCGCTGCTCCTGCCACATGGGTAATCTGGCCCGCACGCTGAGGCGGGATGACGTTCACGACGTCCCCTGTGTGGTGGCCAAAATCCGTCGTGAGCGTTCTCGTCTTCGCATTGACTTCGTTCACCTTACCACCGGAGGACAGAGACACCCATTCGATAAGATTTGGGTAGAGCTCCTGCCAAGCTGCCTGGAACAGGCGCTGCTTGGAGAAAGTATCTTTCGCGTCGAGAATGATGAGCTTGGAGCGTGGCTTGTGCGTCTTGAGGTAATGCGCGATGAGGCTCGCCCGCTCATATGGTCCCGGCGGACAGCGAAACGGGTTGCTCGGCGCGGCGATAATAACGGTGCCACCGTCCTCCATCGCTTCCAGCTGACGACGTAACAGTTCAGTCTGCTCGCCTGCCTTCCAGGCATGTGGCAGCATCGCCGACGCAGCCTCGTCATAGCCTGGCAGAGCATCGAATCTGAGATCTATTCCTGGCGCCAGCACAAGCCGGTCGTATTGCAGGCTCGAGCCATCCACGAGGAAGACTCGGCGAGCCCCCGGTTCGACGCGCACAGCCCATTGTTGAGCCACTACGACGCCACCCTGCTTCACCACATCGAGCCGGAACTGCTGTGCCTCGATCGGCCGCAAGCCGGCAATCACTGCATTGCTGAACGGGCACGCCGTATAAATGAGGTTCGGCTCCACAAGCGTCACATTGAGCCCGTGCCTCTTCAGTTCGCGTGCGCAGGTCGCGCCTCCGAAGCCCCCGCCGATGACAATAAGATGGGGCAAGGCCTGGCCGAACAGAGAGCGTGAGAAAGCAGTCGCCGAGCCCCCGAGCATCGCCGACCTCAAGAATGCTCTGCGACTCAGCGTTGCTGGCATGCGGTCACCTTAACGTTTTTGGCCGACCCAGTCTGCAATGGCGCGGGTCTCCTCGTCCGAGAAGCCCTTAGCGATGCGGTCCATCACTGTTGCCTGACGCTGGCCCATGCGAAAGGCCTGCATCGCAGTCACGATACTCTCCGGTGTCTGGCCACTGAGTGGAGGAATTGAAGCACTGCCGACACCTAAAGCATGGCATCCGGAACAGGCTGCCGCGCCTGGTGGTGCGACAGATTGAGCCGATGCGGGTGCTATTGCCGCAAGCAGAATGGCAGCGACGATTATCGTGCGCATGAAAGCTCCGGCGGGGGTGCAGCGGCGCGATCGCCGCTGCTGTCATCGTGCGCTATTACGCTGTCATCGTGCGCTATTACGCTTTGCGGAGATCCGCTTTCGTCAGCGGAACAGAGCGGATGCGCTTGCCGGTCGCTGCAAAGATCGCGTTCAGCACAGCCGGAGCAGCGACGAAGATTGTTGGCTCACCGACACCGCCCCAGAAGTCCCCTGACGGCATGACAATGGACTCGACGGCCGGCATCTCGTCCATACGCATCATCTGATACGTATCGAAGTTCTCCTGCTCGACCTTACCGTCCTTCAACGTGATCTCGCCGTAAAGCAGCGCGGTGAGACCGTACACAAAGGAGCCTTCGATCTGTGCCGCGATCTGCTGCGGATTCACGGCATGGCCGCAATCTGTTGCCGCGACCATTCGGTGGATCTTGAGAACTCCGTTGTCGCCGACAGACACCTCGGCGCAAGCCGCGACGTAGCTGCCATAGCCCATGTGCTGGGACAGGCCGCGGTAGACGCCCTGCGGTGCCGGCATTCCCCAACCTGCCTTCTCAGCTACGGCGTTAAGCACGGCGAGATGCTTCGGATGGTTCACGAGCAGTTTCCGTCGGAACTCAAGCGGATCCTGACCTGCTGCATGCGCGAGTTCGTCGATGAAGCACTCGAGATAAAGTGCGTTCTGGTTGTTGTTCACACCCCGCCAGAAGCCTGGAGGCACCGGCGGATTGCGCATCGCATGGTCAATGAGGAGGTTAGGGATGGTATAGCCAAGCACGCCCTCAGTGCCGCTCGGGTTTAATCCCTGGAATGTCGCTGGGTCGCGCCCGTTCTGGAGCCCTTCTGGTCGGACGGTGGCGAGGATCGACTGGCCAGAGATGCGCATGCGCAGTCCGGTGAGGTTACCGTTCGCGTCGAGCGCGCCGACCATCTTGGCTTGAGTAATCGGGTGATAGTGCCCGTGAAGCATATCCTCTTCACGTGACCAGATCAGCTTCACCGGTGTTCCAGGTATCTGTTTGGCAATGAGAACCGCCTGTCGGACGAAATCGTGGCTCGTCGCTCGCCGGCCAAAGCCGCCGCCGAGGTGGAGCCGGTAGACGTCGCACTTGGGGATTGGTAGCTCAGCTGCAGCCGAAGCCGTGGCTAGAGCGGCCTCCGCGTTCTGCGTTGCCGTCCAGATCTCGCAGCGCTCATTCGTCCAGAGCGCCGTGGCGTTCATGGGCTCCATGGTCGCATGGTGCTGATAGGGGAAAGTGTATTCTGCCTCGACGGTCTTAGCTGCCTTCGCGAGAGCCGCCTTCACATCGCCTGCCTGGTTGCCGACAAAGGCCTGCTCCGCAGTAAGCCCCTCTTTCAGCATCTCCGCGATACTCTCACTGGAGAGCTTCGCATTCGGCCCCTCGTCCCATTCAATCGGGAGGGCTTCAAGAGCAGTCTTAGCCCGCCACCACGTATCGGCCACGACGGCGACACCAGTTTCGCCGACGGCGAGGACCTTCTTGACCCCTGGCATTCCTTCGACCTTAGCGGCATCGAAGCTCTTGAGCTTACCGCCGAATATCGGGCAGTCCTTGATTGCGGCATTGAGCATACCCGGCAGCTTCACATCGATGCTGTAGATCTGCGCACCTGTGAGCTTTTCGGCTGTGTCGAGCCGCTTCACAGGCTTGCCCGCAATGGTCCAGGTCTTTGGGTCCTTCAGCTGGACGTCCTTAGGGGCCTCAAGCTTCGCCGCCGCGTCGGCCACCTTGCCATAGGTGGTCGTGCGGCCCGACGGTCCATGGGTGATTACGCCCTTTGCGACGCTGCACTCGGAGGCGGGAACACCCCACTGATTGGCCGCAGCCTGGATTAGCATTTGCCGTGCTGCGGCGCCGCCTTTGCGCATGTAATCATGTGAGTCGCGAATGCCGCGACTGCCGGCGGTCTGGAAATTGCCCCAAACCCGGCTGCGGGCCACGTTCTGCCC
>JADDQD010000130.1 GCA_016781555.1 Pseudomonadota bacterium | reverse complement strand
CTCGATCCCGATGGTTCGCCCGGCGGCGGCGGTGTTCGTGGTCTCATGACCGGCAAGGTCTTCGAGAAGGTGGGTGTAAACGTTTCAACGGTTGGCGGGCGCTTCAGCGATGAATTCGCCAAGTCCATCCATGGCGCGGCCGAGGATCCGACCTTCTTCGCCACCGGGATCAGCCTTGTGGCGCACATGGCCAATCCGCATGTTCCGGCCGTCCACATGAACACGCGCTTCCTGGTCACCACCAAACGATGGTTTGGTGGCGGTGCCGACCTCAATCCGCCGATCCCCTATGAGGAAGACACAGCCGAATTTCATGCGCGGTTGAGGGCTGCCTGCGCGGTTCACAACCCGACCTACTATCCCCGGTTCAGCAATTGGGCGGAGGAGTATTTCTATATCCCCCATCGCGGAGTGCATCGCGGCGTCGGCGGGATTTTCTACGATCATCTGGAGGGGCCGTTCGAGCCGAACTTCGCTTTTGCGAAGGATGTCGGCGAGGCATTTCTGGACGTTTACCCGCGGCTTGTGCGGCGGCGCATGAACATGGCCTTTGACGGCGCGGAAAAAGCGCGACAGCTGGCATGGCGCGGCCGTTACGCCGAGTTCAACCTGATCTACGATCGCGGCACCCTGTTCGGGCTAAAGACTGGCGGCAACGTCGATGCAATTCTGATGAGCCTGCCGCCGGTGGCAACGTGGAGCTGACTGCGCGTTACGACGCTGATCAAGGTGGCGCCGCGTGGCGCTGATCCAGCTGGAACCCGGTCAGATCGGCACCGTCGTCACCTATCTAGAGATGACGGACCGGCCGAAACTGCGGCCCGTGCCCGATTCGCCGTTCCGGCTCCAACGCTGGCGCGACGTGGATCCCGCCAAATACCGGTTGCTGTTCAAGCGCGTGGGCGCGCGGTGGCTCTGGTATTCTCGGCTAGCCATGGACGATCAGAGGCTAAGCGCCAGCATCGGCGAAGTGCATGCAGTGGTGGATCGATCCGGAATCGAGGTCGGGATGCTCGAGCTGGATTTCGGAAAAGACGGAGAGTGCTTGATCCGGTTCCTGGGCCTGGTGCCTGAACTTGCGGGACGTGGGCATGGCAAGTGGATGTTTGCACAGACGCTCGCGCTCACTTGGCGCAAGGGGGTTGACCGCGTGCACGTCAACACCTGCACGTTGGATCACCCCGCCGCACTCCCCTCCTACCTCCGCGCGGGGTTCACCGCCTACAATCGCGCTTTCGAAAGCTTCCCCGACCCGCGGCTTTCAGGGCTGCTGCCGCTAGACGTCGCGCCTCAGCTGCCAGTTATATCCTCGTCGGCAAGCTGAGCGTAAATTCGCGCGATCATCACCGTCAGGAACACGCTGAACGCTGCGTTGAGCAGCCCATTCAGCAGCAGAAGCAGAACCTGCGTCAGATTGCCGTCCTGGGGCTGGCCCGCCAGAAGAATGATCACGCTGCCCAAAACCGCGCTGACCGCGAGCGTCACCACAATGAAAAGAACAACCATGACAATGAGAAAGCCTAGAAGCCTCCAGAATCGGCCGGCGGTAAGCATCCAGCTGCGCTTCAGGATCGCGACAGGGCCAACGGGCTCCACCGCTCCGATCGGGTTCAGCAACATCATCCTGACCCACACAAAGACAAAGGTGAGGATGATCGCCACTGGGACGAGCAACAGCGCGCCAGGCCCATCTCCGCCAAGCAGCACCAGGATAACGGCGACAGGCAATGCGACCAGTCCGACCGCCAGCCCGAGAAGCAAAGTCGCCAGAAGAACGGGCGCGAAGCGGCGAAGCGCGTGCGAAAATGCTTCACGCGCGTCGCTGGCGCGCGCCAGCGCCAGCGTTGTGATTGTGAGGGATCCCAGGATGCCGAGCACGATCACCGGGATGATAAGGAGCATCCAGCTGCCCCCTTCGGGCGGCTGCCCCGCGGTCGCTGTCGGCATCGCCGCCTGAAGGACGATGGTTGGCAGCGCAACCAGGCCGAATGCGATCAGAAACAGCAGGCCGAATTGCCGCTTCACGAACGGAGCCGTTTCGTTCCAGGCGGTCGTAATGGACAACTTCTTCATCGCGTCTCCCCTTGCTCGCCCGTCTATGCGCAAAGGGGCTTGGCCACGCAATCAGAGTGTGTTGCGTGCGGGATGGCGCAACGCCATGTTCGGGGCATGACCTTGACCGCCGGTGTCGAGTGGCGGACGTCCTCCGGCCTCACCCCCTACCCCGAAGCCCTGGCCGAGATGGAGCGGCGTGCAGAGGCTGTCCAGGCGGGGACAGCACCGGAACTGGTTTGGCTGCTCGAGCATCCGCCGCTTTACACTGCCGGCACCAGCGCCGATCCAGCCGAACTTTTCAATCCGCAGGGCTTTCCCGTTTATGCCGCCGGCCGGGGCGGGCGATACACCTATCACGGGCCGGGACAACGTGTTGGCTATGTTGTGCTCGATCTCGACAAACGCGGCCGAGACGTGAGGAACTTCGTCCACGCTCTGGAGGGCTGGGTAATTGCTGCGCTTGCTGAGCTGGGGGTCGAAGCCTACCGCGATCCGGCGCGGATCGGGATCTGGGTCGACCACGAGAAAGGCCAGGCAAAGATCGGCGCGATCGGGGTCCGGGTACGCCGCTGGGTCACCATGCACGGCTTCTCCGTTAACCTTCGGCCGGAACTTTCTCACTTTTCAGGCATAGTGCCTTGCGGTATCGCCGAGTTCCCAGTGACGAGCCTCGGCGAGATCGGAGCGTGCGAAAGACACGAGCGTTTTGATCTGGCGCTGAGGCTAGGGATCGACAGTTTTTTGTTGGCTGTCGGGGGGAGTTCGGAGAAGGCTTGAGAGCCTGCGTGTTTCCGTCTATTGTGCAGAACCGATTTGGTAGAAAAAGGGACCAACCCGACCAAATCATCAATCTAGGGAGTTTCTAAATGCGTGACCTTTTCAAGAAAGTTATGACCGGTTCGATGGTTGCTGGTGCGGCCCTTCTCGTTGCAGCCTGCGGCGGCGGCGGCGGTGGCGAAGCCAACAACATGGCGGGCACCGAAATGGAAGGCACCGACATGGGCACCACCAATGACGTGACCGCCATTGACGGCGCGAACGGCATGGATGCCAACATGATGGGCATGGATGCCAACATGACCATGGACGCCAACATGACCGGCGGCGGCGCTGGTGCTGGTGGCAACACCACGGGCGGCGCTGGCGCCACCACCGGCAACACCACCGGCGGCGACACCGGCGGCAACATGACCAACGGAATGTAATTTCCGAAGGCATTCGCTTTGAGAAAGGCCGTCCGGGCGACCGGGCGGCCTTTTTCCTTTGATTAAAAGGCGCTTGGCCGCTCCAGCAGGCGAGATGCTGGTTGCGCACACCGCATGGTTAATCATAGCTACAGCGTGCCGGCAGTATCGGCTCCAGATCTGGAGAGGGAATTTTAAATGTTCGCAAGGTGGAAGAACGGCTTCAGAACCGCAACCTTGGTTGCAACGGCGGTCGCTGTCGCCACGCCGCAACTCGCAGGCGCACAACTCTTCGTGAATGATCCCGATTTTAAGGCGGCGACCATTGAAGGAAACGACCCGCTGGTCGGACTTCCCGTTCCCGGAGCCACTCCGACGGAGTATCGCGCGCATCTCTTGTGGAACCTCCGCGCTGGCCTCAACGTGGCGGCGCTTCAATGCCAGTTTTCCCCCTATCTTCGAGCGGTCGACAATTATAACGGCCTTCTTGCTCACCATGCGGAGGAGCTTGCCGAGGCCTACACGGCGATGAACGCGTATTTCAAACGCGTCCAGGGCAACCCCGCGAAGGGCCAGAAGGCGTTCGACGATTATACAACGATCACCTACAATAACTGGTCCACGTTCCAGGCGCAGTTCGGCTTCTGCCAGACCGCGGCAAGCATCAACAAGGAAGCGCTGACCCGGCCGAAGGGACAGCTCCACGTCACCGCGCAGAACAGGATGCGGGAGCTGCGCAACAGCCTGGTTCCCGCCGGTGACCGGACGCTCGTCTACAACCCTCAACAAATCCGGATGCCGACCTTGCCCGAGCTGCGGGACGAATGCTTCGACAAGAAGAATCGTCTCCGGAAGAAGTGCGGCGGCCGCGCCTAAAGCCTCAGAGTGCTTTCCAGTCAGGTGGAATCACCTGACGGCTCGGAAAGCACGCCGATCAAAGATAGAGCAGACTTGTTCCCGATTCAGCATGAACGGGAACGAGTCTAGCCGCGCAGCTCCTTCAGCCTTTCGGACCCAGCTCCGAAAAGAGCTCAAGGAAGCCCAAGAAGCTTATGGTTTTGCAGGCTTAGCCTCCAGCGGGGGTTGCTGAGCACGTAATCGATCGCAGCTGCGCGGGCCGTGTCCCGGTCGGCGCCGTCCATCGGCTGGATGAGGAAATTGTCGAACTGCCAGCCCAGCAGATCTTTCGGATCGATCCCCTGCTGAGGCCAGACGAGCTTCAGTTCATTCCCGGAGCGCTGCACGACCTTGGTGCCGGCCTTGGGACTGACGCAAATCCAGTCGATCCCCGGCACTGCTGCAATCGTGCCGTTGGTCTCCACGGCAACTTCAAAGCCGCGGGCGTGAAGCGCGCCGAGAAGAGGCTCATCCAGCTGAAGCATGGGCTCCCCGCCGGTGATCACCACCAAGCGGCGGTCGCCCTCGTCCCAGAGTTCGTCCACCTTGGCGGCAAGCGCGCTGGCATCCGGGTAGCGCCCGCCATTCTCGCCGCCCATTCCAACGAAGTCGGTGTCGCAGAACCTACACTGCGCGCGTTGGCGGTCCCGCTCTCGCCCGGTCCACAGGTTGCAGCCTGAAAAGCGGAGGAACACTGCGCGTCGGCCGGCCTGCATCCCTTCGCCTTGCAGCGTGAGGAAGATTTCCTTCACGGCAAACGTCATGGCTGAGGCCGCTCCGCATAGTCGGTCGGGTCGGGCAGTGCTGCTTCGGCAAAGCCCTTCGCACGCAGACGACAGCTGTCGCATCGGCCGCAATGCTTCGAGTCCGCCGTGGGATCGTAGCAGGACCAGCTCATTGCAGCGTCCAGGCCAAGGCGCGCCGCTTCCTTCACGATTTCAGCCTTCGACATCGCGATCAGCGGAGTTTGCACCTTGAAGCCATCGCCCTCGATACCTGCCTTTGTGCCGAGGTTGGCCATGGCCTCGAAGCTCTCAACGAAGGCGGGACGGCAATCCGGATAGCCGGAATAATCAAGCGCGTTGACTCCGATGAACAGGTCGCGTGCGCCTCCGGCCTCAGCCCAGCCGAGCGCAAGTGAGAGGAAAATGGTGTTGCGCGCTGGAACATAAGTAACCGGTATGCCCTCCCCAACGCCGCCCTTTGGCACCGCCTGATCGGTGGTCAGGGCCGACCCACCAAAGCGGCCAAGGTCGAGCGGCAAAATAATCTGCTGCTCAGCTCCGAGGGCACTCGCCACCTTTGCCGCCGCCTGCAGCTCGATTTGGTGGCGCTGATTATAATTCACGGTGAGCGCAAGCAGGCGAAAGCCACGCTCGCGCGCTAACCCGGCGGCAACCATTGAATCGAGCCCGCCCGAGAGCAGGACAACGGCAAGAGGTGCTTGGCTAGACATAGCGGGCCGCTAGACGATTTCCGAATAGGGTGAAACCACGCACCGCCTTGCCCAGCGCCTGGCGGTGGGAGTGCTTAAGCTCCCCCATCACCGCTGCCGTTGAGCGACGCGCTTGGCTGACGCGGGCGAGGCGCCAACAAAAGGCCGCCCCGGAGGGCGGCCCAGTTTCGGCTGTGAAGCCTTCTAGGGAGGAAAGCGTGCCTCAATCAGGCACAGCTTGCTTGTACCTACACCCGGGTAAACGAAAGCTTAACGTCAGCGATCATTTTGAAGGGCACACGCCGACACGACGAGCTTCGAACCGCAAAGAAAACGGGACGTTCTCGGCGATGCCCTGCGTTTCGATCTGGACGAGCCGCGGCGTTTCGACCCGAATCAGCGTTTGCCCGTAGCCACCGGCCGTGCAGGTATAATGAACGGTGGCGCTGAGCTGGTTCTGGCCGACCACAAGACGCGAGCAGGGCGCGTTGCGGTGCTGGAGCTGCACCAGCAGATTGGGATCGCCCAGGCAAATAAGCGGAAGCTGCGCATTAGGACTGTCGATATTGCGGAGCTGCCAGAGCCCGCCTTGGAGCTTGTCGAGCGCGGCGGGCCGGCCCGGCGCCTGCGTGAGCGCTGGGGCGGTTACCGCAAGGATGGCGGCCAGCGCGATCAGCGTCCGGCGCACCAGGCCGTTCCGCAGCTTCATCAACAACTCCAACGCGGAGCCCCACTCCGCTCTTGGCTGCAGCCGATCCCCAAGCTGCGCCGCCATCATCATAGCATGGATCCGAGAACCGATCGACGGTCCTGATCGCCTTTTCAGCTTTCCAAATCGCTAAGGGATATCGGAAAAACCCGTGAGCAGAATTCGCAATCCACGCTGATGAAGCCGTCCTGGTCGACCATTTCACTGCGTTCTTCAGCCGGGAAGCGCGAAATCACCGAACGGATATGTTCAAAGCTGCAGCGACAGCCTTTGGTGAGCGGGATGGTGCTCAGAACCCTGATCTCCTCCTCCTCGTGAAACAGCCGCCAGAGCAAGGTGTCGAGCGGAAGGTCCTGATCGAAAAGCTCGCTCGCCTTGATGGTTTCGGCGAGAATGCGGACATGTTCCCATTCTGGATGGTCGAGCCGGGTGTGAAGCCGCTCTCGCCCTTCTTCTCCTTCCGGCAAATGCTGGACGAGGATGCCGCCGGCAATATGGCCAGTATCGTTCACCGCAAGCCGGACCAGGCTTGGAATCTGTTCCGACTGCGCGAAGAAACTCTGCGCAGCCTCGGCAAGATTAGCACCCTCCAACGGCACTATGCCCTGGTAGCGCTCGCGGGTCAGCGCCTGATCGAACGTGATCGCGAGATATCCCTTGCCGAACAGCGCCTCCAGGGTCGGGAGAGTCGGCACTCCGGCGAGCCGCTCTGGATCGAAACGGACATAGCCGCGCAACTCGCCGCCACGATAGTCGGCGACCAGCAGATCAATGATGCCCGCCTCGGTCTGGGCTTGAAGCGTCAGCTGGCCGCCAGCGTCCTTCAGCATCGCGCCCAGCAATGCGGTCAGCGTCACTGCTTCCGACAGAATCCGGGCGATCGGCGCCGGATAATCGTGCGCGGAAAGTATCTCATCAAGCAGTGGTCCGAGTCGCACGATACGGCCGCGAGCGTTGCGGCCGGGTATCGTGAAGCCGATCGCCTCGTCTAGGTTGGCGGCGTCGACCGCTTCGGATGGACGTGAACTCATGATGCCGATGTAGGAACGCCCCCGCGCTTTTCAGTATCCCGCCGCCAAAATTCAGGCTGCGGCTTCAGGCACCTGATACTGCCGGGCAGCCCCGGAGAGCCGTTCCACAAATTCGAAGACATGCTCGTCCTCGATGATCAGCGGCGGCAGGATCCGCATCACGTTGTCGCCCGCTGCGACGGTGAGAAGGCCATGATCGCGCAAATAGGTGACGAAAGCCCGGCTGTCCGTCTTCATCTTCACCCCGAGCATCAGCCCCACGCCGCGAACACTTTCAAAAAGCGCGTCGTGGTTGGGGATCATTTGCTCAAGCGCGCCGCGTAGGCGTTCGCCCATGATGTTCACGTGGTCGAGGAACTGCGGCGTGCCGACCACGTCCAGCACGGCTTGGCCGGCAGCCATGGCAAGCGGATTGCCGCCATAGGTCGATCCATGGGTTCCGATCACCATCCCGGCGGCAGCCTTTTCGGTTGCAAGGCAGGCACCCATTGGGAAGCCGCCGCCGATCCCCTTGGCCGAAGCCAAAATGTCCGGCTGGATGCCGTAATGTTCGTAAGCGTAGAGCTTCCCGGTCCGCGCGACGCCGCACTGCACTTCGTCCAGTACAAGCATCAGGTCGTGGGCATCGGCAAGGTCCCGCAGCCCGCGCATGAACGCCTGGCTTGCAGGCCGGATGCCGCCTTCCCCCTGGATCGGCTCCACCAGAAAACCCGCCGTATGATCATCGATCGCGGCGCGGGCGCCTTCCAGGTCATCGAATTCGGCAACCGTGAAGCCGGGGAGCAAAGGCGCGAAGCCGTCGCGAAGCTTGGCCTGGTCAGTGGCGCTGATGGTGGCCATGGTCCGCCCGTGAAAGGCGTTCCTGAAAGTGATCAGCACGTTCTTTTCTGGCCGGCCATGATGATGGTGGTATCGACGGGCCGTCTTGATCGCACACTCAACGGCTTCGGCGCCCGAATTGGTAAAGAACACAGTGTCGGCGAAAGTTGCGTCCGTCAGGCGCGTTGCGAGTGCTTCGCCCTGCGGCGAGCCGTATAGGTTCGAGACGTGGATCAGCGTCGCCGCCTGCTCCTGGATTGCCTTGGTCAGGTGCGGGTGACCGTGCCCGAGAAGATTAACCGCGATCCCGCTCGCGAAATCCAGGTATTTTTCGCCATTCTCTCCATAGAGATAAACCCCCTCACCCCTCACCGGCCGCACCGGCGAGCGCGGGTAAACGGGCATGAGCGTCGTTATGGTCATCGGCTGGTCCCCGGCTTCGTCGGATACGAAAGAGGCGACCATGATGGCCGCCTCGCACAGGGTTCATATAAAGTTCGCTGCGGCGCCGCGTCAATTCGGCGCCGAGCTTTGGCTGCTTACCAGCGGCGGTCCCAATCGCGGTCGCGGCGATCGCTCCACCTACCGTCGCGACGTTCGTCCCGGAACCGGTAATCGAGGCTGTCGATGCGGCGCTGCAGGTCGTCCTGCTCGAAGCGTGAAAGGCCATTGCGACGGTAATCGAAGAAGCGATTTTCCACAGCGTCGAACTGGCGCTGCAAGCGGATCGCCTCGCTCCGCGACAGGAGGCCCCGCTCAGCCGAGCGGTCAATCCGATCGTGCAGCCGCTGGAGTTCGCGCTCGATCCGGCGCTCGCTATATTGGTCCTGGTTATAGCCGTAGCGGTCGTAGCTGCGGTCATAGCGATACTGTGCCGAAGCCGGCGCAGCAGCCACAACGCTCGAAAGGACCGCCATAGAAATCAGAAGCTTACGCATCACACTGCTCCCAACGGAATGATAATGGGGATGCTTGTAAGCGATGGCCGATGTTTCGTGGCTGAATGGAAGCGTCAGCCGACGTTCAGCGCGCGAGCGTCGCTTCGGCTCATCCGTTGCCGCGGCGAGGTCAGTGCTTGAGCTTCCAGCCGGTGCGAAGAAGCCAGTAGCAGAGCGCCCAAAGGGCGATGTTGATCGCAAGAAGCAGGACAGCGCCGAACGCCACCGGAGAATCGGCAGCTTCGAGGAAGCCGTAGCGGAAGCCGGAAATAACATAGAAGAAGGGGTTTGCATGGCTGACTGCCTGAAACACCGGTGACAGGCTTTCGATCGAGTAAAACGTGCCTGAAAGCAGCGCGAGCGGTGCTACGACGAAGTTGCTCACGGCAGCCGCGTGGTCGAACTTCTCGGCCCAAATGGACGTGAACAGCCCGAGAAAGGCGAGCATCATGCTCCCCATGAGCCCGAACCAGAAGATGGCGAGCGGGTGCCTGGGGGTGACATCGACACCGGGCCACAGAAGCATTGCGAGCCAAACGGCGCAGCCGACGAGAACCGCGCGCGTAACCGCTGCGCCGACAAGCCCGACGATCAACTCTCCGGTCGAGATTGGCGGCATCAGGTAATCGACGATATTGCCTTGGATCTTGCCCACCAGCAGCGAGAAGCTCGAATTGGCAAAGGCGTTCTGGATCATGCCCATGACGATCAGCCCCGGGGCAAGAAAATCAGCAAAGGGAACGCCGAGCACGAAGCGCCCGGTGCGGCCCAGCGCCACCGTGAAAATCACCAGGAACAGCATCGTCGTGACAGCCGGGGCCCAGATCGTCTGCAGCTGCACCTTGAAGAAACGCCGCACCTCCTTCAAATAGAGGGTCTTAAGGCCGCCCCAATTGACGCCCCGGAACACGGGGGCGCCAGGGGCGGTGCGAACCCACTTCGAAGGCTGTTCGTTCATGGCGATGTCGCTAAAGGCAGACGCCAGGGGCCGCAAGCCATCTAGCCTGAGGAAAAGCAGTACATGTCATGGACCGATGAGCGCATCGATCAACTCAAGGAGCTCTGGTCGAAAGGCATGACCGCAAGCCAGATCGCCGATGAACTCGGCGGCGTTAGCCGCAATGCGGTGATCGGCAAGGCGCATCGACTGGGGCTTCAGTCGCGCCCGTCGCCAGTCAAGCCGAACGAGCCGGGTTCGAAGGCGAAAGAGGCCGACGCACCGTGGGAGGAAAGTGCCTCGGCGCCGGAAAGCGAAGCCGAGCTGGGGAATGAGCCCGCCGCCGCGGCGCCTCCAGCCCAGGCAGCAGCGCAGCCGGAGCCGGAGAAGAGCCAGCCTCGCATCGTTTCGGTCGGTCCCGGAGGCTTTCTTCGGCAGGGCCCGGGCGAGCAGCAGGCGCCGATCCCGCCCGCCCCGCCGCGCCGCCTCGTGCCAGCCAAGCCGAGCGCCGATGTTTCGGACAAGACGAGCCTCCTCGACCTCAATGAAAGGATCTGCAAGTGGCCACTGGGCCATCCCGGCGAACCCGATTTTCATTTCTGCGGCAAACCGTCGAACCCGGGGTTCCCGTACTGCGTGCAGCATTGTGGCGTCGCCTACCAGGCACAGATGCCGCGTCGCGATCGTCGCCCGCCGCCGCCCCTCCCCTTCGGCGGGCCCCGGATCAGATAACGCACGAGCGGTCGAGCTTCGGTAGGCGAGTTTCCGTTCGCTATTGGAAATGCGCGACAAAAGCGGCAGGCAAAAGGGCTCGAACCTCTGCTTGAGCCGGTGTCTTCGGGCGCTCTGATCGCTGGTGCAGCAGCCCACGTAACCCCGGTTCAGTAACCCACGTTATCCCCTTTTTCCGGAACGGCAAAAGCGGCGCTTCGTTTAAGTTGCGCAACTATCGCCGGAGCCTTTCTCCGCTCCGGTTTCGCCAGAAGAGGGAAAGCGCACGCGACATGTCTCGCGAAGAATTCGACTATTATGAGCGCCGGGCGGAAACTCAGATCGAACTTGCCCAGCGCGCACAATGCCCACGTGCCGTGCAGGCACATTATCAACTGGCATCGGCCTATCTGGACCGCATACACGGCGACAGCCCAAAGGCAGAACCGAACCTTTTTGGACTTTAAGTGTTTGACAGGGCACGCTTTCACTCCGGCACGAGAAGCGCGGCTATGTTTCCGTTCAAGCACATCCTGGCACCGCTCGCAGCTATGCTCGCGCTTTCCGGCTGCGCGGTTTCCGAGCGCGCCGGGCAAACGGATGTTGCCGCGGAGCAGGGGTCCGCGAGCGTAGCCGAGGGTGCCGCGGCAGCGGATTGGGCGAAGCTGGCGATCCCGATTGCCGGCGAACCCACCGACCATGATCCAATCCTTCAGGCCGCGCGTGATGCCCGGTTCGTGCTGCTCGGCGAATCCACGCACGGCACGCATGAATATTACCGCGACCGGGCCCGTATTTCAGAGCGGCTCATCCGGGATCTCGGCTTCGGTGCGGTCGCAATTGAAGGGGACTGGTCGAGCACCTACCGAGTAAACCTTTATGTGCGCGGATTGGGCACCGACAGGACGGCCGAACAAGCGCTTTCCGGCTACCAGAACTTCCCGCGCTGGATGTGGCGCAACGCCGAGTTCCGCGACTTTATCGATCGCCTGCGGACGTGGAACCTCAGCCAGCCGGTGGAGCGGCGGATCGGCGTCTATGGCATGGATGTCTACGACGTGTTCGACGCCGCCGACGCAGTGGTGGCTTACCTGCGGCGCGTGGATCCTGCGGCTGCCGAGCGCGCGCGGCGCGAATATCGGTGTTTCGCCCCTTATAACCGCAGCACCCACGCTTATGGAGAAGCCTCCCGCCGCGCGACTCGCTCGTGCGAGGAAGAGGCGGCAGCGGTGCTCGCCGAGGTGCGCCGCATCCCCCGCCCCACCTCCACCGCGGAGGCGGAAGAACATTTCGCCGCAATCCGGGGGGCTGCCTCGGTCGCCGGTGGAGAGGCCTACTTCCGCACGGTTTATGCGGGCTCCATGGCGTGGAACGTTCGCGATCAGCGAATGGCCGCCACTGTCGAAGAAATTGCCGAACACGTCGGTCGTCAGGCAGGCCGGCCCGGCAAGGTCGTCGCCTGGGCGCACAACACGCACACAGGGGATGCCCGCGCAACTGACGCGGCCAATCGCGGTGAGCTCAATATCGGGCAGCTGATGCGGCAGCGCCACGGGAATGCGGCTTTCCTCGTGGGCTTCTTCAGCTATGCCGGTACGGTGATGGCAGCGCCCGAATGGGACATGCCGGGACGCGTTTATCAGATGCGCCCGGCGCTTCCAGGAAGCTACTCCGACGTCTTTCATAGGAGCGGCCTTCCCGCCTTCTCGATGATCCTTCGGGGCAACAAGGAACTGGCTCGACAATATGGCGAGCCAAGGCTGGAGCGGGCGATCGGGGTCATGTATCGGCCTGAGACCGAGCGTCAGAGCCATTATTTCGACGCCAGGATCTCGGACCAATTCGACGCGGTCCTGTTCTTCGACCAGTCGAAGGCGGTGACACCACTCCGGTGAGGCGGCTTCTCCTCCCCCTCGCTGCCTGTTTCCTCACGGCAGCAAGTGAGCGCGCTTTCGATCGCGAGATCATGGTGCTGACCATCGAAAACATTGCCGCGACGGCGGGCCCGACCGGCGTTCGCAGGATCGATCCGGCCGTGGTCCAGGCGATGCGGAAAGTGCCGCGTCACCGGCTTGTCCCCGAGGGCGTGCGTGCGCAAGCTTATGCCAACCGACCGCTCGCCATCGGCTACGAGCAGACCATCTCGCAGCCCTATATCGTCGCCTTGATGACGCACCTGCTAGACGCGGAGCCAGACCATGTCGTGCTCGAGGTCGGAACCGGATCGGGTTACCAGGCGGCGGTGCTCGCCGAGCTCGTGCGGCAGGTCTACACGATCGAGATTGTCGAGCCGCTGGCCGCGCGGGCGAAGCAACAGCTGGCGGAGCTTGGCTATCGCAACGTGACAGTGCGGGCCGGCGATGGCTATGCTGGTTGGCCCGAGCACGCACCGTTCGATCGGATCATCGTGACGGCGGGCGCGAGCCACGTGCCCAAGCCGCTCATCGCACAGCTGCGCCCAGGTGGCCGAATGGTGATTCCAGTCGGCAGAACCTCAAACACGCTCGATCTCACGGTGATCGAGAAAGATCGTAGCGGGCGGCTGAAGCGGCGCAAGCTTCTGCCTGTGGCTTTCGTTCCGTTGACCCGAAGCCGCGGCTAATCCCAGTTCCTGATGCCGAAGGAAATTGTGCGCGTCAGGCGGAGGCAAGCTCGGTGGCAGAAGCCCGCGGGGCCCGACGGGCGACATCGAACAGCGCGAGCGGCGCGCGAATGGGCAGGAGCCGGTCGGAGTCACGACCGGCAGCTCGAGTGGAGCCTCCGCCCTGGAGAGCCCGAGGATCGGCGGCGATCGCGCTGTGGAACATTGCTCGTTGCTGCGCGGCTATGGTTAACTTTCTCTCAGCGCAGCATCCTGCCGCGGCTGGCATCGGGACTCATGCTGCCCTATAGCTGATCCATGTCAGATTTGTTCGCGTCCAACGCCGCACTTTCCAGCGATTACGACGCTTCGCACATCGAAGTGCTCGAGGGGCTCGAACCGGTCCGCCGCCGCCCGGGAATGTATATTGGCGGCACGGACGAACGCGCGCTCCACCACCTTGCCGCTGAAGTGCTCGACAACAGCATGGACGAGGCCGTCGCCGGCTTTGCCAACCGAATCGAAGTGGAGCTGGAGCCGGGCAATCGGCTGACGGTTACCGATAATGGGCGCGGAATCCCGATCGACCAGCACCCCAAATATCCTGGAAAGTCGGCGCTCGAGGTCATCCTCACGATGCTCCATTCGGGCGGCAAGTTTTCGGATAAGGCCTATGCCACCAGCGGCGGCCTTCATGGCGTGGGCGTCAGCGTCGTAAACGCACTGTCGACCGAGACCATCGTCGAGGTGGCGCGCAACAAGGAGCTCTACCGCCAAACCTTCGCGAGGGGCGCGCCGACCTCGAAGCTCGAGCGGATTGGCATCACGCCCAATCGGCGCGGCACCAGCATCACCTTCACGCCCGACGCCACGATCTTCGGCGAAGAAGCCAAGTTCAAGCCGGCGCGGCTCTACCGCCTCGCCCGCTCCAAATCCTACCTGTTCGCAGGCGTCGAGATACGCTGGAAGTGCGACCCATCGCTCATCACGGATGACACGCCTTCCGAAGCTGTGTTCCAGTTCCCGGGCGGACTGTCCGACCATCTGAAGGAGCAGATCGGCACGCGCGAATGCGTGACCGTTGATTTCTTCCGCGGCCGGCAGGACTTCCCCGACCGCCAGGGCTTTGTTGAATGGGCCGTCGCTTGGCCGCTGTGGAGCGAAGGCTCCGCTTCTTATTACTGCAACACCATCCCCACTCCCGACGGCGGGACTCACGCCGCCGGATTCCGCTCGGCGCTTTCGAAGGGTATCCGCGCCTATGGAGAGCTGGTGGGCCAGAAGCGCGCAAAGGAGATCGACGCGGACGATGTCATGTCGAGAGCGGAACTCATGCTTTCGGTGTTCATCCGGGACCCCCATTTTCAAAGCCAGACCAAGGACCGCCTGACCAGCCCCGAGGCAGCACGACTGGTGGAGGCCGCGGTCCGCGATCATTTCGATCATTACCTCGCCGACCACATGGAGCGCGGGCGTGCGCTGCTCGGCTTCGTGCTCGACCGGATGGACGACCGGCTGAAGCGTCGCGCCGAGCGCGAGGTGAAGCGCAAGACGGCGACGAGCTCGAGGAAGCTTCGTCTCCCGGGCAAGCTCACCGACTGCGCCAATGACGATCCCGCCGGCACCGAGCTGTTCATCGTGGAGGGGGACAGCGCCGGCGGCTCCGCCAAGCAAGCCCGCGACCGGAAGACGCAGGCCATCCTCCCGATCCGCGGTAAGATCCTCAACGTCGCCTCCGCAACGGCCGACAAGATCCGCGCCAATCAGGAAGTCGCCGATCTTATTCAGGCACTCGGTTGCGGAACGCGCGAGCGCTGCTCGGTCGAGCAACTGCGCTATGATCGAATAGTCATCATGACGGACGCGGATGTCGACGGCGCGCACATCGCCACTTTGCTGATGACCTTCTTCTTCCAGGAGATGCCGGAGCTTGTCCGCAGAGGCGCCCTCTACCTCGCCCAGCCGCCGCTTTATCGGCTCGCTGCGGGCGGAACGGTCGCTTACGCCAAGGATGACGCCCATCGAGCGGAGCTGGAAGCAAGCCTCTTCAAGGGCAAGAAGGTGGAGGTCAGCCGCTTCAAAGGCCTCGGCGAAATGAACCCGCAGCAGCTTCGCGAGACGACGATGGATCCGAAGACGCGCTCGCTGATCCGCATCACGCTCCCACAGGAATATGAGCAGCGCCAGACGGTGAAGGATTTGGTCGACCGGCTGATGGGCCGCAATCCCGAACACCGCTTCGCCTTCATCCAGAGCCACGCCGCCGAAGTGGATGAGGAGGCGATCGACGCTTGAGCCCGAAGCACGCGTCAGTGCGCGATTATGTCGCTACGGCCGGCGCAGTAAGTGGAAAGCGCGGAATGGTCACGGCAAAGGCGCGGCCATCTGCCCCAACCATGTGGTAGCGGCCTTCCATGTAGCCCGTCGGCGTGCTTAGCGGGCAGCCCGAAACATAATCGAAAGCCGCCCCCGGTTCGATCACCGGCTGCTCGCCAACGACCCCCTCGCCCATCACTTCATGACGGCCGCCGCGGCCATCAACAATCGTCCACTCGCGACTGATGAGCTGGATGTCGCTCCGGCCTCCGTTCTCGATACGGACGTGATAGGCCCAGAACCAGCGGCCTTTTCCAGGCTCCGACTGCTCCGGAAGGAAGCTGACGGAGACTCGTACGGTAACGTCGCGCGTAGTAGCGCTGTGGGGGAAAAGCGATTTCACGTCGCAAACCTTCTACGTGTCCGGCGCCGCCGTCAACGCGTGATGCGCCGCAGCCGCTCCATCAATCGTTCTCGGGCGGCGAGCACATCCGCTTGCCGTTCGATGAGGAGGTCGCGCGCCAGGAAGTGGCCCGTGAGGCGCAGGCCGTCTAAGATGTCGTACCAATCCGCAGCGCCCCCTTCGAGCAAGAAACTGGGCAACCGCAGCAAGCGATCACGATACGCCCCGGCGGCTGCGGCCGACACGGCGCGGCCGCTCTTGGGGCTGACGAATTCCAGGTCCGCCGTTGCCCCGGTTGCGGCGCATTGCGAGAGATCAAGGCCGAAGCCGAGTTCGCTCAGCAACAGGAGCTCGTACCG
>JADDQD010000101.1 GCA_016781555.1 Pseudomonadota bacterium | reverse complement strand
TGCTGAAGCGAGTCACTCTTGGCCACGCGATCATGTTTTTCGCCCGCGGCGTGCCGGTGATCTATTATGGCGACGAGCAGGGCTTTGCCGGCGACGGGGGCGATCAGGACGCCCGCGAAGACATGTTCCCGAGCCGCGTTGCGGTTTACAACGACAACAAGCTGGTCGGTTCCGCCGCAACCACGGCCGAGGCCAATTTCGACCGGCAGGCGCCGCTCTACCGGGCCATTGCCGAAATGGCCGCGCTCCGCAAATCCGACCCTGCTTCGCGCTCGGGCGATCAGGTGGTGCGCTCATATGGTGACACGCCCGGCCTGTTCGCGCTCTCGCGCCGCGCGCCATCGGGCGGCGGCGAGACCCTGGCGGTGTTCAACACGAGCACCACCCCGATTACGGCCCATGTTCAAGTGGATCCGGGCTCGCTTCGCTGGCAGTCGCTCCGGGGAAGCTGCGCCGCCGAAGCCAGCGCGCCGGGCAGCTTCCGAGTGACGCTCGCGCCGCTCGATTACATGCTCTGCAAGGCCGCCCCGCGATGAATGAAATGAGCCTTGAGCGACCGAGCGTCGCCACGGCAGACGCCCAGGACGATTGGTGGCGCGGAGCCGTGATCTACCAGATCTACCCGCGCAGCTTTGCCGACTCGAATGGCGATGGCGTCGGCGATCTGCCCGGGATCACGGCGCGTCTCGATCATGTCGCCTCGCTCGGGGTGGATGCCATCTGGCTTTCGCCCTTCTTCACTTCGCCGATGAACGATTTTGGATACGACATTGCGGATTATCGCGACGTCGATCCCATCTTCGGAACGCTCGAGGATTTCGACCGCCTGCTGGAGCGTGCGCACTTGCTTGGGCTCAAGGTCATCATCGATCAGGTCTACGCGCATAGCTCCGACGAGCACCCGTGGTTTCGGGAAAGCCGGTCGAGCCGGGACAATCCCAAATCCGATTGGTATGTTTGGGCCGATCCCAACCCAGACGGTTCCCCGCCGAATAACTGGCAGTCGGTCTTCTACGGGCCCTGTTGGACATGGGACGCGCGGCGCGGCCAATATTATCTGCACAACTTTTTGCCGAGCCAGCCGAACCTGCACGTCCACAACCAAGAGGTTCAAGAGGCGCTGCTCGCCACGGCGAAGTTCTGGCTCGATCGCGGTGTCGACGGCTTCCGCCTCGACGCAATCAACTTCGCGATGCACGACCCCGAGCTGCGCGACAACCCGCCAGTCCCGGAAGGGGTGGGCAAGCGCACGCGTCCGTTCGACTTCCAACATCATTTCTTCAACCAGTCACACGCCGACATTCCCGCATTCCTGTCGCGGATCCGAAAGTTGATGGACGACTATGGCAGCCGTTTCACCGTCGCCGAAGTTGGCGGCGAGCAGGCCGACCGGGAAATGAAACTTTTCACGGAAGGTCCGGACCGGCTGCACAGCGCCTACGGCTTCAACTTCTTGTACGCGGACCGGCTGACGCCGGAGCTCATCCAGTCGACGATCGAGCTATGGCCCGGAGCTGCCAAGGAAGGGTGGCCGAGCTGGGCTTTTTCCAACCACGACGCACCGCGTGTCGTGTCCCGCTGGCTGAATGGCCGTGACCCCGACGATTTTGCCCGCCAGGCGATGCTGCTGCTGATGAGCCTCAGGGGAAATGTATTTCTCTATCAGGGTGAGGAACTCGGCCTGCCGCAGGCCGAAGTGCCGTTCGAACGGCTGCAGGATCCGGAAGCGATCGCAAACTGGCCCGAGACCCAGGGGCGCGATGGAGCGCGCACGCCCATGCCTTGGCGGGACGATGCGCCCAATGGCGGCTTTTCTCCAGTCGAGCCATGGCTCCCGGTCGATCCGCGCCACCTTCCCCTCGCGGTAGACCGGCAGGAGGCGGACCCGGACTCGATGCTGAACCTGACGCGCCGCCTCATTGTTCTTCGCAAGAAGCACCCCGCACTGAGGGGCAGAGCCATCCGCTGGGTGGATGCCCCCCTGCCGCTGCTCGCGTTTGAGCGCGGGCAAGGCGAACAGCGGCTGCTTTGCGTCTTCAATTTCGGAAATGAGCAGGTGGATTGGCCCATCCCCTTCGGGTGGAGAATCATCGAGCAGGTCGGACACCAGCTGAAGCCACTTTCGGGCTTCATCGCGGAGCGGGCCAACTGAGGCTGCTCGTTTACTTCAAGATCAAGAGAAGGACGGACACCATGGTGCGCCGGTCTGGCCGCCGCGGACAAGCGCACCACCGGCTGCACCCAAGTTCGGCGTCGCGCAGCCGTCAATTTGTTGAATTGCGGGGCTGGACACAAAATCGCAACTGGATAAGCCGCAACTTCCCTGGAAGTCCTCACATTGAGGATGCTTGGCGCGCACGGGTTGGAATCCCGTTGCGCCTCGTCCCCGGAAAGAAAGGCTGACAAGTGCCGACCACTGCCGCACGCGCGTTGCTGCTATTCGGAGCGACCGGCGACCTCGCCCATCGTATGCTCCTGCCCTCGCTGTTCGGGCTGCACGCCGACGGGCTTCTCCCGGCTGAACTGCGCATCATCGCGACGGCGCGGAGCGCGCTTGACGATGGGAGCTACCGCGCTGAGGCGGGAGCGGCGATCGAGCGGTTCATCGACGCCGATCGCCTGAAGCCGGAGCAGGTCCAAAGCTTCCTTGATCGCCTGAGCTACGTGCCCGTGGACGCTTCGGACCCCGACCAGTTCGGCGCCCTTGCCGAAGCGGCGGGGCCCGACAAGGACGCGCTTGCCATCTTTCTTTCAACGGCTCCTTCGCTGTTCAGCGCAACGATCAGCGGGCTTGCGCAAGCGGGGCTTGCCGGAAACAATGTGCGCCTTGCGCTTGAAAAGCCGCTTGGCACCGATCTCGAGTCCAGCCGCGAGATCAACGATGCCGTCGCGGCGGTTTTCCCTGAACAGCGAACGTTCCGGATCGACCATTATCTCGGCAAGGAAACCGTGCAAAATCTTCTGGCGCTTCGGTTCGGCAACACTTTGTTCGAGCCGATGTGGGATGCAGGCGGCATCGATCACGTCCAAATCACCGTGGCCGAGACGGTGGGGCTCGAAGGTCGAGCGAGCTATTATGATGACTCGGGCGCGGTTCGCGACATGGTTCAGAACCACATGCTCCAGCTTCTTGCGCTGGTTGCCATGGAGCCGCCGGCGCAGTTCAACGCAGCTGAAGTGCGTGACGAGAAAGTGAAAGTGCTGCGCTCGCTCCGCCCGATCGACCAATCCACCGTTTCGACCAACAGCGTCACCGGGCAATATGGCGCGGGCGCCATCGACGGGGCTCCCGTTCCAGCTTATGCCGACGAACTGGAGCACGCTTCCACTACCGAAACCTTCGTCGCGCTGAAGGCGCATGTCGACAATTGGCGGTGGAAGGGTGTCCCCTTCTACATCCGGACCGGCAAAAGGCTGCCCACCCGCCGCTCCGAAATCTTCATCCAGTTCAAGGAAGTGCCCCATTCCATCTTCGCTTCCAGAGGCGCGGTCCTGGCGCCGAACAAGCTCCTCATCAGGTTGCAGCCGGAAGAAGATATCCGGCTCCTGATGATGGCAAAGCAGCCCGGCCTCGACCGCGACGGCATTCGCCTGCGCGAAGTGCCGCTCGATCTCGGCATGGCGAACGCCTTTGCCGACGTCCGCCGCCGCATCGCTTACGAGCGCCTCATCCTTGATCTCATTGAAGGCGACCCAACCTTGTTCGTCAGACGTGACGAGGTCGAAGCGCAGTGGGAGTGGATTGACGGGATCCGCAACGGCTGGGCAGCGACCGGCGTCACCCCCAAACAATATGCGGCGGGCACGTGGGGGCCCTCGGCAGCAATCGCGCTCACCGAGCGCGACGGAGTGAGTTGGCATGAATAAGCTTCATCCCGACATCGAAGCGGTGACGGCGCGTATCGTCGAACGATCGCGCGAGCCGCGCACGCGCTATCTCGACCTCATTGCGCAGGAGCGCGAGAACGGCGTTGTCCGCACCCGCCTCAGTTGCGGCAATTTCGCCCACGGTTTTGCTGCGGCCGGGGAGGACAAGAACGCAATTCGAACTGGCCGCGGCATCAATATCGGCATCGTTACCGCCTACAACGACATGCTTTCCGCGCATCAACCCTATGGCCGGTACCCGGAACAGATGAAGCTGTTCGCGCGCGAGGTCGGGGCAACCGCCCAGGTCGCGGGCGGCGTTCCAGCGATGTGCGACGGGGTAACGCAAGGCCAGCGGGGAATGGAGCTGTCGCTGTTCAGCCGCGACACCATTGCGCTCGGCACTGCGGTGGCGCTGAGCCACGGCATGTTCGAAGCGGCAGCCTTGCTCGGCATCTGCGATAAGATCGTTCCCGGCCTGCTCATCGGCGCGCTCCGCTTCGGTCACTTGCCGACCATTCTGGTGCCGGCCGGGCCGATGCCATCGGGCCTAGCCAATAAGGAAAAGCAAAGGGTCCGGCAGCTTTATGCTGAGGGTAAAGCGACCCGCGAGGAACTGCTCGAAGCGGAGTCCGCAAGCTATCATGGTGCCGGCACTTGCACCTTCTACGGCACCGCCAATTCCAACCAGATGATGATGGAAGTGATGGGCCTCCACATGCCGGGTGCGGCCTTCGTCAATCCCGGCACACAGCTTCGCCAGGAACTCACGCGCGCGGCGGTACACCGGCTTTCCGAGATCGGCTGGGGCGGCAACGACTACCGCCCGCTCGGGCTTTGCGTCGATGAAAAGGCGATCGTCAACGCAGCGGTCGGCCTCCTCGCCACCGGCGGCTCGACAAACCATGCCATCCACCTGCCCGCGATCGCGCGTGCCGCCGGCATCGTCATAGACTGGGAAGATCTCGATCGTCTGTCGGCAGCCGTGCCGCTGATCGCGCGCGTTTACCCCAATGGAGCGGGCGACGTGAACCACTTCCAGGCCGCCGGCGGCATCGGCTTCGTTATCCGCACCCTACTCGACCACGGCTACCTCCACGGCGACATCATGACGGTGGCCGGGAGCAGCCTTCAGGACTATGCCCTCGACCCCGTCTTGTCCGATGGCGCGGTTGAATGGCGCGAAGGGGCAGCCGAACCGCTCGACAGGACCATGCTCCGCCCCGCGAACGATCCGTTCCAGCCGGACGGCGGCATGCGGCTTGTCAAAGGCAATCTCGGCCGCGCTACCTTCAAGACCAGCGCCGTTGATCGCTCGCGATTCACGGTTGAGGCCCCGGCGCGAATTTTCGCGGATCAGGATGAGGTGCTTGCCGCCTTCCAGGCCGGCGAGCTTGAGCGCGACGTCGTCGTGGTTGTCCGCTTCCAAGGACCTCGCGCCAATGGAATGCCCGAACTTCACAAACTCACGCCCGCGCTCGGCGTGCTCCAGGATCGCGGCTACCGTGTCGCGCTGGTGACGGACGGCCGCATGTCGGGCGCTTCAGGCAAGGTTCCGGCTGCCATTCACGTGACGCCCGAGGCGCTTGGCGGCGGGCCGCTTGCCAAGCTTCGCGACGGAGATGTCATTCGCCTTTCTGCCGAAACCGGCGAGCTTTCGGCGCTGGTGGATGCAGCCGAATGGGAAAGCCGCGATGAGGCTTCGGCTACCCCGCGACGGACGGGAACGGGACGCGAGCTGTTCGGTATCATGCGGCAAGGCGCCGACGGTGCCGAAAAAGGCGCCTCGGCAATGCTTGCGGCAATGGAGCAAGGCTGGTGAGCGAAGTCGTTACGGTCGATATCGGCGGGACGCATG
>JADDQD010000021.1 GCA_016781555.1 Pseudomonadota bacterium | reverse complement strand
CAGCGCGCCCAGTCCAATGGCGGCAAAACCTTGCCAGGCCGGATCGAAGCTTTCGGCGCTGATCGCTTCATCCATTTCGCCCACGGGGAAGAGCACTTCCGGAACAACAAGCAGCCCGCCGCCGAGTAGAAGCGCACCGACATAGCTCCACCGCCGCGAAAGCCGCCGCATGTCACCCCATTCGATGAGCATCAGCGCCGATGCGGCCACGACCAAAGCCCGAAACAGCCATCCGCCGATGTAGATCGCGACAAGAGCAAGGGCGATCATCACCACGGCGGCGGCAAAGCGGGTTGTAAGATCGGACGTCGCCGCCGAATCAGGCTTCATCCTCACAGCCCCCCGTATCGCCGCTCGCGGTTGCCAAAGTCGGCGATCGCCAAGCGTAGCGCATCGCCGTCGAAATCAGGCCAAAGAGTGTCGACGAAAAGCAGCTCGGCATAAGCAGCTTGCCAAAGGAGGAAATTCGATAATCGCCGTTCCCCGGAGGTACGGATCAGAAGGTCAAGCGGCGGCAGGTCGGCCGTATCAAGTGCCGCCTCAATCGCTGCTTCGTCGATCGCCTGGGCCTCCATCTCGCCGCCAGCAACGCGCTGCGCGAGACTGCGAGCAGCGTTCACCAGTTCATTGCGCGAGCCGTAGTTCAGTGCGATCGCCAGCGTCATTCGGCTGTTAGTGGCCGTGCGGGCAACCGCCTCGTCAACCTTGCGCGCCGTTCCCGGCTCGAATGCCGTGTGATCACCGATGATCTTGAGGCGAATGCCCTCCTTGTGAAGTGTGCCAAGCTCCTTCGCGATGTAAAGGCGCAGGAGGCCCATCAAATCATTGATTTCTTCTTCCGGCCTGCGCCAGTTTTCCGAGGAAAAGGCGTATAGCGTAAGGCACTCGACCCCCGCCTCGCCGGCTGCCCGGAGCACTTTGCGTGCAGCCTCGGCGCCCTGGCGGTGGCCGGCCGCGCGGGGAAGCCCCCTCGCCTTTGCCCATCGGCCATTGCCGTCCATGATGATCGCGACGTGACGCGGCACGGACGAACCGCCGGCGATGCCCGGCGTCGGATCCGCGCTCGCCGGAGTAAGACTCACCGCTGGAGGATTTCCTTCTCCTTGGCCGCCGTCGTTGCGTCGAGCTCCGCGATCGTGTCGTCGGTCATCTTCTGGACCTCGGTTTCGAGCCGCTTGCGCTCATCCTCGCTGATCTCGTGCTTCTTCTCGTCCTGCTTCAGCGCGTCCATGCCGTCACGGCGTACGTTGCGAACGGCAATCTTCGCCTTTTCCGCATATTGGCCGGCGAGCTTCGCAAGCTCCTTGCGCCGCTCCTCGGTGAGATCCGGGATCGGCAGGCGCAACGTCTGGCCTTCCGTTATCGGGTTCAGGCCCAAGCCTGCGGAGCGGATCGCTTTTTCGACGGGGCCGACATTGGACCGGTCCCACACTTGAACCGAGAGCATTCGGGGCTCCGGAGTGGAGATGGTCGCCACCTGGTTCAGCGGCATGCTGGCTCCATAGACATCGACATGAACCGGCTCGAGCAGGCTGATGGAGGCGCGGCCGGTGCGAAGCCCGCCAAGGTCATGCTTCAGCGCCTCGACCGCGCCATGCATGCGGCGCTGTAGATCGGCTTTGTTATACGCTGGCATCGCTCACTCCTCATTCTGCACGATAGTCGCTGTGCCTTCGCCGCTGAGCACCCGGGCCAGATTGCCCTGCTCGCGGATGTTGAACACCACGATTGGAATGTCATTGTCACGGCACAGCGCGACCGCGCTTGCATCCATGACCTTAAGGTCGTCGGATAGCACCCTGTTGAAGCTCAGGCTTTCGTAACGGTTGGCGCCAGCGACCTTCTTGGGATCGGCATCATAGACCCCGTCGACGCTGGTTCCCTTGAAAAGGGCGTGGCAGCCCATTTCGGCGGCACGAAGAGCGGCGGCAGTATCGGTCGTGAAAAAGGGGTTTCCCGTACCGGCGGCAAAGATCACCACCCGCCCCTTTTCCATATGCCGGACGGCGCGGCGGCGAATATAGGGTTCCGAGACCGTCGCCATCGGAATGGCCGACTGGACACGCGTGTCGACCCCGATCTTCTCCAACGCATTCTGCATCGCAAGCGCGTTCATCACCGTCGCCAGCATACCCATATAATCGGCGCTGGTGCGATCGAAGCCCTTGGCCGCGGCCGCCAGTCCGCGGAAGATGTTGCCTCCGCCCACCACGATGCACAGCTCATGCCCTGCCTCGCGAGCCGACTTGATCTCGCCCGCGAGCCGGGACGCGGTTTCCGGGTCGATCCCGAACTGGCTGTCTCCCATCAGCGCTTCGCCCGAAAGCTTCAAAAGGATGCGGTTGAAGCGCGGGCGCGGCATGGGATTCTTTCGTGAGCTGCACAAGGGGCGGAAGGTGGGCGCACCTTTGTCACGCCGGCCGCGGGCTTTCAAGGATGGGTTTCAGTCTGAGGCGCGAGGCACTGATCCGGCGGGTGCAAACAATGAAACGGCCGCTCGGCGGGAATGCCGAGCGGCCGCAACATGCCTGTTGGTCTGGAGCGGAAAGAAACCGTTTAGGCGTTCGCCACCTCGGGCCTTGCAGTGCCGGCGGCAGCGGCCACTTCGGCGGCAAAGTCGCTTTCTTTCTTCTCAATGCCTTCACCCAGCTGGAAGCGCACATAGGCCGTGAGCTCGATGGGAGCACCCACGCTTTTCGCCTCGGCGTTCACCACGTCTTCGATCTTGGTCTTGTTGTCCATCACGAAGAGCTGGCTCAAAAGCGCATTCTCTTTGCGGAACTTGGCGATCGCACCTTCCACCATTTTCTCGACGATGTTGGCTGGCTTGCCGGATTCGGCAGCCTTTTCCAACGCAATCCCGCGCTCCCGGTCGACCATTGCCGGATCGAGATCTTCGCCCCGAAGCGCGAGCGGGTTTGCCGCGGCGATGTGCATTGCGAGCTGTTTTCCGAGCGCGTCGATCGCAGCTTTGTCGCCTGTGCTTTCAAGCGCAACCAGGACGCCGATCTTGCCAAGACCCGGAGCGGCGGCATTGTGGACGTAGGAAACAACCACGCCGTTATTCACCTGCAGAACGGCAGCGCGGCGAAGCGACTGGTTCTCGCCAATGGTGGCAATGTTGCTCGTGAGTTTCTCCTGCACGGTGCCGCCCGCTGGCCAAGCAGCCGCGAGCAGGCCCTCGACATTGCCGCTGGCGGTCAAAGCGAGTTCGGCCACCGTGCGGACGAATTCCTGGAACTGCTCGTTCTTGGCGACAAAGTCGGTTTCGGAATTGACTTCCACGACCGCGCCGCGCGTTCCGGCCACGGCAACGCCGACCAGACCTTCCGCAGCAGTGCGGCCGGCCTTCTTCGCGGCCGCGGCAAGCCCCTTGGTGCGCAGCCAGTCGATGGCGGTTTCCATGTCGCCGTTCGTCTCACCAAGTGCCTTCTTGCAGTCCATCATCCCGGCGCCGGTGCGCTCGCGGAGTTCTTTAACGGTTGCGGCAGTGATTGCCATTTCACCTGTCCTTGTTTGTAATTTGAACGGGAGCAAGGCAGGCGACGTCGCCCAGCCTTGCTCCGAGATCAGCCGAGCTTAAGCGTCGGCAAGAGCAGCTTCGGCGGGTGGCTCAGCCATCGCGCCGATGTCCACACCGCGGGCAGCGGCGCCGCCCTGCTTTCCAGCAAGCGCGGAGTCCGCAATGGCATCGCAGTAGAGACGGATCGCGCGGCTCGCATCGTCGTTGCCCGGTACCGGGAATGCGATGCCCTGGGGGCTCGCGTTCGAATCAAGGATAGCAACCACAGGAATCCCAAGCACGTTGGCTTCCTTGATCGCCAGTTCTTCCTTGTTTGCATCGACGATGAAGATCACGTCCGGAAGTCCGCCCATGTCGCGGATGCCGCCAAGCGAAAGCTCCAGCTTGTCGCGTTCGCGGGTAAGCTGGAGAACCTCTTTCTTGGTGAGGCCGGCAGTGTCGCCGGACAGCTGCTCTTCCAAGGACTTGAAGCGCTTGATCGAGTTCGAGATGGTCTTCCAGTTGGTGAGCATCCCGCCGAGCCAGCGGTGATTGACGAAATGCTGCCCGGAGCGGCGCGCTGCCTCGGCTACCGGATCCTGCGCCTGACGCTTGGTGCCGACGAACAGCACCTTTCCGCCAGCGGCAACCGACTGGCGTACGAAATCAAGCGCGCGCGCAAAGAGCGGCACCGTCTGCGACAGGTCAATAATGTGGACCCCGTTCCGCTCGCCGAAAATGTACGGCTTCATCTTGGGGTTCCAGCGGTGGGTCTGGTGGCCGAAATGCGCTCCGGCTTCAAGCAATTGCTGCATGCTGACGTCAGTGGACGCCATGGTCTTTCTCCTTCCGGTTGTGCCTCTGCGGGGCCGAGAAGTTGGATTGCTCCAACCACCGGTATGATGGCTCCGCGTGTGGAATGACCGGCGATTTAGCCGCCGCCTCTGCTCAAATCAAGCGTTGGCGTTATTATATTTGCCGTACCCAAGGAGTTTCGGAAGTGCTAATGGTGCATCCTGACCAACTGATGAGTCTGTGGAAAATGTTCGAAGTCTACGGACCGGACCTTCACGATGCGATCGCGGAGCTTGAACGCCTGAAGGCGCTGATTGAGCGATTTGGCCAAGGCGGTCAGAACACGAATGACAACATGAATCCGACAGATCGGGGTCTCTCACTGGGCATCTTGGAAAAGGCCATGGTTCCACTAGCGAAATGTGGCGCACAACTTGCCTATTACAGCGCATTTGATCTGCGGGTGAAGCTACGGGACGCCAATGCTCACTGCTCCTATGTGGACGCTTGGGCTGCTTTCAACGACATCAACAGGCGCTTCAAGGACGAGCTATCCCTCGTGAAGATGTATGTCATCTACAGGGATAAAAACCATCTGCTTCAATCCGCCAGTGAGCAGTTCGGGGAAGCGGTTACTGACAAATTTCCTTCCATTCAGACTGACGTGAGTGAGTCGGCGCTCTGCCTCTGCTATGGGCGCCCTACCGCGTCGGTTTTCCATTCGATGCGAATAGTCGAGGTTGGCTTAGAAGCTTTCAGAAAACACGTCGACATCCCCGATCCTGTGGTCGTGAATGACCGGAACTGGGGCAATATCATCAATGCGCTTCGTGACCCGATTAACGCACGGTGGCCGCAGAAGACTTGTTTACCGGGCACGGAAGGTTCTCACATCAGGGCGGTATTCGAATCCCTTCAGACGATCAAAAGCTCAGTCCGGGATCGGACGATGCATGTCGAGCGCACATATAGCGACTCACAGGCGGAGTTGGTCAGGCTCAACGTCAGGGAATTTATGAGCGAGCTGGCGGAAAGATGCGACGAAAACGGGGAGCCGAAAGCACCCCCATTAGCGATTTGACTTGACTTGTGGCTGCCGAAGGAAGCCATCAAGAGCTGCATCTGCCTCGGTGGGGCTTAGTTCGCCAGCATCGATAAGCCTTTGAGCCTCTCGCTTGAACCGCTCGCTCTGCTCTTCTGGGCTTAGCGTCTCTTTCCGCTTCGGCATCAGGCCCTCGCACTAGTCGTTTGATAGGTAAGCCGCTTGCCAACCACACCCTTGAGCAGCGCGTCGGCGCGAGCGGCATCATTCAGTCCGTTCGCTTCCCGATTGCTATAGCGGAAATCGAACTCCGCGAGATAGCGGTGCAGATGCTTGCCAGCGCAATGCTGATAC
>JADDQD010000187.1 GCA_016781555.1 Pseudomonadota bacterium | reverse complement strand
GCAGCGAGCTGGCGAAGGCGAGGCAAACGGCCATGGTGAACACCGCTTGCCCCGGGACGAAGCGCTTGATCACGCGCTTCCAGGACTTCAGCGACCCCTTATGGCTGAGCGGCACCTTCGAACGGTCGAAGATCACACGGAAAAGCGGCGCGAGAGGCTTCCCGATGACACCTTCGTCGGGCTTCACGTAAGCACCGCAGTGGTGCCCAGGGTGCGTGGCCACATAGACCTTCTTCGGGTAGCTCTCGATGTCCTCAATGGCTTGTGTAATGATCGTCCGGGAGGCCGACCGGGTGATCGGAACATCCTGATCAGCCAGCTCACCCCAGAACGAGCCACCATTGCTAAAGTAGGTGTCGCGCTTGACGAGCGCGGAAGTTTGGCCTCGCGTCACCGCCAGCCACTTATTCGCATTCTGATCAGAGACCCCTTCTACCCTGATCTCGTCGGCGGGAGGGCTGGGGCGAGAGGTTTTCGCGAGAGCAATTGGCCTCTTTGCCCGTACCGCCCGCCTTTCCCGGGTTCTGCGACGTGATTGGCTGAGTCTCTTCCGGCGAGCCTGCCGATTTGGATACGCCATTTTTATGATCCTTCTGAGAGAGAGGTGTTGATTTTGGGGGGAACACTACAGCTGTGACGGAAGCTGGCTTTTACGGCGCCTGCCGCCTGTGAACCGACGGAGGCGGGAAGAGCGGGATCTGCGGGAATGCCGGGAAAGGCGGGCACACTCCCGAACCTGACGTGGGTAAGTTCCGCCGCATCAATCGCGCTCCTCCGGCACAAGGCGGCCACCCTTAATCTTGATGCGGTGCATCCAGATCAGGTCCGCGAAGCACTGCCGGTGAAGGAACAGGATAGACTCGGCGTGGCGTGGTTCGGGGAGGCGCCTCTGCCGGTATCGACGAACCTTACCGGTCTTCTCGTTGAGCTTACCGAAGGTCCGCAGCCAGTACCCTTTTACAAGATAGGATATCTGGCGAATCGCGTGGACCAGCGTCTGGCACACGATTGGATGGTGCACCTCCTTGCAGCTCTTGAACATGTCGAGTTCTCGAAGCGCTTCGAAGGCGAGGTACTTCTCTCCCACCACGACAACGTGGAAGTGGGGCTGATCTGTGTCCGTCGCCTGGTCATGTTCGTTGTGGAAGCAGACGATGACCCATCCAGAAAGCTGATCTAGCCCTGCTTTGATAAGGCTAGTTCGCAAACTCTCACGGGGCCTGCGGGGGCCGAGGTCTGCTAGCTTGGGAGCGGGCAGCCGCCACTTTGGTGAAGCGATCGTGTAGATCCGAACTTCTTCGACTGGGATGTCCCGTAGGAGCCGGAGTATCTCGCCAGAGAATCTCCGCCGGAATTCTCGCATGAAGAGTGGGTTGGCGAAGGAGGGGAGGTCCTTGGCGGACTTAGCCCGCCTCAGCAGCTTAGCGAAGCGGAAGACTTCGCGTGCCTCCTCCCGCTTGCCTTCGCGCCGAAGGTCTTGGGCATAACGCTCTAGGCTTCGCACCCGGCGAGCCTTCTCGGCTCTGGCTTGACGGCGTGTTTCGAACCCCTTCCGCAAGGTGCGGGTCGCGGGGTCGATCTCGGCCAAAAGGCATCGACGAAGATCGTCTTGCCTAGTCGGCCGCTTGAAGCGTTTGAGATTGAAAGCGGCGCGGTGGGTGACTGCCTTCCTGCGAGAACCACGACGTTTCAAGACGCTGCTCCGCCCTGACGCGGCAAGCTTCCGCGCCTTTTGCAGCGTGCGGCTAAGTCATTGATCTGAAAAGCGTGATTTTCACCGCGTTTTGCAGCAAGAAGCGCTGAATTCCGCCATTGCTGGTAGCTTGGGAAGCTTCTGCTCTACCATTGAGCTACACCCGCAAACCGGCTGAAAAGCGTCACTTTTCGTCGGCAGACCCGAGGCGGTTTACAAGATGGTTTACACCGCCCGCTGCGATCCTCTTTCCGATTGCCACGACTACCCGCGCTCGGTCAATATCGACTCGCCCTATGTTGGCGACCCTATCGGTCGGCCAGCCCATCACCTCTGCAACCGCCTGATCGGTGAGCCCGTGGAGGATCGAGCGTGTAGCAAAGGTGCCCCTTACGCCATGCAGGTGCTTCTTGCGGACCTCTCGCGTCTCCTCGTCCACATGCACAATGTTTGCGGCATCTCAGACATCCTCACGCCGGATCGGGCGAGTTCTCGTATCTGTTCCGCCTTGGAGTTCTTGCTCAACCCACTAACCAGCGACTCAGGAGAGTTATTGCCGTCATGATGATGCTCACCACACCGATGAAGCCCAATGCAAGGGCAAGACCGCATTTCGCTCAAGAGCCGATGGGGGTTCGCTAGCGACGCAGCTTGTGCCGGATTGTAAGCGACGCTCCTTTGCCTTCGGAGGGGCTGAGACAATCGCATCTCGTGCAAGCGTTTCTTCTCTTATTCAGGGTTGTAGCCGTCGATCCTGACGTGCTTGATATTTCTCGCGTTGGCCTCGTTGAAAACCTCCACGATCTCCGGGCCGAACACGAGTTCCCCGTGATAGGCCCGCTTGGGCATCTTGCCGCCCCGAAACAGCGTTACGTGCGGGCGCAGCATCGAATGATCCATCTGTGGGAACCGGGCCAATAATATCTCGTGGCGGCGCTCGATGCGTAGGTCGCTAAAAGCAAGCGCCTTCACCGTATAACCGAAAATCTGCACTGGTTTGTGCCCAGCCGGGACGGTGAGTTCGTCCGTTTGGAGTTCAAGGTCATCGTCGGCCCACTCGACAGGTTGGCGAACCGTCGCGAGCGTGACGTGAAGTTGCTCTGGCGGCATCATCTTCCGGACGCCCTGTTCGAGGCCCCAAGCGTAAATGTCCCGCCAGTTCAGCAGGGGGCGGTGAAGCCAGAGTGGATCAGGCATAGGTAGCCGGAGGCAGCATCGAAGCACATCCTACAGGCTGATCGGTTGGAAAGATCAAGTAGACGGCATCGGGCGCGGCGCGCCGACTCCGCTGGAGCCGCTCTGCGCCCACTAAATAGCCACATGAAAGCTCCTCAAAGCCGCTCCGCCACCACAAAAAAGCGTCACCCGAAATGCCGCTCAAGCCACAATCGAAACCAAAAGGTTCTGGAACGACGCCGAGAATGAGGCTCGAAACGCCCTCACGCGATCAGAAAAATGAGCATCGTTTGATTAGCGGTTCAGAGGTCCAGCCTTCGTCCCGACGATCCAAGCCTATTTGAATCACGCATCCCCGTTGAAGCCGGTCTTCCAAAGGGCGCCTCTCGGTAAACGGAACCCTTTCTGATGCGGGGGAGCCCAACGGACGCGTCGTAACGCTTGAGCGAGCGATTTTGCAGAGCGGTGCTGAGCGAGTAGAGGAATCCTCAAAGCGGACGGTCCCTTAAACTACTTACTTCGATCTAGTATAACTTCGTCTAGCGCAAGCTGGGCCTCCGATGTTATCGTTCAGCAATGATGATGCGAACGCTTTGCCGGGTCTTCGACCATTCCGCCCGACCAAGTCAGGTCACGATCAACGGTCTTTACTTCAGCAGCTGCAGAAGGTGTGACCTCCACATGATAAAATGGGGTTCGCGCTGGATCGAAATACCCGAAGGAAAGCGGCTGGTGTGGACAAAGCGGCCGCCCACGCCAGCAGGCTGCACGACCGCCACCGAAAGGTCCGAACCTGTGCTGGCTTCCGTTGAAATCAGAGGCCGGCGACATGATGCCTTCGTACCCGCAACCAGGGGGCTAACTTTCTGACCGGCGGTTTTGCGCCTTGGTTTGTGCGCGTTTCAGATCGCTCCAGGCGCAACGAACAGCAAAGCGTCCAAGCCGGGCAAGTCTAGCTATCTGCTGGTCGCTCCGCGAAGGACATCTGCCGTCGGGCGTCAAAATTTGCGGCGCTGTGCGGAGACCAGCATCCGGATCAGCATGGCTACCGGCCGGGGAACCCCGATCTTGCCTTCCAGCCACAAGCTCACCGACGAGCGGCTGACGCCGATCGCGGCAGCAAGATCGTTCTGCGTGCGGCAGCCAAGCTTCTTCATCGCCGCCTTGAGCTCCTCCGGCGGCATGTGCGCGAGGCGGGGATCCGGGCCGGAACTCTCATCCATCGACGGGCGATTGGCACGAGCCGGGCCGAGCGGTCAACGCGAAGGAGCATGCACCATTCGGAGGAACCGGCGAGGCCGGCCTTCGAGGGGCCTACTTATAGATCCTCGTCGTTCCCGGACCTCGTTTTATTGGCCGGCGAATTCGGGTTGGACCCGAGCTCCTTCTCCCCGAGCTGGCCGCTGCCGTAATAAGGCATGTCGGTCTGCCCGCCATGGCCCATATAACCTTCTTTATCGCCGCCGGTCTTGCCCGAATGTGGGTTGGGATAAGCTCCGCCGCCGGAATCGCCCCCGCCCATGCGGCCGTTAAGCTTTTCGATTTCTTCGGGATCCCCGCGCGCGACGTCGCCTGCTTGGCCCCACGAGGTCGGATTGTCGCCCGTGTCGGTTCCTGCGTTGGGTTGTTTTTCGTCGGCCATGGCAAAGATCCTGTTTCGTTGAAACTTAAACAGGGGCGCGAGCCCTCCGGTTCCTTGCCGGAGAGCCCGCGTGCCTGCCAAATCGGGCCGCGGCGGGGTGTCGGTCCGCCCGCGCCCGTTCCGTCTTATGCGGCTTCCTGGAGCATGGCCGGGTTGAGCTCGCCTTCGGCAAGCTCGGTCAGCTCCTGATCATAGCGCTTGCCCTCTTCAAGCACGCGCTCCATCAGTTGGACGACCGGCCGTTCCTCGAGCAAGCGGCCGAGCGAGGCGGCGGTGCCCCAGGCGGCGATGCAATAATGCTCGATCTTCTGAACACCGGCCAGGAGAAGCGGCTCGAGAAGCTTCGGATCCTCGATCTGCTCCATCAGCTGGTTCAGATCCTCGATCAGCCCTTCGGCAGCGACGTTCTTCGGCCGCGCTTTGGTGACTTCCATTTTCTCGAATGTGTCATCGAGCGTTTCGATGATCGTCGCGCCTTGGTCCAGCCGCTCCTGGAGCTTCTGTTTCATCGGCTCCGACTGGATGCGCTTCATGAGCTTGGGGATCGCGCGGGACATCTGGCGCTCGGCGCTGTGGATTTCCTTGAGCTCGGTTACGAGAATATCGCGTGCTGACTTGGGAACAGCCATCATTCACCTCATTATGTTGAAAGGATGCACCCTTTACGCCGCGCCGCCCCCGGCGTTCCGCCCGGTGCCGCCTTTTTCTTGAGAATTGACGGCTTTAGCTTCGGATTGGGCGCAGGGCCTAATCTATGCTTGTCCCGGAGGTCCAACACGCGCTCGATCCAGCCCACGAGGTCGTGGCCGAGGGCGTCACGGCATTGATCGAGCCCGTGCCTGCAGCCGGGATAAAGAACGAGCTCCTTCGGCTCGCCGGCACGTGCATAAAGATCGTGCGAGCAGCGGTCGGGGAGGATTTCGTCCGCTTCGCCGTGCAATACGCAGGCAGTTGAGCCGAGCCAGCGGCTGGGGCAGCTAAGTCAGCCTGGCGGCTAAGGCAGATTGCGCTCCCCGCGGACATCGGCGGCGAGCTGTTCCAGAAAGGAGAGAAGCGCGGCTTCGGGTGTCGCTTCCTCGTTGGTCAGCACGGTGATGCCCCATTGCTCGAGCACTGCATCCCGGACCGGATCTCGAGTGGGCGTAAACACGAAAGATGGCGGACGATCCTTTTCCCGTCCCGAATGGCGCCAGGTTCTCCACAATTTGTGGAGGAGAAGGCGGATGTTGAGGTCGGACATGGAATAGCCGACAAAGAGGATGGT
>JADDQD010000270.1 GCA_016781555.1 Pseudomonadota bacterium | reverse complement strand
AGGCTTAAAGGGCGAATAAGATGGGCCGTTTAGCGGACGCCGGTGGGCCGCCTTCGACACCGTCGCTTCTATAGCTAAGCTTATACCCTCAAAAACAAGTTGACACCTTGCACCATTGCGTCGATGTTCCACACCAAATGTGGAACAATGTTCCGCACAGCAGGACAGGTGTGATAGATCCGTACCTAAAAACTGAACTTTGCAGCAAAAGCTGAACCACAAAGAGTTCGGAGAGGGTCCAGTCGGGAGGACACGTGACGTTTTCGAGAATAGCGCGTTCATTGGGTATAACGCAGGCGGGCGCTGGGCATCCTGCTCCTCGTGGTGGCGAGGCTTGCTGCGTTAAGAGGACGCCAACTTCCCAATCGCAGGGGCTCTGATGTCCAGCGCCAATGATGCTAAAAGGAGCGCCCCCCATACCCTGGGGGATCACCTCTACGGGGCCGATTTCGCGCACGTTCATGCCGAGGGCGAGGATCACGATCACGATCACGACCATTTCGAGGTTGAGGGTCCGCTCGAGGACAATCCCATCTGGATCCAGGATCATGTCACGCTGAAGAGCGTCGGCATTGACGTGGGATCGTCCGGAACCCAGGTGATCTTCTCCCGGCTGAACCTCCGCCGCCTTGGCGAGGAGCTGTCGAGCCGTTACTTCGTGGTCTCGCGGGAGACGCTGTTCCAATCCCCCGTGACGCTCACACCGTATCAGAGCGAGGAGCGCATCGACGAGCGCCGCCTCGGCGACATCATCGACAGCGCCTATGACGAGGCCGGCCTGCATCCGGACGACATCGACACCGGCGTCGTCATCCTCACGGGCGAGGCGCTCCGGCGGGAGAACGCCCAGGCGATCGCCGGCGTGATCGCGGAGCATGGCGGCGAGTTCGTCTGTGCGACCGCCGGTCACCACATGGAGGCGATGCTGGCGGCCTACGGCTCAGGTGCTGCGAAGGTGTCCCACGACAGGGGCATGCGCATCCTGAACCTCGATATCGGCGGCGGGACCACGAAGCTCGCCGTCGTAGAGGGCGGCAAGGTTCTCGCCACGGCGGCGTTCCATGTCGGCGGCCGTCTCCAGGTGGTCGATGCGGAGGGCCGAGTCACGCGGCTCGATCCCGCAGGCCGTCACCATGCCGAGCGCGCGGGCTTCCGCTGGCGGGTGGGAGATCGCCTGGAGGCTTCCGAACTCGACCGAGTGGCCGAGCGCATGGCCGACACCCTGGTGGAGGCGCTCACGCGGCGGCCGTTGCCGGAGGATGTGGCGCGGCTCTACCTGACCGACCCGATCGAGGATCTCGCGGGGGTCGAGGCGGTCGTCGTCTCCGGGGGAGTGGGCGAGTATGTCTACCATCGAGAAGACCGAGACTTCGGCGATCTCGGCCGGCGACTCGGGCGCGCGGTCCGGCAGCGCCTCGACGACGGTCGCCTCCCCTGGCTCCTCCTGCCGGCTGGCGAATGCATCCGGGCGACGGCGCTCGGAGCCTCCGAGTACAGCGTTCAGCTCAGCGGCAACACCACCTTCATCTCGGATCCCGGCGCTCTCCTGCCGCGACGGAACCTGCAGGTGTTGCAGCCGCCCGTGACCTTCGGCGAGGTCGTCGATCCAGACGCGGTTACCCAGGCCATCGCGGCGCACCGCACGGCCTTCGATCTCGATCGGACCGAGAGCGAGTTCGCGCTTGCCTTCCGCTGGACCGGAGCGCCGGCCTACGAGCGCATCGCCGCCTTTGCTGAAGGCATCCGCCGGGGGCTCGCCGACCGTATCGCGGCCGGAAGCCCGATCTTCGTGATGGTGAACGGCGACATTGCCCAGACGCTCGGGTCGATCCTGCACCAGGAGATGGAGGTCCCCACCCAGGTCCTCGTCGTCGACGGGATCACCCTTTGGGACTTCGACTTCATCGATCTCGGGCGTATCAGGCTGCCCTCGCGCACGGTACCGGTGACGATCAAGTCGCTCGTCTTCAGCGAGGATCCGCGCGGCCCGCGTCCGCGCGAGCGCCTGCACCATCACGACCACGAGCATGGTCATCACGCTCACCCCCATGGGCATCATCACCACGACCATTCGCATGGTCATGGGTCCCACAGCCACGACCATCCGCACTCGCACCATCATCACGATCACGCCCATGGTGACGGCCATGATCACCACGACGGATCCAATGGCCGCACTACGGCTGCGGAACGCCACTAAGCGGCCACGAAGAGCCGAACAGGGCTAGGGAACAAGAACGACGCCATGGAAGTCACCGGACAGCTCGGCGCATTGCAGGATACGAGCGCCGCACCATGGCTGCGGTTCGACTCCAAGTGGCTCATCATCGGCCTAGTGGTGGCGATCGTCGCCTGGCTCGCCCTCATCCCGCTCGCCTTTCTGATTTGGCAAAGCTTCATGACGCCGGAGACTGCGACGGCTCCGGCCCGGTTTACCTGGAATAACTTTCGGCAGGCCTATGCCAGCGCCGAGGCGCTGCCGCTCCTGTTCAACTCGATCCAGTTCGCCGCTGGCACAGCTGTATTCGCCCTTGTGGTCGGCACCTTCCTGGCCTGGGTGAACGAACGCACCAACACTCCGCTCAAGTCCCTGTTCTTCGTGATGTCGATCGTGCCGCTCGTCATCCCCGGCATCCTGTTCACGGTGTCGTGGATCATGCTGGCGAGCCCGAAGATCGGCCTCTTCAATCTGGTCCTCCGCAACCTGTTCGGCATCGAGGGGCCGATCTTCGACATTTATTCCATGGCAGGCATGATCTGGGTCGACGGTTTGCACTACTCGCCGATCGCCTTCCTGCTCGTCACGGCGGCGTTCCGCTCCATGGATCCATCGCTGGAGGAGTCCGCCCTCATGAGCGGCGCCTCGATCCCGCAGATCGCATGGCGGGTGACCCTGCGCCTCGCCTGGCCGGCCATCGCGGCCGCCTTCCTGATTTTGTTCGTGCGCGCGATCGAATCCTTCGAGGTGCCGGCGCTCTTAGGCTTGCCGGTTGGCATCCAGGTGTTCACCTCCTCGATCTACGAGGCCATCCACCGCTACCCGAGCAATATCGGTCTTGCATCGGCTTACGCAATCACGCTCCTCCTGATCACCTCTGTCGGCATCTACCTGCAGTCGCGCCTGTCGAGCCAGGGATCGAAATATTCCACCGTTACGGGCAAGGGCTTCCGCCCTCGCGTCGTCGACATCGGACGCTGGCGCTATGTCACGGCGGCGATTTTCATCCTTTATGTTTTGTTCGTCGTTGTCCTGCCATTCCTCATTCTCGTCTGGTCGTCACTGCAGAAGTACTACAGCGTTCCCACCATGGCGGCGCTGAAGACCGTCTCCCTCGACGCTTATCGGACAGTGCTGAGCTATCCCGGCTTCTCCACTGCTGTCTTCAACAGCCTCATGCTGGCGCTTGGCAGCGCCACAATCGTGATGCTCCTCACCTCAGTGGTGTGCTGGATCGTGGTGCGCACGAAGCTTCCCGGCCGCTGGATGCTCGACAACCTGGCCTCGCTGCCGATGGTGTTCCCCGGCCTCGTGCTCGGCCTTTCCATCATGATCACCTACCTGACGCTCGGGGTCGGGGTGTACGGCACGATCTGGATCCTCGTGATCGCCTACGCGACGAAGTTCCTGCCCTACGGCATGCGCTACAACACCACCTCCATGGTGCAGATCCACCGCGAGCTCGAGGAATCGGCCGCGATGAGCGGCGCCTCGTGGGCTGTCACCTTCCGGCGCATCCTTCTCCCGCTCCTGAAGCCAGGGCTTCTCGCCGGCTGGATCTATGTCGTCATCGTCTCGATCCGCGAACTCTCGAGCTCGATCCTCCTCTACAGCCCCGGCTCGGAGGTCATGTCGATCCTGATCTGGGAGTTCTGGCAGAACGGTCAGTACGTCGAGCTGTCCGCCTTCGGCGTCATGCTCATTGTCGCACTCTTCATCTTTGTGATGCTGGCCCAAGCTGCCGGCAAGCGCTTCGGCGTCAGCGAGCGATAACCAGAAAGATCCCCGTGCTCAGCGTCAAATCCCTCAACACCGAATACCTCAGCAAGGGCGGAGCGCCTGTTCGGGCGGCGCAGAACGTCACGTTCAGCGTGCCCGAAGGCAAGCTTTTTACGCTGCTGGGCCCCTCCGGCTGCGGCAAGACCACGACGCTCCGGTCGATCGCAGGCCTCGAGCGTCCGACCTCGGGCGAGATCCAGGCCGGGGGCCAGGTGGTCTACTCCTCCGGCCGGAACATTTTCATCGCACCGAACCGCCGCAACTTCGGCATGGTGTTCCAGTCCTACGCGATCTGGCCGCACATGAACGTGTTCCAGAACGTGGCCTTTCCCCTGGAGGTTCGTCGCCAGAAGCCGCCCGCCCGCGAGATCAAGGACCGGGTAATGCGCGTGCTGCACGCGGTCGCTCTCGACCATCTCGCGGACCGGGAGGCCACCAAGCTGTCGGGCGGCCAGCAGCAGCGCCTCGCGCTAGCCCGGGCGCTCGTGATGGAGCCGAAGCTCCTGCTCCTCGACGAGCCGCTCTCCAACCTCGATGCGAAGCTGCGCGAGAAAATGCGGTTCGAGCTGAAGCGCATCCAGCGCGAGCTCGGCCTCACCACGATCTATGTCACGCACGACCAGAGCGAGGCTCTCGCGCTGTCGCACGAGATCGCCGTCATGAGCGAGGGCCAGATCGTGCAAATCGGGTCGCCGCGCGACATCTACGAGCGGCCCCGGACGCGCTTCGTCGCCGACTTCATCGGCAGCACCAACTTCATCGACGGTGTGGTGATCGGGATGGATCCCGCGGGAAGCGGCCATTGGCGCGTGCGGACCCCGATCGGCGAACTTAGGACGCAGGGCGACGACTCTCTGCAGCAAGGGATGTCGGTCAGCCTCTCGGTCAGGCCGGAGGACATCCACCTCTCCGAGGGCGTGCCGGCAGCTTCGAGGGACAACGTCCTCCAAGCCATTGTCGATCAAAAGGTGTTCTTGGGCGAGTACATCGATTTCAAGGTCAAGGTCGGAGAAGCGGAGCTTCTTGCCCGTGCTCACCCTTCGCTCGAGACGCCGATCGGGGATCCAATCCACATTCGGGTCGATCCGGAGAAGTGCATCGCCATTCCTGGCAGCACGAGCCCTGCCAGCGCAAGCCCTGGCAACTCGACCTCCCTCGAGGCCGCATAGCCGGCCACGCAATCTCACCTGAAGACAGAGCAAAGGAGCCGTCATGGCCAAGAATGCCATCGTTTCCGACGAGCTAGCGAAGAAGTTTGCGACCGAGAAGGACACCCCTTACACGCGCTGGGTGCGCGCCGAGGGGCTCGACATCATCAGCGCCCATTACGTGCGCAACCTGCGGAGCGTGGACCTCAAGCCGTGGCCCCGGCGCGGCGGCGCGGGCGTGTTCATCAACCATGAGGCGTCGCGGACCTCGAACGACTGCTACGTCTGCGAAATCCCCGCCGGGGGCAAGCTCGCGCCCCAGCGCCAGCTTTTCGAGGAGATGATCCTGGTCCTGGACGGGCGTGGCTCCACCAGCGTGTGGAATGATGCCGGCCAGCGCATCACGTTCGAGTGGCAGGCGGGCGCGCTCTTCGCGATCCCACTCAACACGTGGCATCAGCACTTCA
>JADDQD010000044.1:5666-5755 GCA_016781555.1 Pseudomonadota bacterium | reverse complement strand
ATTTCACTCCGGCACATGCTCCGAATTTCCTGTGCCGTTGACATTCGGGGCGTCCTTGCCCAGCAGGGCGGCGAGCGCCTCCCCGAAGT
>JADDQD010000044.1:3603-5347 GCA_016781555.1 Pseudomonadota bacterium | reverse complement strand
GGCCGTCAGCGGGTCGTCGACCTCGTCGGGCTGGCGGAGGGAAACAACGGTGCTATCGCTCGTCATGGCGTATCGCTCCTTCGGGAGGTTCGGGCAGGCTCGTCACCCGCCCCGATACGCCGCCTTGCTCACTCAGCCATCACCCAGTTTCGGCCATAGCTCCTAAAATCGCGCCAGGGGGCCGTGTTCCGCTGTGCCGGTCCGACCCTGGTCCGGTTTAGGGACTTGACCGCGATAGAGGCTTGCTGCCTGCTTGTGATGCCCATGCTCGCGGCTTTGGTGCGATGCCTTCACAACGCGAAGGGAACATTTCCGCGTCCCTTTTACGCTCTCCTGCACTGCGTGCGGGACGAACAGGCAGTGCGTCGAATTTAGAGTTCGGGCATTTGTCAGGACGTGACTAGCGCGTATCATTCCACGTTGTATCGAGCGCGGTTCACGCGGCAGACCTATCCTTCCGGGTTTTTCACGGCTTTTCCTGTTCGTGCAGGCTGGCTCACGAACTAGAGGACCACGCCATGGCTGATGGGCGGCATCAACCGCAACAGATCCGCGTCTTCCTCTCCTCGCCCGGGGATGTGGCCGACGAGCGTGCCCTGGCGCGGCGCCTGCTCAGGGAGGAGCTGCCCTACGATCCATTCCTGCGCGGCCGCGTCAGCTTTGACGTGGTAAGCTGGGACGATCCAGCGGCGCCAATTCCCGCTGACCGCACGCCGCAAGAAGCCGTAAACCGATTTGGTCCAAAGCCATCCGAGTGCGATGTCGCAATATTCATTTTATGGAGTCGCCTTGGAACGCATCTTAACGTCGGCAGATTCCTCAAACCGACAGGTGAGCCTTATCTTTCCGGAACCGAGTGGGAATTCGAAGATGCCGTTCAGTCGAGGCACAAAACAACGGTTCTCGTCTACCGGCGGACCGAGCAACTCAAATTGGGGGTGGATGATCCCGATTTTGCAGAACGGCTAGAAAGCTACAAACGTCTCAACCGCTTTTTTGATCGCTTCAACAGTCCAGATGGATCAGTTCGTGGCGGATGGAGCACCTATGACACACCTACTGACTTCAGGGACCGACTGGAGCGGGACTTAAAGGTCCTTCTTGCTGCACGCCTAGAACAGACTCGTAATTCCCCAGCTGAGGTGACAACACCTGCTTGGCTTGGTTCACCATATCCTGGCCTGCGTGCATTCACGGTCGATGAAGCGGCGATATTCTTCGGCCGCGGGAGAGAGGTGGATGCTCTCCTATCGCGACTGCGCGACCCGGCACAGCGCTTTCTGGCAGTGATTGGTGCTTCCGGATGCGGTAAATCATCCCTCATAAACGCCGGCCTGCTGCCACGCCTTGCCGATGGCGCAATAGAGGGCAGCCAACACTGGCCTGTGGCTGCATTTACACCGGGCGCAGTCGGCGACAATCCGTTCATTGCGCTGGCTAGCGTTTTGATGCGTATGTTGCCACCTAGCACGCACAGGCGCCGGTTCGCTGAACTAGGGCAAGCGCTTGCTGAGTCACGGTCAGATCTGTCGAACCACGTCGAGGCGCTGCTGGTCGGTCGGCCGCTCACTGCAAAGCTCGTGCTGTTCGTTGACCAATTAGAGGAGCTCCTGACGCTTTCGGCTGAGGAGCACCGACACGCATTTATCGCCTTCTTAACTCACGCCACCAACGATCCTCGTGTGCTCGTCCTGACTACGCTACGGGCAGACTTTTTACCTCAATGCATGGCAGAGCCGGCGCT
>JADDQD010000044.1:0-3463 GCA_016781555.1 Pseudomonadota bacterium | reverse complement strand
GAACAGATTCAGGGGCGCTACCACTGGTCGGGTTCTGTTTGGCAGAACTATACCAGATGAGCTCCCCCGATCACCGCCTCAGCTTGGACGCCTACCATTCGCTCGGAGGCGTGCGCGGTGCAATTAGCCGACGAGTAGACATACTCTTAGAAGAGTTCAGAGAGACGCTGAACGTAGATCTTGACCCAATTCTGCCAGAGCTTTTTCGAGCTCTGGTTCGAGTCGACGCGACCGGCAGAGTGACTCGGGGTCGGGTGTCTCGAGACGCGATCATCTCTAAACCTCCCCCGGTCCCGCAGCTCATCGAGGTGCTCATAAATGGCCGCCTGCTGCTAGCTGACGACGCTGGTGGACGTGCGACCGTCGCGCTAGCCCACGACGCCTTCATTCATGAATGGCACGCGCTCCGTGAGTGGCTGGAGCGCGAACGCAATCAGATGCAGCGCGTCCACAGACTAATGTTGAGCCTAGCAGCTGCCGAACCCGAAGACCGGCGATATGCAGTGGAAACATTGGGGGGCATCGGGGCGGCTACGCCAGAAGTGGTGCAGGCGCTGCTCGCTACGCTCGGTGACGCGAGTGAGGACGTCTGCATTGCTGCTGCTGATGCTCTCGCGAAAGTCGGGCCAGCAACGCCCGAGGTCGTGCCCAGGTTGCTTGATGCGGTCCTGGGCTCCAGTCCAACAGTGCGCCTTCGTGCCGCAGAGGCCATCCTACGAATTTGGCCACTTCCTTCCGATGCCTTGCAAGCGGCGGTTAGTGTCCTGGCTGATACTGTTTCAGGCGTGCATGATCGCGCCGGAGAGACATTGAACGTTTTTGGTCCCGAGCAGAGGGAAGCAGTGGCCGCGCTGGCAACCGCTCTCGCCAGCCCGGATGCCGACCTCAGAAAGCACGCCGGCGCCGCACTTGTGCGTTTAGGAGCGGTGGCGCCTGACTTGTCGCCAACTCTAACGAGTCCAGAGAGCACCCTAAACTACTTCCGGGGAATACAGGACGATCGGCGATTTCTGAATGACGCGAAGCTCATCGTGATCGGATCTGGGGGGGCCGGCAAGACGTCTCTCGTAAACAGGTTAGTTTACAATGTATTTGACCTCAGAGAAAGGCCGACAGACGGGATTAGAATTGTTCCATGGACTGTTACGTTGAGATCGCGCGAGAGTGTTTGCTTGAGAATTTGGGACTTTGGTGGTCAGGAGATTATGCATGCCACACATCAGATGTTTCTGACGTCCTCGAGTATATATCTGCTGGTTTTGGACGGGCGTCGGAACACTGAGGAAACTGACGCAAACTACTGGTTGAATTTGATCGAATTGTTTGCTCCGGACTCGCCGGTTATCATCGCTTTGAATAAAATAAAAGAGCAGCCATTTGCAATGGACAGGAGGGGAGTGCAAAAAAAGTTCGGTAACGTTCGTGAATTCGTTGAAACGGATTGTGAGGATTGCACAGGGATTGAAAGCCTTGCTTCGGCAATTCGGCGTCAAGCCGAGCAACTAGATCATCTCCGGGCGCCACTCCCAGCCAAATGGGTCGCCATCAAGGATCGACTTGGCGGCTTAAAAGAAAATTACATAACATTCCGGTGCTATCAGCAGATTTGCAAAGAGGAGGGAGAACTCGACGCTCAAACGCAGGATACGCTTGTGCGCTACCTACACCGAACTGGTATTGTCTTGAATTTCAAGGATGATCCTCGGCTCCGAGATACGCACGTCCTCAATCCGCGTTGGGTTTCTGACGGAATTTTTAGGCTTATTAACCACCCTATGGTCGCGCAGAATAAAGGCGAGGTGCGGATAAATGACCTTCAGACACTCCTAGACGAGAAGAATTACCCGGCCGACCGCCAAGAGTTCCTCATCGAACTGATGAAGAAATTCGAGCTGTGCTTCCGATTTGCGGATGAGGATGATCGTTACCTGATCCCAGAACTTCTCGGCAAAGAGGAACCGGTAGAAGCATATACCTTTACGCCGAACACCTGTTTGAACTTCGAGTATATTTATGAAACTCTGCCAAAAGGCTTAATGCCACGTTTCATTGTCCGCAGCCATACGCTTAGTTCCGGCAGGCCAAGATGGCGCAACGGCGTCATTTTAGAGTTTGATGCGAACCGGGCTCTTGTGCGAGCAAGCCAACTTCAAAGCAATGTTCAGATCATGGTTGCCGGATCCCCGGCAGGGCGGCGCCAGCTGCTTGCAGTGATCCGATCTGATTTTGAGCACATCCACAGGAGCTACAAGACAGAGCCGAAGCAAATGGTTCCGGCACCTTCCCATCCAGAGATATCTGTTCCGTATCGCGACCTTCTGGTGATGGAGCGGAACGGCAGGGATACATACCCAGTCGTGGTTGGAGACAGGGTGATCGATATTGGCGTTAAAGCTATGCTGGACGGTGTTGACCTAGATGGAGTGCGGCCAGCGACGCATGGAGCAAGGACAGTGGGCAAGCAGCTTCGGGTGTTCTACAGCTACTCCCATCGGGATGAGGAACTGAGGGACGAACTGGCGACCCATCTTAAACTTTTCGAGCGACGTGGCTTGATTCAGGGTTGGCATGATCGACGGATAACCGCTGGGACGGAGTGGAAAGGTCAGATTGACGAGAATCTCGAGAGCGCTGATGTCATCCTTTTGTTGATCAGTGCTGATTTTATGGCTTCCGACTATTGCTATGACGTAGAGATGAAGCGGGCGCTAGATCGACACGAGGCACGATCTGCGCGCGTTGTGCCGATAATTATAAGTGACTTAGCATGGCAAAGCTTTGCTCCTTTCTCGCATCTTCAGGCGCTGCCGGAGGACGGTCGTGCCGTTTTCAGTTGGGGTTCGAACCGGCATGCCCGAGCTCCTGCGTGGAGGATTGTGGCCGAGGACCTCGAGAAGGTATTCGTCGAATTGAGGGGACGCAGCCGGACGTGACGCATCTGACCCTCGAGCGCTGCCGTCCGGTGGGCATCGTCACGGGAACGGACGCTGGAAGCGCACCGGCCACGTAGGCTTGGCCGATGCCGCCGATCCCCTACGCCCGCCACCAGTTTCCGCCGGTGGTCATCCAGCACGCGATCTGGCTCTACCCGCGTTTCACGCTCAGCTACCGCGATGTCGAAGACCTGCTCGCGGAGCGCGGGCTCGAGGTGTCCTACGAGACGGTCCGGCGCTGGGTGCTGAAGTTCGGGCCGGCCATCGCCCGGCGCCTGCGGCAGCAGCGGCCGAAGCCGAGCCCGCGCTGGCACCTGGACGAGATGGAGATACTGTCGGCGAATCCGGAGTGGTGAGACTGCCTGCGGTGCCGGCTTCTCGGATCGATGCGGGGCCATCAAGATCGCGGCGGCGCTCTGACCCGCTGAACGGGTTGCCCGGTCAGGGCGCCGCCTGCGAGTCTCGCGCATGAGCTTGCACCCGACCCCCATAGGCGAAATCCCGGTCGAGACGGCCAGGGGCTACGCATG
>JADDQD010000215.1 GCA_016781555.1 Pseudomonadota bacterium | reverse complement strand
CCCCCTTTGGAAAGGTGGCCGACAGCGCGTTGTAAAAGGCGGTCGCGACGGCGTCCCCGCCATGCCACCAGCGCTCGGTGCGCTCTCCGCGCCCGAACCGCCGATCCCGCGGCGTGATGGTCAAATCACATGGTGTGGCTTCGCGCATCCTGCTGTATCTCCTCAGCCATGTCGCTTCGCCCGTACTTACACTCGTGCCAATAGCGCGCGCAAGGCTCAGCCCTGAAAAAAGCCGGTCGGCTGCGCTCGAGGCAGCGCGGCGCCTGCTCATTGATGCAGGCCCGCAGGCGGTAACGCTCAAGGCCGTGGGAGCCCGGATCGGCAAGACACACGCTAATCTCCTCCACCATTTCGGCTCGGCCGCCGGCCTTCAAGCGGAGCTTGCGCGCTACATTGCGCTCCGAGTGACGGACGAGATTGCGAAATCCGTGCATCGCGCCCGCGCCGGCGAGGCCGATCCGCGCGAGATCGTCGACCGCACGTTCGATGCCTTTGGACAGGAGGGCGGCGGCGCGCTTGCCGCCTGGATGATCCTTTCTGGCAATCGCGACGCACTCGATCCCATCCTGGAATCAATCCACGCTTTGGTTGACCAGCTGGGATATGGCCATGACCATCGCCCCGTGCACGAGACCACCTTGTGGCTGGTGCTGACCGCGCTTGGCGACTCGCTGCTTGGCGGATCGATGGCGGGAACCCTCGGGCTATCGCGGGACACGGCGCGCAAAATTGCCCGTGATCACTTGGTCGCGTCGGTTGGGGTAGCCGAAGGCCCCCCGCAGCCCTAAATCCCGCCCATGCATTTTCTCGACCAAGCCAAAATCTATGTCCGCTCCGGCGCTGGCGGGCCCGGCGCAGTGAGCTTCCGGCGTGAAAAGTTCATCGAATATGGCGGCCCCGACGGCGGCGAGGGCGGCAAGGGAGGCGACATCGTGTTCGAGGCGGTGGCCGGCCTCAACACCCTTATCGACTTTCGCTATACCCAGCATTTCCGTGCCCCCCGCGGCAAAGGCGGCTCCGGGCAGAACAGGACGGGTGCCGGCGGGGAAGATCTCCTGGTCAAGGTTCCGGTGGGCACTCAGATCCTTTCGGAGGACAAAGAGCATGTCCTCGCCGACTTCACCGAGCCCGGCCAACGTGTTGTTCTTCTGCGCGGCGGCGACGGCGGGCGCGGCAATGCAAGCTACAAGACGGCCACCAACCGAGCGCCGCGCCAGCATGGCACCGGCTCGCCGGGTGAGGAGATGTGGGTCTGGCTGCGCCTCAAGCTGCTGGCCGACACCGGCCTCCTCGGACTTCCGAACGCCGGCAAGTCGACCTTCCTCAATGCCGTTACCAACGCCAAGGCGAAGATCGGTGCCTATCCCTTCACCACGCTTCACCCACAGCTCGGTGTGGTCCAGCATCGCGGCCGTGAGTTCGTGATGGCGGACATTCCCGGTCTCATAGAGGGCGCGGCTGACGGCGCAGGCATTGGCGATCGCTTCCTCGGCCATATCGAGCGCACCAAAGTCCTCCTCCACCTGGTGGATGCAAACGTGGAGGACGTGGCCGAGAGCTACCGCACCGTGCGCGACGAGCTCGAAGCCTATGGCGCTGGGCTCGAGGACAAGCCGGAGGTGGTGGCGCTGAACAAGGCCGACACGCTCGACGATGAACTTCTCCAAGCCCTGTCGGACGAACTAGAGGCCGAGTGCGGCAGGCGTCCGTTTCGTGTGTCGGGCGCGACCGGCGCAGGCAAGGATGCCGTGCTCGACGCTATCCTTGAACATCTCGGCGGTGACGCGAGAGCGGAGCAGACCGAGGCGCAAGACTGGTCGCCGCTATGAAGCGAGGGCACCGGAAGAGCCGCACCCTTGCCGTAACCGGCGGGACCGGCTTTGTCGGGCAGCACCTCCTCTCCATGGCGCTCGCCAGCGGCTATGACGTTCGAGCCCTCACCCGCGGCTGGAAGCCGCCGGAGGACGAAATTGCCTGGGTGGACGGGGCGCTCGACCGTCCCGACGCCCTGCTGAAGCTCTGCACGGGCGCCGACGCCGCCATCCACATCGCCGGTCTCATCAACGGCAGCAAGGAAGCCTTCGACGCCGTCAACGCCGGCGGCACTGCCGCAATGATCGACGCTGCACGAAGAGGCGGCGTCCGGCGCTTCATCCACATTTCCTCGCTCGCTGCACGCGAGCCTGAGCTTTCCGACTACGGTCGCTCCAAGGCGAAGTCGGAGCGGCTCGTGGCAGCGTCCGGGCTTGAGTGGACGATCATCCGGCCGCCCGCCGTCTACGGCCCAGGCGATCGCGAAACGCTGGAGCTGTTCAAGATGGCGCGGCGGGGTCTCGTGTTCCTGCCACCGCAGGGGCGCTTTTCGGTGATTCACGTCGAGGATCTTTGCCGGCTGATCCTCGCCGTCATCGACGAGCCCGACACCGTCTCCGAAATCTACGAGCCCGACGACGGGCGGGAGAATGGCTGGATTCATCGCCACTTCGCGCGGACGCTCGGGCGCATCTACGGCAAGCGCGCCGCGACCATAGCCATGCCGAAACCGATCCTTGACGGCGCCTCACGGCTCGACCGCCTGCTGCGTCGCGGCAAAGCCAAGCTCACCCCCGATCGAGTGAGCTATTTCTGCCATCCCGACTGGGTGGTGGCGCCGGACCGCCGACCGCCACCCGATTTGTGGCAACCGAGCGTCAAGACGCCCACTGGGCTCAAGACCACGGCCGATTGGTACCGGGAGCAGGGCTGGCTCCGCTAGATCCGAAAAAGATGCGCGCAAGATGGCGCTCCCGTTGCTTTCTGCGGAACCCGCGGCGCACCACTGCCCAGCGGCGGCCGCCTTTAGGCCCTAATTGCTTGGCAGAGGTGGCGCCTCGACCTAAAGGATCGGCCATGACGGACAGAGAAGAAACTTTCGCGAAGGTTGCAGAGCTGATCGAGCCTTTCAACAAGAAGGATATCGAGCTCGCCGAGAGCACCACCTTCGCGGGCGATCTCGAATGGGACAGCCTCACCGTCATGGATTTCGTCGCCGCGATCGAGGACGAGTTCGACATCCTCATTACCATGAACATGCAGGCCGAGATCGAGAGTGTCGGGCAGTTGGTCGACGCGGTCGAAGAGCTCAGGAGCGAGGGGTGATCCCCAGCCATGACTGAAGCTGCTCGCACGCCGATGGATCCTGCCGACGAAGTGCCGCTCGCCCCGTCCGGTCGCGACCTCTTTTCCAAGTTCGTTCCGCTGATCGCGGAGCGTCAGGCACTGCTCGATACGGGGGTGCGCGATCCCTTCTCGCTGGTCATGGAAAAGGTCCACTCCCCTACCCGCGCGACCATCAACGGCAAGGAGACAATCCTCCTCGGCACCTACAATTATATGGGCATGACGTTTGATCCCGACGTGGTCGCGGCGGGAAAACAGGCGCTGGAGGACTATGGCTCCGGCACGACCGGCAGCCGTGTTCTGAACGGGACCTATCAGGGTCACAAGGAATGCGAGGAGGCGCTAAAGGCCTATTACGGCACCCGGCACGCAATGGTCTTCTCGACCGGCTATCAGGCCAATCTTGGGCTCATGTCCACGATTGCCGGCAAGGAGGATTACATCATCCTCGACGCCGACAGCCACGCGTCCATTTATGACGGCTGCGCGCTTGGGAACGCGCAAATCGTCCGCTTCCGCCACAACAATGTCGAGGATCTCGAAAAGCGCCTCCGCCGCCTTCCCACCGAAGGGGGAAGACTGGTGGTGCTCGAAGGCGTTTATTCGATGCTGGGTGACATTGCGCCTTTGAAAGAAATGGTGGCGGTCGCCAAGCGCCACCGCGCGATGGTCGCCGTCGACGAAGCACATGGTATGGGCTTCTTCGGCACGCACGGACGCGGCGTGTTCGAAGAAGCCGGCGTAGAGGACGATGTCGACTTCGTGATCGGCACATTTTCAAAGTCCGTCGGAACCGTCGGAGGCTTCATCGTCTCGAACCACCCGAAGTTCGAAGTGATGCGGCTCGTCTGTCGCCCTTATGTCTTCACGGCGTCCTTGCCGCCCTCGGTCGTCGCCACCGCAGCGACGTCGATCCGCAAGCTCATGCACGCGACCGAAAAACGGGCGCATCTCTGGAAGAACTCAAAGCGTCTCCACGACGGTCTTCGCCAGCTCGGCTTCGATCTTGCAACGCCCGAAGCGCAGTCGGCGATCATTGCGATCCTCCTGCCCGATCAGCAGATCACCGTCACAATGTGGCAGGCGCTTCTCGAACAAGGCTTATACGTCAACATGGCACGCCCGCCAGCGACCCCTGCAGGCATGTACCTCCTGCGCTGCTCCCTGTGCGCCGACCACAGCGACGAGCAGGTCGGCCAGATCCTCGGGATGTTCGCCGCCGCCGGCCGGGCGACGGGGGTGATCTCCTAGAGCACTTCCCGAAAAGGTGGGATCCATTGATCTTGGTCGCCATGCCCCCTGGGCATGGCTGCGCAGTTCGGGGACTGCGCACCTACTCAATTTTCGGCCGGGGATGATCAGGAGCCTTTCTGATCCACCAAGGCGATACCGCCTTGGCGGGAAGGCCCTAGCGTCCTGAGCTCCAAGTCTGGCAAGGGCGCGACTCATAAGCCGACCGAACCAAACGTTGCCGCTCCGGAGTGCGCCGCGACGAACTGCGTCTTATCAGCAGACCAGGCGAAAGCGTACGCGCGGAACCTTCTTCCCTCGACTTGCCCCATCCTCTAAGCTCCAGCGCCTTATGGCCGACGAAGCAAGGGAGGCCCGGCCGGAGCAGGTAAGCTCCGGGTCATGGCGGCGGGGCTGGGCGAGCGCGGGAGCGATGCTCGCGACCATCCTTCTTATCGCGCTCATCGTCATGGTCACCGTTTCGAACCGCCAGCGGGACGAGGCGCTCGGCTGGGAGCGGCAAGCGATCGATGTCGTGCTCCTCACGCGCACCGCCGATGCGACCATGGCGCGCTCCGAAGCGGCACTCGGGCGTTACGTGCTGAACGAAGACCCCGCAACGGGAACCCTTTATTATACGGAGTGGCGGGCGGCCGGCAGGCAGATTGAGGAGCTGCAGCGGCTGGTGCGAAACGACCGCGAGCAGCGGAACCGCATGGACAAGCTGAAGGCGCTCTACCGAGCCCGCGGACAGGAACTCTCCGCCGCCGCCAACGCCGCCGCCCGCGGCAAAGGAAGCGGCGGTGTTAACTGGTTCTTTCAAGCCGGTCTTTCGAAAACAGGGCCCGAGCTCCGCCGGTCGCTGGAGGAAATTGCCGCCGCGGAACGCGTCACACTCCGCCAGCGCATGCAGCAAACCCGGATCTTCGCTGCACAAGCAGACAAGCTAACCGGGTGGCTTGGCTGGCTCGGCCTGCTGATCGGGGTCGGCGCGGTTCTCCTCGGCCTCATTGCTTATCGCGCAATCACCGAGCGCCTCGCCGCGCGGCACGAAGCCGACACGGAGGCAAACCGCGCAGTGGTGCTCGAGCGCGCGGTACAGGAACGCACTCGGGAGCTTCGGGAGGCCAATGACCGGCTTCGCGCCGAAGCCGCCGAACGGGCTGCCGCGGAGGCTCAGCTCCGCCAGGTCCAGAAGATGGAAGCCGTCGGCCAGCTCACCGGCGGCATCGCGCACGACTTCAACAACATGCTGGCAGTGATTGTTGGCGGGATCGACCTTGCCCGATTAAAACTCAAAGGCGCTGAGCGCGAGGTGCAAGTGCATCTCGAAAATGCACTGGAAGGCGCAACCCGCGCCGCGGCGCTGACGAGGCGGCTGCTTGCTTTCTCCCGGTCCGATCCGCTCATGCCGGAGGCAGTCG
>JADDQD010000165.1 GCA_016781555.1 Pseudomonadota bacterium | reverse complement strand
TCTGTCAATCAGATGGCGAGGGAATTCCTGCAGGGCATCTTCCTGAAGGAGAATAACATAGCTAAAGCTGGGCACGTAAATCTTAAGCAGCAGTTTGCGTTTGTTGATAGCCTCAATGAGGAAGAGCTTAAACGTCGCACATCTGAGCACCTTGCACAATTTACGTTTGCTGGCTGCCTGGAGTCCTTCAATCTGAGTGTCGCCATATTGATGTGGAAGCTCGGATTACCCGCTCAGGAGAGCATCGCCAGTGTCCACCGGAAAAAGTCAGCGGTGAAGGATCTAGCGCAGCAAATCGTTGATAGCATTCCAAGCGATCATCTGGAGCGATTGATCGGCAAGGACCGTGTTGTTGATGATGTCCTGCGACGACGCTTCGAGGAGGAGCGGGACCGATTCTTTGCGGCGTTTCAAAACGTTGGTGCGCAGGAAGCCGAAGTCAACGAATTTGTTGCTCGTTCTTTCGAAAAGCAGTTCGGTGAGCACATCGCTAGTCGTGCCGACCAAGCGGTGAGCGCATTCAAAATTGAACCAGGAGACGCCGTTCTCGGCTGGGGGCTCGGCAACTATCGTACGGAACCAGGCTCGAAGCGCCCGTGCTTTATGTTGGATGAGGGGTCGAGATGTGGCTTCTATGTTCACATGCGGGAGCACGCGGAGGGTTGCATTTTTGTCCTGGGCCATGCCTCCCTTGTCCCTCGCCCAGGACGAGCGGGGCTCTTAGTCAGTAAGAATGGGATTGCGTGTGAGCCGAGCTATGTTTTTCCGACCACCGACCCGGAGATCGGTCGTTCACTGGTATGGCTCGGCTTCAAGTATGGCAGCGATGGTCCGTCAAAAACGCCGGGGATGTACAAATTCGACGTCGAGACTCCGGGCAACACAGGTGGACCAAGTCCACTGGTCTACGCCATCGTCGGTACAGCCGAGAGCCCCGACACGTAAGGACGCCGAAGTACCCGCTGCCTCGATCCTGCGTGCCGGGACGAAACCCGCGCCGGCTTCATCAATGCGACCATACGCCATCAACACGATGGCTGGATGCGAGACGTCCTTGACGGCTTCGACGATACGGAGAGCTTTGGGTAGGACGCATGGGTCTGAGGGTGGCCCGCACCGCTTGCTGGCCGGACTGTGACATAGAGGCGAGGTTTGCGGTTCGCGACTGAGGGGTGCGTTGTTGATCAGATGATGTTGCTTCACGCTGTGATCGCCGACAGTCTCGCATGTGAACTCCTGGATGCCTTGGCTATACGATGATCGAAGGTCTTCTACCACATCTCGTTGAGCATGACCCATAGCTCTAGATCGCGGTGGGGGTGGGCAGCGAAGCCGATAGGTTCCGGACACTGAGATCTGGTATTCGTCGGATAAAATCTCAGGATCGGCGCAGATCCACCATCGTCGGCACCTCTACGCGCTGCACCAGTAGTGTAGGACTCCGAGGAGTGTTTCGTTTCCGCACTGGCCTGCATCGGGCGGTGGGAGAGCTCGTCAAACAGTGACAATGAGTAAACACCTGGTAGAGACTCTAGCTAGCAATGTATAGTCGGATATCGTTCCACACCAGCCCTGCGCCCTCCGGAAAGGGGCTCAAGGAGGTGCCCCAGCTAAAGGATGCGGTCGCTTTGGCTCTGTCGCGAAAAATATTCCATCTGCATGTTCCAAAGTCCGGAGGTACAGCATTGAACGTTTGGCTAGACCTCAATGTTCATGCTGAACGAGCCCGCCCCAGCGGGTTCATGTCCCCGCAGGCTGATCATTGGTTCTTTGACCAGGAGGGTGGAAAGCAACTAGAGCGTAGGCCGCCCCCTCTGAAACGCAGGGCCCAAGAAAGTATCCGGCGGTTCGACGTCATGCACGGGCACGTAGACATAACGCCTTGGCTAACCGAGAATGCCTACGTGTTCACAGTCCTCCGCGATCCAGCCGCTCGATCACTGTCGCAGTTCCGCGATTTCCGCCGCTTGGCTGCTCACGATTACACTAACAAAACTGATGAAGCGGTTGCTGTACACGAAGCATGCCGGACCTTGCCGTTCCACCAGATCGTGGCTCGCTACGGACAGTCGCGGTTCTTTCGGAGCACGTTCGAGGATGGGCAATGTCGCATTCTGACGCAGAGTAGCGTGAAGTTTCCGGTGTTCAACAGCATGAGCCCCGAGCAGCGCGCTGCAGCAGCGCGGGCTGCAATTGAACAGCGATGTGCTCGGGTCGGTTTCCAGGAACACATGGAGGATCTTCTAAATCAGATTGCTTTTGATTTTGGTTGGGCGCCGCTCCGTCGGCTTGCTATGCGCAACAGCACAGAGGAAAGCGGCGGGAGTGAAAGCGAGGCTGATCAAGCCGCAGCCGAGAGCCTGACTAAGGGAGACCAAATCCTTACGGCCTGGGCCGTTGGATATAGTCGCCAGCGCGCCGCTAACGATCCGCCCTATGGAGTAGCCGAGTTCGAGCGTAACGCGGTTGCCACCCGCGTTCGCGTGCTCTCGCCAGCTGAGATCGGAACCGAGCAGGTGTTCGACATGAACATGCCGGTGATCGGCTGGGGCTTCAGCGGGCGGGATGCGCCGGGCACGCCCGAGTGCTGCAGCTGGATCGGGCCGGACGGCCACGCCGCATTGTACTTCCCGGTCCCTGGGCCAGACATGCACGTGGTGATCCGGCTCTACATCAAGGGCTGGGTGAATGAGAACTTGCGCAAGACAACCTCGTTCCTCATCGACGGTAATTTGGTTTGTCCCACCTCCGAAGAAAGACCGGGGGTGAGGGAGGTTCTGTGCTTCCCGGCGACCACGCGGGCCACCTGGATGAAAATCGAGATTAGGAACTCGCGCACGATGACGGACACGGAAGCTGGTCGGCCCAGCGAAGATCCTAGGCCCAAGCTCTTCAACCTCTGGCAATATAGCTTCCAACCATTATAATTACTCATAATCTATCATTTGGGCCGGCGTCAAAAGTTAAGGCTAGCCTACGGCCTGTTCGCACTTGAACCCGTTCGGCGAGCAGGGGTTTTGCTTTTCCTGATGAAGGAGGAGTGATGCTGACGGACGCGCAATGGGCGATGCTGGAGCCTCTGATCGAGGCATGCAGGCCCAAGGGCAAGACGCCACCACAGGATCTGCGGCGCACGATCTCGGCCATTCTCTGGCGGCACCAGAACGGAGCCAAGTGGCGCTCTGTCCCTTCAGACCTTGGCCCTTGGTCGCGTGCGGCTCAGACCTTCATCCGCTGGGCACGCCTGGGTGTCTGGGAACGCTTGCTCGGACTGGCTCAGGAGCGGGGCGTGGAACTCGGGATGACGTTTCTCGATGGCACCAGCATCCGCGCACACCAGAAGGCAGCGGGCGCTCGGCGAAAGGGGGCTCTCAAGCTGAGCGAGACGCACGTGAGGCGCTTGGGCGATCTCGTGGGGGCTATGGCACCAAGGCCTGCGTGATCGCCGATGGGCTCGGGCGAGCGGTTGCCTTCATCGTGGCTCCCGGTCAGGCCCATGAACTCCCGCATGCTATTCCCCTCCTCGACTGCTTGCCGGGCGTGCCGAAGTAGGTGGTTGGAGATCGAGGCTACGCCAGCCATGCCTTCCGGCAGCACATCTGGGAGCGCGGCGCACGCCCAGCGATCCCCTCCAAGCGCAATGAGGCACCCGTTGCCTGCCCGGACTGGATCTACAACAACCGCAACATGGTCGAGCGTCTCTGGGCAAGGCTGAAAGAGTGGAGAGCGGTCGCCACACGCTACGAGAAGACCGCCTCTAGCCCTTGTAGAACGTAAAATCGGCATAGTAGCGATAATTGGACGATTCCGAAAGATTTCGGCTGAGGCGAATTTGTGCACCGCGGCAGGAGCGCACCCGTCATCCGTGAAGAAGGCTCTTCAGGCGCGCTGAAGCTGGTTTGATCGGCTTGGACCGACTGTGAGCAAGGCCTGGACGAAGGCCCACAAAGGCGCCAGCCACCAGACGAGGAGCCTGAAGTTGTAACCACCGCCCCAGCACGGTGTTGTTAGCATCGCCCGCGCTTTGAGCCAGGTGATTGCGGCCCGTGCGGTGCTCATTCTTGAGGTAGCCGATCACCGGCTCCACCGCAGATCGCCGCTTGGAGCTGGGGCTCCAAGCCACCATGGAGATTCGCGCGCTCCCGGCCTCAATGATACCGCCGCACCTACGAAGTGACGCCATTGAGGCAGGGATAGTTGGTGAGGGACTGGATGCGCCCTTTCTCGGCGATGAGGGCGTTCCAGGCTTCGCAGCAGGCATTGACGACGGCCACATATCCGCTTAGCCAGCGGTGGGAGAGATGGCGCTCGCGTAGGTATAGCCAGATCCGTGACTTCGGATTATGATCAACCAAGGAGAACCCGATGGTAAACGAACAAGATGTCCAGCCTAAGCTGCCGAGAAAGATCGCAAACCAGGCCAAGAGGCAAGCCAAGCACGCTGCGATGACCCCTGAGGAACGCACCAGCTTTCAAGCCAAGAAGGCAGAGAAAAGGGCGGCCAATAAGCCAGTCAAGAAGGCAGAGAGAAAGGCGGCCAAGAAGATGGTCACCAAGGCAGCCAAGGAGGCCAGAAAGGCGGCAAAGGGCTAGATGGCGGGAGACGAGGTTTTGACAGTGATCCAGCCGAGTTCACTATAAATGGACGGTTCGAAGAATTCGAAGAACCTGTGTCACTGGTTGTGGGGAAGGGTGTCGCTCAGTCCCCTGACCAGAGGCTGATCGAGCGGGCGTCTGACGCACGGGTGCATCTGATCGGCGTCTTTCAGACGGGGACTATTCCCGCCTTCCGCTCCAGGAAGACGATCCGCTTCATGTTGTAGGTCAGGTTGGCAAGCCCGATCTTCGTGCGTGCTCGAGCCAGGCCGATGGTGCGGATGAACAGCCCCATCCGGGTCTTCTGCTCGGCAAAGACGTGCTCGATCTTTGACCTGAGAGCCTTCTCTGATTGGGTTCGCTGAGGTCAAGAGCTGCTCCTGATCTCTCCTCTCTGGATGTGTCGTTTCCATGGGTCACGCGCTTCTCTTCGCGGTCGGCGCCAAGGCCGCCGCATCATGGGGTCAGGAGAGCCAGGCGTCTCAATCTGTTTCACGACCTTGCAGACTTAGCCTGCAGGTTCGGGACTCTCAACGAGATCGCCTCGCCCATCGTCCCCACGAGAACGATCCGGTTTGCCCTCTCGGGCGAGTTCGTGGGCTTGGTCCTCCTCTCAGGTCAGGTCGCGACGAAGCCGGCGCCCGTCCCGGGTTCCTTGCCAAAGCGGAACTCGGTGGCATCGATCCACATGCGGTGGAGGATGACGGCGTGATGGACAATGTGGCAAACTTCGGCGTGCTTCGGACGGCTCTGACGAGCCCGGATCGACCCGGAAGACCACTCGGATAGCATCGTCCGCTACCTCGATGCGCTTGACCAGCGTACAAATAATATCGCGCTTCGTAGAGAAGTCGTCCGTGAAGAACTCTGCTCAAGAGGGCTGGAGCTGTGAGGATCGGTCAGGGGCGGGTGCGAGCAGGATTTGGATGAGGGCGCAAAGAAGCGCCAGCCACCTGAGCAGGAGGCGGAAGATGCTATGGGGCATCCGGCGAGAGCATGCCACCCTCGGCGCCGGTCATGAACCGCTGGAGCGTCCCATGCCAATGCCCACTGATCTGAGCCGATCCTTCGTCCCCTTCGAGCAGGCCAGCACCTTGGTCGCAGTCGTCGAGATGAGCCTGTCGAGCTGGCTCGTCGCCGGGATCGTCCCGGGGCTGGACCGCCACCCCTTGAAGAAGCTTGGCGCCGACGAAGACGCGCTGCTGCACCTGCTGCAACGCTG
>JADDQD010000175.1 GCA_016781555.1 Pseudomonadota bacterium | reverse complement strand
AAAGAGGATGGTGCGGCCGAGCGTGTCCGATCGAAACTTGATGTCCAAGGGCGAGTCGAAGTCCAGGCGATCGAAATAATCGGTCTCCGCGATGATCAGTGACTGGTCATCCTCGAAATCGCCGTGGAACTTGACGATCTGGGTGACATCCTCGGCGGCACGGGCAAGGTCACGGGCGTTCACGATCTTGACGAAGTCACGTTGGTGAATGCGGTAGGCGACTTCCAGATTGTTGTCGTAATTGGTCGTGTAGACGATCGGAAAATCGAGCTCCACAATGAGCTCGTGGATGCGCGAGCTTGCCACCCGTTCTTCCGACACGCTCCAGGTGCGATCCATCCAGCTTCGCAGCGCGCCGATGCTGCCCTGGGAAAGACGATAATATTCGGCGAGGATCTGGTAACCGGCGTCCGTGTCGTCGGGGCCGAGGCCGAGCTCCACGCGCATGTGGCCGATGAGCTCGGACCAGGAAGGTAGCCCGACCGACATGGACACGCCGGCGCCGGCAAAAAGGATGCTTCGCCGGGCGCGTATCGCTTCGACGAGTTCGGTGTAAGACGAAGACACGGCGGCTTGGGTTCTCTGCACCGCGCGACAACCAAGGCGCGCGCGCCGATGTTCCACACTTGCGGCCCGCCGCGCTTACGCCCAAACAGGCTTGAAAAAAGGGAGAGCGCCATGGTTGGAGCAGTTGCAAAAGGAGCTTGGGTGGGGCGGCTGACCCCGCTTGCCCTGATACTGAGCGTCGGCGCCGTGCTCGCGGCGCTGATCGCGGCCATCGGGAGCGGGCAGGGCATCTGGCATTTCGGGGCTGGCTTCACCGTCCTCCGCTACGCGTTCTTCGCTGCGATTGCTGGCGGGCTTGTCGCGCTGGTTGCACTGGTGCTCGCGCGGCGGGCGAAGGGGGCGAAGCTTGCCGGGCTCAATCTTGTCGCGCTGGTGCTGTCGCTCGGCTTCGTCCTATATCTCGGCGCCCAGATCCGGACTGCGCGAACGGTGCCGGCGATCCACGACGCCGCCACCAACCTCGAGGATCTGCCACAATTCTCGGCGCTGAAAGTGCGCGAGGACAATCTGGAGAAAATTCCCGACAATGACGATCCTCGGCTGAAGGCCTTAGATCCGGAAAGCCGATGGAAGGCGATCCATCGCCAGGCTTATGGCGACCTTAAGACCATCCGCGTGCCCTGGGCTCCCGCCGAGACCATTCGCCGTGCCGAGGGAGTTGCGCGCGAGCGAGGATGGGAGGTCGCCAAAGCAGATCCGGCTGCGGGCACATTGGAGGCAACCGAAACGAGCTTGTTCTTCCGGTTCAAGGATGACGTAGTGCTGCGCGTTCGCCCCGATGGCCAAGGCGGCTCCCTCGTCGACATGCGCTCGATCAGCCGGGTTGGCGGGAGTGACGTCGGCATGAACGCCAAGCGCATCCGCGCCTTCCTCAAGGACTTGCAGCAAAGCTGACCCACGCCATCCGCCACCTCGGCCTCGCGCTGGCGGCGCTGCTCGGCGCGTTGCTTATCGCTTTTGCTGCGAGCCAGCCGCCGGCGGCAAAGCCGGCGAATGCGCCCGCCCAAACCTTTTCGGGCGCCAGGGCGATGGCTGACGTGCGCGCGATTGCGCGTGCACCGCGGCCGACCGGCTCAGCCGAAAATGCGCGCGTGCGAGCCTATCTACTGGCCCGTTTGCGGCAGCTCGGCATGACCGCCGAGATCCAGGCAACGGCGCTGCCCCCACGCAGTGTCGACAAGCTCCTGAGGTGGGGTGGCCCCGCCGCCGGCGCCCGGCAGGCGATCAACGTCATCGGCGTCCTGCCTGGGCGCGATCGGCAGGCCCCGGCGATCCTCCTCATGGCGCACTACGACAGCGTCTGGGGATCGCCCGGCGCGGCGGACGACGCGGCGGGCGTTGCCGCGGCGCTGGAGATCGTCCGGGCAGTGAAAGCGCGGGGGGAGATCGCGCGCGACGTCCTTGTGCTTTTCACCGATGCGGAGGAACTCGGGCTGGTTGGCGCGGAGAGCTTCTTCGGGCGCCACCCGCTGGCGCAGCGCGTCGGGGCGGTGATCAACATGGAGTCGAGAGGCGGCGGCGGGCGCACGGCGATGTTCGAGACCGGGCGCGGCAATGGCGAGATGATGGCGCTCTACCGACGCTCCGTTTCGCGGCCGTCCTCCAATTCCCTGGCCGTGCTCATTTACGAGGTGATGCCGAACAGGACCGATTTCACGATCGCCAAGCGGCGCGGCATAGCCGGGTTCAATTTCGCTTTCATCGGAGACGCCCGGCTATACCATTCGCCCGCTTCTGCGCCGCACCTGCTGGATCCGGCCACCCTGCAGGATTTGGGCGGGCAGGCGCTGGGCGTGACCCGCGCGCTGGCCCTCGCGCCCACTCTTCCCCAAAAAGCGGAAGACGCGGTCTTCGGGGACGTGCTCGGGCTCTTCGTCATTGCTTATCCGCCGATCGCCGGCTGGGCCGTGCTCACGCTCTCGGCTGCGCTGATTGTTTTTGCCTGGGCCAAGGTTCGGATCGAGCGGCGGCAGGCCCTCGGCGGTGCCGCGATGGCGATGGCGCTCCTGACCCATTCGGCGTTGCTGCTGAAGGCCGCGAACCTTCTGTCGGGCAGTGGCGGCAAGACGAACTATTACGACCGCCTGGCGGCGCTGCCGCGGCTGGAGCTGCAGGCGGCCTGTCTCTGCATGGCGGCAGTGGCGCTGGCCGTCATCGCTGCCAGGCCTGGGCATCGGCTGGCGGCAGCCGCTCCTGCGATGTTGCTCACCATGGTGAGCGCTGCGGCGGGCGGCTTTTCGGCAATCACCCTCGGCATTGGCGCTGCCGCGGCGTTTTCGGCGCTGCTCGTTCCTGCCCGAGCGCCTGGCCTTTGGGTCGGCTGGTTCGGGATCGCGGCGCTGATCTTCGTGCTCGCGCTGGCGACCCAGCTTTTTGCGCCGACTGCAGCGCCCGTGCTGGTCTGGCCGCTCTTGGCTAGCGGCTTCGGAATGGCCGCTGCCGCCATGTTCGATCCCGAACTGCGGCGGATACCGGTGCTTGTGCTGCTGGGGCTTCTGGTGGCGGTGGGCGGCGGGCACACACTGTATCTGGCGCACTTCACCTTTCTTGGGATCGGGGCGAAGTTTCCTGAAGTCATGGCGCTTTATGCCCTTCTGTTCGCGCTGCTCATTTGGCCGCTGCTGAAGCGCGCAGCCGAACGGCGTGCTTTCGCCGCCGCGGCGGGACTGCTCATCATCGTCGCGGCAGGAGTCGCGCTCAGCGTTCGGCTCGATCCCATCGCCCCTACCGTGCCGCCCTACAGCGAGACGAAATAAAAAAAAGGCGGCCCGGAACGCTCCGGACCGCCCTTGGCTGATGTGGGTGTGCTTAGCGCTTTGAGAACTGGAAGCTGCGGCGGGCCTTTGCGCGGCCGTACTTCTTGCGCTCGACGACGCGCGGATCGCGGGTGAGGAAGCCAGCGCGCTTCACGTCGGTGCGGAGCGCCGGCTCGAACCGGGTCAGCGCCTGTGCAATGCCGTGCTTGACCGCCCCGGCCTGACCCGAGAGGCCGCCGCCGGTGACGGTGCAAACGACGTCATACTGCCCGCGCCGCTCGGCGATATCGAAGGGTTGGTTGATGACGAGGCGCAGCGTCGGGCGCGCGAAATAAACGCTCTGGTCGCGGCCATTGACCGTGATCTGCCCGGTTCCGGGCTTCAGCCACACGCGAGCGACGGCGTCCTTCCGGCGGCCGGTCGCATAAGCACGGCCGAACTTGTCGAGCTGCTGTTCGCGCAGCGGCGCTTGAGCTTGCGCCGGCGCGGCGGTGAAGCCCGCCTCGCCGTCGGGAGCAGCGGCAGGGCTTGCCCCGCCAGCGCCAGCGAGCTGGCCGAGATCGGAAAGCGATTGACGGTTGTCGGACATCAGGCACCAACCTTGTTCTTGCGGTTCATCGCCGCGACATCGAGGATCTGAGGGCTCTGGCCGCCGTGCGGGTGCTCGGTGCCGGTATAAAGGTGAAGCGCGCGCATCTGGTCGCGCCCAAGCGGGCCGCGCGGGATCATGCGCTCGACCGCCTTTTCAAGCACGCGCTCCGGGAAGCGGCCGTCGAGAATTTTGGCAGCGGTGACGGACTTGATGCCGCCCGCATAGCCGGTGTGCTTGTAATAGGTCTTGTCGCTCCGCTTCTTGCCGGTGAAGCGCACCTTGTCGGCGTTGATGACGACGACGTGGTCGCCCATGTCGACGTGCGGCGTGAAGCTCGGCTTGTGCTTGCCGCGCAAAATGTTGGCGATGATGGTGGCAACGCGCCCGACCACCAGCCCGTCGGCATCAATCAGATGCCACTTCTTTTCCACCTCGGCTGGCTTGGCCGCCTTGGTGGTCTTCATCAGCGCCTTCATGGCCCGGACCTCTTTCAGAAATGAACGACGCCGCCCGGACAAGGGGCGGCGCTGCTGAGCTGGAATGACAGCTGAGCCCTAGGAAGTCAAGCAAACCTGCCCTTTTGACGAGTGGTATTGTGCTACCCTAGGGTTTCCGCCAGCACCCATTGGCGATAGCTTTGGCTCGCCTCGGCGATCGGCCAGACAACAGCTGCCGGCACTTCGTAACTGTGCAACTCAGCAATTCGGGCGATGGCGACGTTCGCGCCTGCAGCCGCCACCTTGAACAAGGCCGGGACTTCTTCGCTGTCCTCGATCCTTCCTTGCCAGCGATAGATCGACCGGCAGGGTGCAAGGAGATTGGCGCAGGCAACGAGGCCTTCGTCCACCATGGCACGTGCGATCCGCACGGCTTCTTCCTGGCTGCCGAACGTCGCGTAAATGGTGACGATTGCGTCTCCGTGCGCCTGTTCGGGCGCCGCTTCCGACGAATCCTCGGGCGCGCTCATGCGCGCTTTTGCTTGCCTGTGCCCAGCCCGTGGGCGGCGGTGACGATCGCTCCTAGGAGCAGCGCGGCCATGGCCTGATGGCCGATGGCCAGGTGCAGTTCGACCCCGCTCACCAAGGTGGCGACGCCGAGCAGAATTTGAAGCAGGAGGGTCACCACCACCGCCGCGGCCGAAAGGTGAAGTCGGCGTGCCCATGCGCTGGCGGCGAGGGCGAGGGCGGCGCCGGCGACGACCCATGCCAGCCAGCGGTGTACGAACTGCACGACAACCGGATTGTCTGCAAAATTGGCCAGGAAGGGCTGGAGCATCGGCGTGTCGGCGGGAAACCATTCCTCGCCCATCTTGGGCCAGCTGTTGAATGCATAACCGGCGTCCAGCCCAGCGACATAAGCGCCAAACAACAATTGCAGGCCAAGGAGGGAAAAGGTCCAGGCGGCAACCACCGTCACCCGCGCGGGCCGGGCGGCGGGATTGCGCGCGAGATTGCGGAGGTCGAGCGCGGTCCAGATGAGCCCGCCGAAAATGAGCAGGGCCGTGAGGAGGTGGACGGCCAGACGAATGTGGCTGACCTCAGGCCGGTCAACGAGGCCCGACGCGACCATCCACCAGCCGATCGCGCCCTGCAAGCCGCCAAGCGCGAGCAGAACGACGAGCCGCCAGCCATAGCCTTTGGGCACTGCGCGCTTCCACGCGAACCAAAGAAGCGGCACGGCAAAGGCAAGGCCGATGAAGCGCCCGAGCAGACGGTGCACATATTCCCAGAAAAAGATTTCCTTGAACTCAGACAGCGACATGCCGCGATTGATCTGCTGATATTCGGGGCTGGCGCGATAGGCTTCGAACTCCGCCTCCCAAGCCGCTTCGTTCAGCGGCGGGATCGCGCCTGAAATGGGCTCCCAACGGACCATTGAGAGGCCGGATTCGGTAAGCCGCGTGATCCCCCCGACCAATACCATCGCGAAAACGAGAGCCGCGACGAGCAGCAGCCAATTCGAAATCGGCCCGGGTCGCGGAGACGCGCCTTTGGGCGAGGAGGCCGACAGCTGTGCGTGGGATGCCATGCCGCGGATATGGTCCGACCTGGAGCATTTTCCAAATGCAACTTTCTGGCGCATGTGATGTTGTAACTTCTCGACTTGGCGGCTATAACGGGCTGGCAAGGGAGAGAACGTGTTCGTAGATGGTGTAAGGGCTGGAGTAATGGACCGAATGGCGATCGGCCTTTCGGGGCTGTGCCTTGCCCATTGCCTTGCCAGCGCCGTACTGGTGGCGATGCTGGCATCGGCCGGCGGCGTGCTCCTCGATCCGATATTCCACGAGATCGGCTTGTTGCTGGCGATCGGGCTCGGTCTGCTCGCGCTTGGCCGCGGCACCGTGGAACATGGGTTCATGATGCCGGCCGCGGTTGGCGGGCTCGGGCTCGGCGTCATGGCAGGCGCGCTCACCCTGCCGCACGACGGCGCTGAAGTGCTCTACACCATGATCGGCGTTGCCATTCTTGCCCTGGGTCATGATCTTAACCGCCGTGCGGTGATCTAACGCTGGTGCTTCGCGCTGACAGTCAGTGTTAGCCGAGGTCAAGCGCCTCGCTCCAACACAACATTCCGATACGTCGGGGGCGGTCTCCCAGCCAGAACTTGCCGGACGGCGGCTTAGCGCCTAACTTGACCGGAATGGCACATGTCCACCACAGTCATGAGGGCGAATCGCTCTCTCGCGCCGCGCGAGAGACGATGGAGCAGTCCGGCGAGCAGTGGACGGAGATGCGCGCGGCGATCTTCGATGCGCTTGCAAGCTTCGACAAGCCAGCCTCGGCTTATGACATCGCCGACAAGGTTTCCAAGGCGCAGGGCCGGCGCGTCGCCGCCAACAGCGTCTACCGGATCCTCGACCTTTTCGTGGGCGCTAACCTCGCGCGCCGGGTCGAGAGCGCCAACGCTTATGTCGCCAACGACCATCCCGGCTGCCTTCATGACTGCATCTTCCTGATCTGCGACGCCTGCGGACAGACGACGCACCTCGATGACGACAGATTGTCGGGCGGCGTTCGCGCCGCGGCCAAGCAGGCAGGCTTCGCGCCCGACCGACCCGTGATCGAAGTGCGCGGCCGCTGCAGCGAGTGCGAAACCGGCTGAGGCGCCTCCCAGCCCTCTGCACCGGATGATCATTCGACAGCCGTACCGGGCAGAGCTAAAAGGCGCGCGACCAATGAGCATAGCCGGTGACATGACGGACCGACCACAAACGCCGCTGCTCGACAGCGTTCCGTATCCGGAGGATCTGCGCAAGCTCCGTCCCGATCAGCTCCGCCAGCTCGCGGCCGAGCTGCGCTCCGAGATGGTATCGGCGGTTTCCGTCACGGGCGGGCATCTCGGTGCGGGCCTCGGCGTGGTCGAGCTCACGGTCGCACTCCATTATGTGTTCAACACGCCCGAGGATCGGTTGATCTGGGACGTCGGGCACCAGGCCTACCCGCACAAGATCATTACCGGCCGGCGCGATCGGATTCGGACATTGCGGCAAGGCGGCGGGCTTTCCGGGTTCACCAAGCGGAGCGAGAGCGAATACGACCCGTTTGGTGCGGCGCACAGCTCCACCTCCATTTCGGCCGCGCTAGGTTTTGCCATGGCGAACAAGCTTTCGGGCGTGCCCGGCAAAGCCATCGCCGTGATTGGCGACGGAGCCATGAGCGCCGGCATGGCCTATGAGGCGATGAACAATGCGCGTGATGCCGGCAACCGGCTGGTGGTGGTGTTGAACGACAACGACATGTCGATCGCACCGCCAGTGGGCGGGCTTTCGGCCTATCTCGCGCGGCTCGTTTCTTCGAGTAGCTTCCTCACGCTCCGCGACTTCGCCCGGCGCGTGGCGCGGCGTCTTCCCGACCCGCTCCATCGCGCGGCCCGCAAGGCCGACGAATATACCCGCGGCTGGGTCACCGGAGGTACGCTGTTCGAGGAGCTCGGCTTTTATTATGTCGGGCCTGTCGACGGCCACGACCTCGATCAGCTGATCCCGATCCTCGAGAATGTCCGCGACGCGAGCGAGGGGCCGATGCTGGTCCACGTCGTCACCAAGAAGGGGAAGGGCTACGGACCCGCCGAAGCGGCGGCGGACAAATATCACGGCGTCCAGAAGTTCGATGTCGTCTCCGGCGTTCAGGCAAAGGCAGAACCGGGGCCGCCCAGCTATACGAAAGTCTTCGCGGACGCGCTGATCAAGGAGGGGGAGCGTGACTCGAAAGTGATCGCCATCACGGCTGCCATGCCGTCGGGCACCGGACTCGACAAGTTTGAGGCGAAGTTCCCCGAGCGCACGTTCGATGTCGGGATCGCGGAGCAGCATGCCGTAACGTTCGCTGCAGGCCTCGCGGCGCAAGGCTACCGGCCCTTCTGCGCAATCTACTCCACGTTCCTGCAGCGCGCTTATGATCAGGTGGTGCACGATGTCGCCATTCAGAACCTGCCGGTGCGGTTCGCAATGGATCGCGCCGGGCTGGTCGGAGCCGACGGCTCGACCCATGCCGGCAGCTTCGATCTTGCCTATCTTTGCACGCTGCCCAACATGGTGGTGATGGCGGCGGCTGACGAAGCCGAGCTTGTTCACATGGTGCACACCATGGCGCTGCACGATACCGGCCCGTCTGCCGTGCGCTACCCGCGCGGCAACGGTGTGGGCGTGCCGCTCCCGGTCACTCCCGAGCGGCTCGAGATCGGCAAGGGCCGCGTCATCCGGGAAGGCAAGAAGGTGGCGATCCTGTCGCTCGGCACGCGGCTCAAAGAAGCGCGCAAGGCTGCCGACGTCCTTGAAGGCAAAGGGCTTTCGACAACGGTCGCTGACCTGCGCTTTGCCAAGCCGCTCGACGAGGCGCTGATCCGCCGATTGCTTGCAACGCACGAAGTGGCGGTCACGGTGGAAGAGGCGGCGATCGGCGGCTTCGGCGCGCACGTCCTGACGCTCGCCAGCGATGCAGGCCTGATCGATGCCGGTCTGAAACTCCGCACCATGCGGCTGCCGGACGTGTTCCAGGATCAGGACAAACCGGAAAAGCAGTATGAGGAAGCAGGCCTCGACGCTCCCGCTATTGTCGACACCGTCCTCAAGGCACTGCGCATCAACAGCGTCGGCGTCATCGAGGGTGCGCGCGCCTGATCGAGCCGGTTGCTGCTCTTGTCGCACTGACTGCCTCCTTGCCAGAATTGAGGATGTACATCCAAAGGCGGCGCCGAGAGATGAACGGTGGCTAAGGCACGCGCCGACCAGCTGCTCGTCAATCGCGGGCTGGCGGAGAGCCGCGCGAAGGCGCAGGCGTTGATCCTTGCCGGGCTGGTCTTCTCGGGCGAGCGGAAGATCGACAAAGCCGGCCAAGCAATACCCGAAGACGCGCCGCTTGAGGTTCGCGGCCGCGACCATCCGTGGGTGTCGCGCGGGGGCATCAAGCTTGCGCACGCGCTCGACCATTTCGGCTGGGACGTGTCGGGAGCGGTGGCGCTCGATGTCGGCTCGTCCACCGGCGGCTTCACCGACGTGCTGTTGCAGCGCGGGGCAGCCAAGGTGTTCGCCGTGGACGTCGGCACCAACCAGCTCGCCTGGAAGCTGCGGCAGGATCCGCGCGTCGAGGTCCACGAGCAGACCAACGCGCGCTATCTGACAAATGAAGTCGTGGCCGAGCCCGTCGACATCGTGGTGTGCGATGCGAGCTTCATTTCCCTGGCCAAGGTGCTCGATACCGCGCTCGACTTGGCCAAGCCCGGCGCGGGCCTTATCGCCCTCGTCAAGCCGCAGTTCGAGGCAGAGCGGGACGAGATCGGTAAGGGCGGCGTGGTACGCGATCCGGATGTGCACAAACGCGTCTGCGCCGCGGCGGCCGAATGGGTGCGCTCGCGCGGCTGGACGGTTGAGGGCGTGGCGCAAAGCCCGATCACTGGCCCAGAAGGGAACATCGAGTTCCTGCTCGCTGCCCGCCGCGCTTGAATGTCGCGAAGACGAGCGCTAGCCCGCCTTGCTGAAAATGAAAGCGGCGTGGATGGAGGAGAGATGACGGCGATCGCTTCCAAGTCGCAGCTGCGCATGTCGCTGCTTCGGTATGCGCTGGTCACCGTTCCGCTGATCCTGCTGCTTGGAACGCTCTCCGGCAGAGCCTCGAATTCCGGCTACTCGAACGCCTGGTTCGCCTCACTGGTCAAGCCCGAAGCCATGCCACCTTCCTGGGCCTTTCCTGCCGCCTGGACGACCCTCTACGTTTTTCTAGGGCTGGCGCTCGCGATCGTCCTCCACGCCCGGGGAGCGCGCGGGCGCGGCCTCGCCGTCGGCCTGTTCGTGGCTCAGCTCCTTCTGAATTACACCTGGTCGCCGGTTTTCTTTGCCATGCACCAGACGCGAATGGCGCTGGTGCTGATCGTCGCCATGCTGGTCCTCGCCATCCTGGCGGCCCTGCTGTTTGCCAGAATCCGCCGGGCGGCCGGGCTTCTCATGATCCCCTACATCGCCTGGCTCGCCTTTGCGGGCTATCTGAACTACCAGATCGTCACCCTGAACCCAGGGGCTGAAACACTTGTGCCAGGCGAGAGCAGCGCCGATATCGCGCTTTAGAGTGCTTGTCGGTCAGGTGGAATCACCTGACGGCTCGGAAAGCACGGAAACACAGGAAACTGGACCCGTTCCGGTTCAATCGAACCGGGAACGGGCCCAAAGAATTCAATCAGGAGGCCGGCATGCAGTCCGAGAACCGCTTTTTCGAAGATTTTGTGAAGGTGCTGAACGGGGCTGCCGGCACGGTCGCGGGCATGACGCGCGAGGCCGAGGCCTCGTTTCGCGAGCGTGCGCGCGACTGGGTCGGCGGGCTCGACATGGTGAGCCGCGACGAATTCGAGACGGTAAAGGCGATCGCGGTTGCGGCGCGCGAGGAGAATTTGTTGCTGAAGGCGCGACTCGACGCCCTCGAGGCGCGGCTCGGCGGTGCTGGCGGAGCGGCCTGAGCGAGCTCGGAACCGCTGATAATCCACAGCTTTATAGTGAAGCAGGCGCGCTTTTCCTTGAAACGGGGGAACGGCGCGTGCACCCATTGGGAATGAAGTGGGGAAGCAAGGCCATGAAGGCGGACGAACTGGAGTTCGAGCGGGAGACCGGCGCTCCGATCGACATGCTCGAATATTATTTCAGCGCGCACGGCTGGGCCTATGAGCGGAGCGGTGACGACGAGATCGTCGCCAATTTCCAGGGCAGCTGGGCGCAATATGAGCTTCGCGCGATCTGGCGCGAGGACGACCATGTCCTCCAGTTCCTGGCGCTTCCCGACATTCGCGTGGCGAGCGACAAGCGAAGCGCGACGTACGAGGCGATTGGTCTTATCAACGAGCAGCTGTGGCTTGGGCATTTCGAGCTTTGGACCACCTCCGGCCTGGTGCTCTTCCGCCACGCGGCGTTGCTCGACACTGAGGATGGCGGGAACCTCACGCTCCAGCAGGCCGAAACCCTGATCGAAGCGGCCATCGAGGAATGCGAGCGTTTCTACCCCGTATTCCAGTTCGTGCTTTGGGCCGACAAGACCCCGCAGGAAGCCATCGCAGCCGCCCTCATCGAGACGCAGGGCGAGGCTTGATCGGCGACGAGTGGTACTTTCGGCTGGGTGACGAGAGAGAAATCCGTTCTCCTGTGACTTTCCAACTTCACCTGCCTGCGATCACGGCCGTTCGATGAACCTTCCGGGTCCTTTCTGGCTGATCGGCTGCGGCAATATGGCCGGCGCGATGCTCGAACGCTGGCTGGCGGCGGGCATGGATCCCCGGCAGGTGACGGTGGTGCGGCCAAGCGGCCGGCCCGTAGCGGAGGGCGTGCGGGTGCTGACCGCCTTGCCTCAAGATGAGGTGCCTCAACTGCTCATGCTTGGAGTGAAGCCGCAGAAGCTGGGCGAAGTTGCGCCGAGCCTCGCCCCCATCCTCCAGCCCGAAACATTGCTGATCTCGATCCTGGCCGGCGTCGAGCAGGCTTCGCTTCGCGCGCGCTTTCCCGCACCCCGCACGATCATAAGGGCAATGCCCAACACGCCGGTCAAGTTGGGCAAGGGCGTCGTCGATCTTCATAGCGACAGCACCGACCAGGATGCGCGCGACGTGGTGACCGGGCTGATGGCCTCTCTCGGCCACGTCGAATGGTTCGACGACGAGGAAAGCTTCGCGCTGGCTGGTCACTTGACGGGAGCCGGGCCGGCCTTTCTGTTTCGCTTCATCGACGCGCTCGCTGCGGCTGGCGAGGAGCTCGGCCTCGGCGCCGACCAGGCCGCCCGGCTTGCATCGGCAATGGTCGAGGGGGCGGGGGCCCTTGCATCGGCGAGCGATGAGCCCCCTGCGCGCCTCGCCCAGCGCGTCGCCAGTCCGGGCGGGACCACGGAGGCGGGGCTCAAGGTGCTGGACGAAGGCGATGCCTTGAAGGCGCTGGTTGCGCGGACGCTCGAAGCTTCGCGCCGCCGCGGGCGCGAAATGGCCGAGGCCGCGCGCGCACCCGCTTCAAGTTGACCGGCGCCAAGCTGCGACCTAATCGGCACCGACCATTTTTCTCGTGAAGGCCGCACTGCCAGCATGACCGACACCCGCTCCTATGACGATCGCGACGGCTGGATCTGGCTCGACGGCAAGCTCGTGCCGTGGCGCGAAGCCAATATCCACGTCCTGACGCACGCGCTTCATTACGCGTCCTCGGTGTTCGAAGGGCAGCGCGCTTATGGCGGCGAGATCTTCAAGCTCAGCGAGCACAGCAAGCGGCTGCGCAGGAGCGCCGAGATCCTTGGTTTCGATCTCCCTTGGTCTGTGGAGGAGATCGACGCCGCCTGCCGCGAGACGCTGGCCGCAAACGGGCTCCAGGATGCCTATATGCGTCCGATCGCGTGGCGTGGCTCGGAGCAAATGGGCGTCGCTGCCCAGCGCACCAAGCCGCACATGGCAGTCGCCTGCTGGGAATGGGGCGCCTATTTCGGCGAGGAAGCCATTCGCAAGGGCCTTCGCCTCGACATCTCGCCATGGCGGCGCCCGGCGCCTTATACGGCTCCGACCCAGTCCAAGGCTTCCGGCCTTTACATGATCGCCACCATGGCCAAGCATGCGGCCGAGAATCGCGGCTACCAGGACGCGTTGATGTTCGACTGGCGGGGCCAAGTGGCGGAAGCGACCGGCGCCAACGCTTTCTTCCTGCGCGACGGCGTGCTCCACACGCCGACACCCGATTGCTTCCTCGACGGCATCACCCGCCGCACCGTGATCGACCTCGCCCGGCGCCGCGGCGTCGAAGTGGTCGAGCGGACGATCTGGCCCGAAGAGCTCGAAAGCTTTGAGCAATTCTTCCTGACCGGAAGCGCCGCCGAAGTGACGCCCGTTGCCGAGGCCGGGCCATGGAGCTTCGAAGTGGGCGACCTGACGCTCCAGCTCCGCAAGGACTATATCGACCTCGCCCACGGGCGGATTTCGAACAGCTGACCAGCGCTTGCACGCAAAAGTGGGCACCGGTTTTGCGGTCTGCAAGCGCGCCAGAGAAACGGCTTGCTAGAACCGGCCAACGCTTTTGCGCCCGCAAGGCGCGCCCGCAATGTGATCGGGCTTTTCATAAGCCGCGGCGGTCGATAAGGCCGCACGCGCGCCATGCTGGGGCGTCGCCAAGTGGTAAGGCACCGGTTTTTGGTACCGGCATTCGCAGGTTCGAATCCTGCCGCCCCAGCCAACATTCCTTCTAAGTCATTGAGATCGGACTGACTTCTCCGTCCCGGACTGGCCTCGGGCCAGTCACTGTACCCACGGACTGTACCCAAGGCCGCGGGAGATCGATGGATGACCGCATGGCCAACAACTAGCGTCGGTTGACCGCTCTCTGCGTGTGCGTCAGTCAGGAAGGACATGAGCGAGGCCATTCTCATTGCCGCGGCGCTGGGTTGTACTGAAGAAGCTGCTTTCCACGCGCTGCCGATCTTTCGCCGCCGAGAGGTTCCCCGGGGGTATGTCTTCGTTGGCCTAGCGGGGGAATGTCAATGTGTGTGGCTGGTGCTCAACGGGTTGATCACGCTCACGACGTATGGAGTAGACGGGCAGCTTGCACGGATAAACAGCTATGGCCCCGGCGAGGCTGCCGGCGCATTTCCCCGGTCTCGCACAGCAATCGGCGAACTTAGAGCGGAGATTAAAACCGAAGTGCTCGAGGGCGGATCCAATGCTCTGTTCAGCGTTGCCGGCAGCGTTCCAGAAATTGGTCGGGGACTCGCGGCATTATTTGCCACTCAGATAGAGACACTGCTCGGCCGTCATACTAATCAGATCACCTTGTCAGCTGCCGGCCGGGTTTATGCCGAGTTGCTCTCAAGCGCGGATGCATCGGGGAAGATCTCTCCTCCACCCGTTATCGCTGCACTCGCGCTACGCGTGAACACATCACGGGAGACTGCCTCCCGTGCGGTGGCCGCAGCCGAGCGACGTGGACTGCTGCGGCGCAATTCCGAAGCGATGACTATCCCTTCAGCCTCCCGACTGCGTGACCTCATCATCTGACGAGTTCTCCTTGAGCAGGGCGTAGACCTCTTCAACACCGTAGGCCGTCCGGATCTCGCCGACTAGGCACGCGGTCAGCCCCGACAGTTGCGCACACATGCCGGCGGCCTTGGATGCGTAGAAAGCCCCGCGCGGCGCAGCTTCTGCCGCCGCCAGCGCGAAAGCGGTCAGCTCTTCGAGGTCACCCGGGGAAGCAACTACGTTGAAATCCACTCCGACGGCTACCCCTTCGGGCAGCGCGAGTGCGGCGTGCAATGCGTCCTCCCACCGATCAAACTGGTAGCAGCTAATCCCAGTGTTGTTTGAGGATACCAAGCCGAGCGTGGAGAATGTCTCCCCCACTGGCGGGCCACCGCGTATGGCGAGCAAAGCGGACGGCGGCTGCCCCTCGTCCGTCGCAGGAACCGACACGTTCGCAGAAGATTGGCATTCGACTACGACCGTTGCTCCGCCAGCGATGGACCATCTTCGGTCAAGTTCGCGTTCCGATTCACCGTGGGGCAGAATGCTGAGCCTAACGGCCCTCGTGGACAGGATCCGCGCCCGGCTTAAGGCAAGGCCCATCGCGACGCCGTCGGCAAGCTCAATGGCCGCACGGGTCAGTTGGGGCGGGTTAGCGATCACCTCCAGGACGTCTGCTCCGGCAAGAAGATTGTCAAAGCGGTTTGCCCAATCGGCTCCAGCAGCCCTCACAGACGCCTCCCGGAATAGCTCCGGATCGCATGGCAGCACGATGTGCAGGCCGGCTCCTCGTGCGAGCAAGGCCTCGGCGATGAGGATGTCGGCGCCCGCCGCGAGTGCGCCATAGCCGATGCCGGGCCTGATAGCGTCCAGCGCCGCTGTTATCGCGTTCCGCGCCGCATCGTGATTTGCCAGTCGCATAAAGCCGCTGAAGAAGAGGCACGGCGCGGGACGATAGGCATCCAGCCAACTTGGGTCCTGACCCATTCGCTCGAGCAGGAGCACGAATTGACGCAATGTGATGGCGTGATCTTCCCAGGCTTCTGGCGCTTTGGAAACGGCATCGGCGAAGCTTGCCCTCGCTTCCTCACTCCGGCGGAGTAGCAGCAGGGCCTCAGCCCGGGTGGCGGCAAGCCAGTAGTCGGTGTCCGGATTGTGTCGACCGCTGTCGAGCATCTTGATCAGCTGCTCGGCGCGCCGGCGCGCAGTTGTCTCGTCGCCGCCCAGGTACGCCAAGGTGGCGGCATTGACGAGCGCATACGTGGACGCAGCGAGCCGCGCCGCTTCCGCATACGAATCCGCAGCGGCGAGGAACAAAGCTTGCTGAGCCGGGGCGTTCGCACGGCGCGCCCCGTCCTTGATGAGCCGCCCCCTCAAAGTGAGGGCGTCTGGGCCGCTCCGTTCGTCCCAACCGGCTACACGAAACATGTCCCAGGCCTGCTTGTCGGCGCCGAGCTGCGAGAGTCGGAGGATTTGCGCGCGCGAGATCTTGGCGCGTTGGCTTTCTTTGTCGGGCATCAGGTCAGAGCGTCAGGTTGAAAAACGAAGCGGCCGGGGGATGAATGCCTCCGTGGATAATCCCCGGCCCTTTCGTGTCTGCTGCCCGATGATGATGATTGTTCGGCAGCAGTATTGGAGAGAAGCCGAGCTCTGCATCCAATATGTTAAAGTGAAATGGTACCTGGATGGACTTGTACTTCTTCTTGCGAAGTGCGTCTGCGACGCGTGATCCTCTGATCGCCGCCACATTGACGGACAGCGTCGCCCACTGCGGATGGACTCGCTGGACGTTCGTGAAGAATCTATCCGCCTCATTGTCTCCGACATCGACCGCTTCGATGGGAGTGTCGGCGAAGGACGCAACATATTGGTGTTCCCGCTTGTGGTTGAGCCAAAAAGCGTATGCGTAGACTCCGTCTGGCCTGTGTTCGTGGACGTCGAGAAACCGCTCAGGGCATGGTGGATGCAAGCAGGGGAGCGCATGCCGTCGGAGGATTCGAAAGCCGCTTCGAGCTGCTCGATCGCCGAGAGCAGGCCGCCCTCGCCAAGTTGGACCTCCTGCACGCCACGATACACGGCCCATTCCTCCGCATTGCTGACTGTCCGTCGTCAGAACATTTGGCGCAACTCGCGG
>JADDQD010000173.1 GCA_016781555.1 Pseudomonadota bacterium | reverse complement strand
GGCGGCGTCGAAGGGGGCTTCCCTTCTTTTCGTTGAAGGGGCAAAAAGGGCTTCAACGGGATCTCACAAGCTCAGCCCAAACGGAAAAGAGCACTGATCCCGATATCACGCAAGTTGCTCTAGAAGCTAATCGAGCGGCCAGCTTTCCAGCAGTTCGACAAAGCGGCTGAGCCAGGCATTGGTTTGGTGCCCGTCGACCACGCGGTGGTCGATGGTAAGGGAAACGTAGGCCATCGGCCGGATCTGGATCGTGTCGACCCCGCCGATCTCACGAACAACCACGCGTTTTTCAAGCTTGCCAACGCCGAGGATCGCGGACTGCGGCTGATTGATGATGATCGGGGTTGCGAACAGCGAGCCCGAGACGCCGTGGTTCGAGATGGTGAAGGTGCCGCCTTTTACGTCCGCACTCGAAAGCTTTTCGGCGCGGGCTTTTTCGACAAGCGCGTCAAGGCCGGCGGCGACACCCTCCAGGCTCAGCTTCTGGACCTCCCGAAGCACGGGGACGATCAAGCCCTTGTTGCCAAGCGCCGTGCCGACACCGATGTTGATGCTATCGAAGAGCTCGAGCCGGTCTTCGTGCCAGCGGCTGTTGATGGCCGGCGCCACCTTCATCGCCTCCGCGGCAGCGGCGACGAGGTAGGCGGTGTAGGTCAGTTTGACGCCGCGCCGTGCGAACTCCGATTTGTGCCGGTCGCGGTGCGCGATAATGGCGCTGAAATCCGCTTCAAACACGGCAGTGACGTGCGGCGCCTGCGTCACCGAGTTCAGCATGTTCTCGGCGATGCGCAGGCGCATGCGATCGTGCGGCACGCTGTGCGAGGCAATTGAAGCGTCAGGCTGATCGATCGGCTTCGGCTGAGCGGCCGGGCGGGCGGCCGCCTGGACAAAGCGATCGACGTCGGCGCGGGTGATGCGGCCGTCGCGCCCGGTGCCTTCCACTTCGGCCGGGTCGACATTGTGCTGCAGGCACGCGCGTTTTACCGACGGTGAGAGCCGCATTTCCCTGAACTGGATTGCAGCCAAGCCAATGGAGGAGCCTTCATCCGCTCTTAGCGCGGGGCTGCTGCTCGGCTCGGAGGGGACGGAGGCATGATCTTCATTGCCAAGGCTCTGAGCCAGCGGGGCGATGCGACCGAGGATCGCGCCAGGCACGGCCTCTGCATTGTTATCCAGCAGGATCTCGCTGAGAATCCCCGCCGCAGGTGCCGGAACCTCCACCGCGACCTTGTCGGTCTCGAGCTCGACCAGCGGATCGTTCTCCTCGACACGATCGCCGACGGATCTCAGCCAGGCACGCACCACCGCCTGGGTACCTTCCTGCTCCTGCGGAACGAGGACGTCGATCATTGTTCCGAGGTACCCCGAACGCCCGCGACCTTCGAGCGCTCCGCTGGCACTTCGCCCGGCACCGTGGGAAGCCCGCTCATGTTCAAAACCCCACCAGATCGTCGATCTTCGCGCGGATGCGCTCCACGGAAGGAACGGCCCAGTTGAGGAGCACCGAGTTGTGAGGGCTGGGGATGTCGGGCATGGTCAGCCGCGAGACCGGTGCGTCGAGGTCGAGAAAAGCTTCGTCAGCCACCACTGCAGCAATTTCCCCCCCGAAGCCGCCGGTCTGAAGATCTTCGTGCACGATGAGGCACCGGCGCGTGCGGCGGACCGAGGACAAGACCATGTCCTTGTCCCAAGGCATAAGCGTACGCAGGTCTATGACGTCGGCCGAGAAATCCTTTGCCGCCTCCTCGCAGCGCGGGACCATCGCGCCCCAGGTGACAAGGGTGATATCGTCACCTTCGCGCGTCTTCTTTGCCCGGCCGAAGGGAAGAACATAGTCATCGCCCGGGTAGGGCCGGCGCGCCCAAACGTCATCAAGCATCGCGCGATGCTCGAAGAAGATAACAGGGTCATTGCCGCGTAGGCCCGCGCGAAGAAGGCCGACCGCGTCCTCGCTGTTTGAAGGAACTGCAACCAGCCAGCCAGGGTTGTGGACGAACTGGACCTCGTTGGTCTGGCTGTGCCAGGGATCGCCCACCTTGAAGAAGCCGCCAGGAATGCGGAGCACCATCGGTGCAGCGAAACGATTGTTGGTGCGCCAGCGCATCGTGCCGCAATCGTTGATCTGTTCGGTCGCGGGCTCCGCATATTTGCGGAACTGAATTTCGGGAACCGGCATCAAGCCCGCCAGCGCCATTCCCACGGCGCGGCCGACAATCCCCTCCTCGTTGAGGCTGGTATCGAAGACGCGTTTGATCCCGTATTTTTCCTGAAGGCCCAGCGTCACCGCGTGGACGCCTCCCTTGGGGCCGATATCCTCGCCGAACAGAACAACGCGCGGGTTGATCTCCAGCTCACGGTCCAGCGTCCTGCGGATGGCTGTCACCATGTTGATGCGCTGCCCAGACGGCTTTGGCTCGTCGCTGGAGCGGGGTGCGCGATAGCCGTGAGTCCACTGCCCGCCAACCGTCTGCATCTCGCCTTCGTAGAAGACGTTGCTCAGGACCGTTTCCGGGTCGGCAACGCCCCGAGCCTCGGCACTCGCGCGCGCCAGCTCGACCGTCTGGGCGGCCTCCTCCTCGATCTCCTTCCACTCCTCTTCGGAAAGAAGCGCCGGGACGAGGTAGGAGCGAAGCTTGGGCAGTGGATCGCGGGCCCATTCGGCTGCAACGAACTCCTCCGACTTGTAGGTCTGGGTGTCTTGAAAGCTGTGGCCTTGAAGCCGCGGCACCGACAGGCGGAGAAGCGCCGGGCCACGTCGCGCCCGGACATGTCCGATTGCGCCGCTCAACAAACGCGCGGCTTCGGCGGGGTCGGTGCCGTCGCCCGAGAAAACTTCCAGATCCGTGAAGCTCTGAAGGTTTTTGGCGATGTCGCCGCCCGGCGTCTGGTAGGTGGACGGGACCGAGATGCCGTATTGATTGTCTTCGACGTAAAAGAGCATGGGCAGCTTCTGCGTTGTTGCGATCGTGAGTGCTGCCCAGAAGCCACCGGTCGCGCAGGAAGCGTCACCGCCCAGGACAACGGCGATTGCTTCCTCATGCGCACTACTTTGGAGCACCTCCCGATGATATTGGATGGCCTGCGCCCAACCGGCCGTCGGCGTATATTGCGCGCCGACGCCGCCGCTCATGGGAAGAGCCGGCGCACCGCCGGGGTTGGGGAAGTTGAAGACCACGCCGATGTCGCGTCCGTCAGAATAGCCGCCGGCCCGCCCCATCGCAGAGCCGAGCGCGTCTTCGATGGCAACGCCAAGCGCCAGGAGCAAAGGGCGCGAGCGATAATAGCCGCAGGCCGCGTCCTTCGGCCGATTGAGCTTCTGGCCCAACATGACCTGAGCCATGTCGTGCCCGCGGGCGGAGAACTGGTAGAGAACCTTGCGTTCGGGGACGAGCCGTTCTTCCTCGAGGCGGTCGAGCGCCCGCGACACGCTCACCAGATAGGCGACCCTTCGCCAATCGAAGTCTGGATCCGGTGTGCTCCGCGGGAGCGATTCCGCCAGGAGCGGGCCGTCAGCCATCCATGACCTCCACCAGGGCCGCGGCGAAGCGCTCGACGCTCTCGTCCGAAAGACCGACCACGTTGAAGCGGCCGGAATTCGCCATGTAGATGCCATGGCTTTCCCGCAGCGCCACGACCTCGTCGCTGGACAGCGGCAGCATGGAGAACATTCCGTTTTGGTCCGCGATGTAGGCGAGGCGCGGATCGTAAGCAGCCAGCCGTGACCTGAGGCTACGGATGCGGGCGCACATTTCCTGGAGCTCCGCACGCCAGTCGGCGCGAAGCTCCGGATCCTCAAGTACCACCCGCGCGACAGCCGCGCCGTGATCGGGCGGCATCGACCACATGGTGCGGGAGAGCCCAAGCAGATTGCCCAAGATCACCTCCGCGGCTTGGCGGGTCGACGCCTTGACGAAGAGGGAGCCGGTGCGTTCGCGATAGACACCGAAATTCTTGTCGCAGCTATGCGCAACGAGCGCCTGGTCCGCAGCTTCAACAACGAGCCGAGTGCCCTCCGCATCCTCTTCGAGCCCGCGGCCGAGCCCCTGATAGGCAAGATCCACGAACGGAACGAGGCCGCGCCGTGATACGACCTCGGCTACGGCGTGCCACTGGTCCAGGTTGAGATCGGCTCCCGTAGGATTGTGGCAGCAGCCGTGCAGCAGGATTAGTTCCCCGGCACGGGCCTGCTCGAATGCATCCATCATCTGGTCGAAGCAGATGGTCGTCGTGGCTTTGTCGTAATAACAGTAGTCGACCATCTCGACGCCCGCGCAGCCGATAAGCGGGGCGTGATTGGGCCAGGTCGGCTGACCAACAAAAATGCGCGCGTCCTGATCGGCCTTTTCGATAAGATCGGCCCCCAGCCGTAGCGCGCCACATCCGCCGGGCGTCTGCAGGCCGATGATCCGCTCATCGCTGAGCGCGCCTTGGCCAAAGACGATGCCCTTCATCAATTCGACGAAACGCGGATCGCCCTGGGAGCCGAGGTAGGATTTGGTTTCCTGCGTCTCGAGCAGGATCCGCTCGGCAGCTTTGACGGCGCGCAGAATGGGCGTGCCGCCGGCTGCATCTCGGTAAACGCCAACACCAACGTCGATCTTGTCTGGGCGGGGATCGGCTTTGGCCATTGCGATGAGCGCCAGCAGAGAGTCAGAAGCCTGCGCCTCCAGGTGATCGAACAGCTTGGGCGCTTCCGCCACTCTGGAACCCTCGGCCACTTATTCCTCCTGCTCACGCTTTCCTGAAAACCGAGGCACCCGATACATCTACTGCATGGCCGCGCACAATGCGTATCAGAGTCGCAGCCGAGGGCACTGGCCGTGCAACAAGCATTCCGCTATTCCCGACAAAATGAAAGAAGCTGATCAGATCGACGCCGTAGACCGCCGAATTATCCGCGAACTGCAACGCGATGCGAGCCTTAGCCACGCCGCTCTTGCCGATCGCGTAGGCGCCTCGCCAGCGTCGGTGTGGCGGCGGGTGCGCAGCCTTGAAAAGGCGGGGGTGCTCGGTAAATCCGTGCGCTTGGCCGACGCGAGGTCCCTCGACCGCTCCGTGAACGTCCTGTGCCAGGTCCGTATGACCCGTCAAAGCGCGCAAACCCGTTCCGACTTTGAGGAATTCATCCAGTCGCGCGAGGAGATCGTCGAGTGCTACGCCATGTCCGGCGAGTGGGACTATCTTCTCCGCATCTCGGTGCGCGATGTCGCCGACTATGATCGCTTCATCATGCGCGGCGTGCTCGCGCATCCCTCGGTCGCGAACGCCGCGTCCAACTTCGCGCTTCGGCAGGTAAAGTATACAACCGAAATACCAGTCTGAGGCAGTTGCCGCCCGGGAGCAGGATCAAAGTACGGAACCGACCTCTTCCCCATCGATTGAATCGGATGCGAATCGATCCGGGAGCTGGAACATGGCGGCACGCGCATATTGGAGGGGACAGATCAGGCTGGCCTTGGTCTCGATACCGGTCGAAATTTTCTCCGCCACCAAGAGCGGCGCTACGATCTCGTTCAACCAGATCCACGAACCAACCGGAAAGCGCATCAAATACGAAAAGGTGGTGCCCGGCGTCGGGCCCGTCGATCCCAGCGAGATCGTCAAGGGCTACGAGGTGGAGAAGGGCAGCTACGTGCTCATCGACGAGGATGAGCTCGAGGCGGTGAAGCTTGAAAGCAAGAAGACGCTCGAGCTCACGCAGTTCGTCGATTATGACGAGATCG
>JADDQD010000119.1:4976-5838 GCA_016781555.1 Pseudomonadota bacterium | reverse complement strand
TGAGCTGCGGCTCGCTGCAGCGGGAGGAAGCGCGCTGCTGCCGCTGATTTTCTTTCTGCTGGTGGCGACATTGTTTCCCTTTGCGGTGGGGCCGGATCGTCCGCTTCTTGCGCGCGCCGGCGGGGGCGCCTTGTGGATGGCAGCTTTGCTTGCCGCTTTGCTTCCCGTCGAGCGGCTGGTGGAGCCCGACCGGGCGGCCGGGATCCTCGATCAGCTCGCGGTGCGCGGCGTCGGCGAGGAAAGCATCGCGCTGGCCAAGCTCATCGGCCACTGGCTGAGCTTTGGCCCGCCGTTGATGCTCGCCGCGATTCCGGCAGCCGCCCTGATGAAGCTCCCCGCGGCGGTGCTCCTCCGCGTCGAGCTTGGCCTTCTCGTCGGGACGCCCGGCCTTGCTGCGCTGACGGTGATGGTGAGTGCGCTGACCGCGGGTCTGCGCGGTGCCGGGCCGCTCGCGGGCCTGTTGATGCTTCCGCTGGCGGTGCCGCTTCTGATCTTCGGCGCGGGCCACGTCGAGCAAGGCAGCGAGACAGGGGCGCTGAAGCTCCTTGCCGCGGTGTCGCTGCTCCTTGTCGCCGCTGCGCCTTTCACAGCGGGAGCTGCAATCCGGGCGGCACGAGACTAGAGCCGACTGCGCTAAACCTAGCCCGTTCGCCCTGAGCCTGTCGAAGGGGTGTCCTTCTTTTCCTTCAAGAGAAAAAACGGGGCTTCGACAGGCTCAGCCCGAACGTAAAAAGAGCACTGATCCCGATGCCGATGTCCCGCTCAATGCTCTAGTCGCGCGACCACCTTGCGAAGATCGCCGTCGGGAGGAGCAACCCGCGTGCTTCTTCGCGCACCGCCATGTCGCCGCACTCGATGCGGC
>JADDQD010000119.1:4081-4964 GCA_016781555.1 Pseudomonadota bacterium | reverse complement strand
CAAGCGCCTGATTGAACAGTTCGCCGAGCGCAAGCGCCGACATCCGCACCGCATAAACGGTCAGCACCAGGAAGCGGCTCTCCTCATCGAGCAGGCGCCGGCAGTCCGCGACAAGGTCGGGCAGACCCTCTTCCAGCTTCCAGACCTCGCCGGCCGGGCCGCGCCCATATTTGGGCGGGTCGAGGATGATCCCGTCATAGCGGCGCCCGCGCCGCACCTCGCGCGCGACGAATTTGGCGGCGTCCTCGACGATCCATCGGACCGGCCGCTCGGCCATGCCGGAGAGCGCTGCATTCTGCTTGCCGGCTTCAACCGACTTCTTGGACGCATCGACATGAACGAGGCGCCCGCCCGTGGCCGCCATGGCGAGCGTTCCGACGCCTGTATAGCCGAACAGGTTCATGGCCTCCCGCTCCGGCCCCAGCCGCTCGCGCATCCACGCCCATTGCGGAGCCATGTCGGGGAAAAAAGCGAGGTGGCGGAAGGGCGTGCATTGCGCGCGAAAGCGAACATCCTCCCACGCCATGTCCCAGCCGCCCGGCGGCACCGGCCGGGCAAAATGCCAGCGCCCGCCGCCTTCCTCGTCCGAGCCGGGAATGAATTCGCCGTCGGCATCCCAGGCGTCGAGCGACGGTGCCCACATCGCCTGCGGCTCCGGCCGGATGAAAGAGTAGGGCCCGTAGCGCTCGAGCTTGCGCCCGTGGCCGCTGTCCATCAGCCCGTAATGGCTCCAGGGTTCGGCAACCAGGGTGGTGAGGTTCATGCCGCCCGGACGGCAGGAAAGCCGATAGTGGCGCGCGCGCGCGGCCCGGCGAGCATCTTGCGGCCGGCTTCGTTGACTTGCTCCAGCGTCACCGCCTCGAGCTCGGCGATGACTTCCGAA
>JADDQD010000119.1:0-4066 GCA_016781555.1 Pseudomonadota bacterium | reverse complement strand
CCATGAACGGCGAGCTGGCGCGCGACATAATGCGCCTGGCCCCACGAGCTCTCCATCGACATCAGCAGCGCGGCCTTGGCCTGGGTCCTGACACGCTCGAGTTCGCGCTGCGTCGCCGTCTCGGCCGCGTCGGCGATGATCTCCTCGATGAGCTGCGCGGCTGCCATCGATTCCCGCCGCGACGTTGCAGCATAAGCGAAGAACAGGCCGGCGTCCGAATAAGGGTAAAGCGCGGCATAAACCGAATAAGCGAGGCCCCGGTCCTCCCGCACCTGCTGGAACAAGCGGCACGAGGAGCCGCCGCCGACGATCTCGCCGAACAATCGTGCGGCGAAATAATCATCGTCGAGCTGGGCGGGCCCGGAAAAGCCGAGCGCAAGATGCGCCTGGTCGGAGCCGATGCGGCCCACCCGATCGCCGCCCGTGAACTGCGCCGGCTCGGGCGGCGATGCTGTGCCGCCGGGCAGGCCGGAAAAGTGCTGCTCCGCCAGCTCCACCAGCCGCTCATGATCGACCTTTCCGGCTGCAACCAGCGTGAGGCTCCCGGCCCGGTACTGGCTGCGCCGCCAGTCGTGGAGGTTGTCGACGCCGATCGCTTCGATGGTTTCTTCGCTGCCGAGCACCGAGCGGCCAAGCGGCTGGCCGGCAAAAGCGGCCGACCAGAGATCGTCGAAGATGATGTCGGACGGAGTGTCGCGGGCTTCGCCGAGTTCCTGCAGCACGACGTCCTTCTCACGCTCCAGGTCGAGTTCGGCAAAGCGCGGCCGCAGGATCATGTCGGCGATCAGTTCGACGCCCAGCGGCACGTGCTCCGCCATTACGGAAGCCGTGAAGTTGGTGCTGTCGCGATCGGTTGCGGCGTTGAGATCGCCGCCGACATCCTCGATCGCCTCACTGATCTCCCGCGCGGAGCGCTCGCCCGCGCCCTTGAACACCATATGCTCGAAGAGGTGCGCGATGCCGTTCAAAGCTGCCGGCTCGTAGCGCGAGCCCGTGTCGGCGTAGAGGCCGACGGCCGCGGTCTCGATCCCGGGCATCTGCCGGCTCGCGACTTTGAAGCCGCTTGGCAATGTGGTGAGGTGCATCATGGAGGCTCGGGACTTAGTCGCTGGCGGGCTGAGCTTCAACCGCGTGGCGCCGCCCGCAAGACGAGCAATCGGTCAGGAAGGGGTGTCGGGCCGATCCCGATCCGCCCGCGGCGCTTCGCTTTGGGCAGCGCCCTCAGGGCCAGCAGCTTTGTTCTGCCGCCGCCTAAGTGCCAGCAGGTAGATCAAAGCTGCCGCCGCCGCGAAGAAAAACCATTGCAGCGCGTACAAACGATGGTTGTTCGGCATGAGCTCGGGCGACGGGCGGGCGCTCGGGCGGAGACCCGGTGCCGGCCGCTCCGAAATCAGGCGGATCTTGTGCGCGCTGTCTGGCGCAATGAGGCCGATCACCTCGCCGCCGCGCCATCCGGCCGGCGGCGCGGCCGAGGTCGACCACCCCATGTCGACCTGCATGCCGGGGCCTTCCAGCCCTCCGGTCCGGCACGAGGCGATATGGCTCCAGCCGGTATCGCCGGAGGCGTCGCGGCCCGCCACGGCCCGCCAGCCGACGACTTCCATGCAAAAGCCTCTCGCCCGCCGGTAGAGGAGGCTGTCGTCCGCAGGCGGAATGCTGGGCCAGGCTACCGCCGGCAGGTTCGAATTGGCGCGATATTGCTGGATCAGCCCGTCTTTCCATGTGGCGCGATTGAGCTGCCACACGCCAAGGCCGATCATCGTCGCCACGGCGCCGGCGACGAGGATGGAGGGGATCAGGGGAAAGCGCATCATTCGCTTGCCGTTATGCGGCCTTCGCGCGCGCCCTGCTGATGGTCTGGTGAGGATTGCCCCCGGCAATCCTCAGTCATGCCGGGGGCATGGCGGCCGGACCATTCGAGGGTGATGAGCATGGCTTTGGCGAAACGAAGCGAGCCGGCAACCGCCGCAGTCGTGATGGGGAGCCAGAGGAGCAGGTGAACCCACCAGGCTGGCTCCAGCGTCAGCTCAAGCGCAATTGCCAGCCCGGTGATGAGCGCCCCCACCAGAAGAGTCAGGAACGCCGCCGGCCCGTCACCCAGGTTGAAGGCGCTGAAATCGAGCTGACAAGCCCGGCAGCGCGGCGCGAATTCCACAATCGCCGCGAACAGCGACTTCGCGCCGCAGCGTGGGCAGAGGCCTTTCAAAGCCGCTTCGACGACTCCGCTCCCGCCCGCGGGAGTGGGTGGTGGGCCTGCTTGCATGAGCGTCCTCTTTCGGAGCATCCCACCTCATAAGACGCTTCGATCAGTGGAGCTCGGCGCCCCAGCCGCCCCAAACGTAGATGGCGATGAACAGGAACAGCCAGACCACGTCGACGAAGTGCCAGTACCAGGCCGCCGCCTCGAACCCGAAATGCTGCTCGGGCCGGAAGTGGCCCTTGTAGGCGCGCACCAGGCACACGATCAGGAAGATGGTTCCGACGATGACGTGGAAGCCATGGAAGCCGGTCGCCATAAAAAAGGCCGAGGTGTAGATATTGTCGGCAAAGCCGAACGGCGCGTGGGCATATTCATAGGCCTGGATGAAGCTGAACAGCACGCCCAGCCCGATCGTAGCCCAGAGGCCCTTTATCAAGCCGTCGCGGTCGCCATGGATGAGGGCATGGTGCGCCCAGGTGACCGTGGTGCCCGAGCAGAGCAGGATCAACGTGTTGAGCAGCGGGAAGCCGAACGGGTCGAGCACCTCCATGCCCGCGGGCGGCCAGACGCCGCCGATCGACTCCACTGGAGAGGGAAAGAGTGCCGCGTTGAAATAAGCCCAGAACCAGGCGACGAAGAACATCACTTCCGAAGCAATGAACAGGATCATGCCATAGCGAAGGTGGAGCTGCACGATGGGCGTGTGATCCCCGGAATGCGCTTCACGAATCACGTCCGCCCACCAGCTGAACATCACGAACAGAACGGCAAGAAGGCCGCCGAAGAAGATATAGCCCCCGCCGGCCTGCTCATGCATCCACATGATGCCGCCGCCGGCCATGGCCAGCGCTCCGAACGAACCGAGCAACGGCCAGATGCTCGGTGGCAGAATGTGGTAAGGGTGGCTTTTCGCTCCAGCCATGTCGCGTCCTTCCTGGGTTTCGGCCGGTCGTCTAGACCAGTTTCCATCTGCTTGGAAATACGGGAGCGGCTCGGAAAAAGCGCCAAAGCTATGGCTGGAGCGCGTTTCGGCCGCAAACCGGTTTTCCCACGTTGCGGAGAAGCGCTCTAGCTCTGACTTTTGGGCTGGTCCACCGGGTAAAAGGTGTAGCTCAAGGTGATCTCTTCAATCTGTCGGGCGTTAGGATCGTCGAGGATCTTCGGATCGACGAAGAACACCACCGGCATTCGCACTTCCTCGCCAGGCTTCAGCGTCTGCTCGGTGAAGCAGAAGCACTGGATCTTCGTGAAATACTGGCCCGCCTGGGCAGGCGTCACGTTGAAGGTAGCGGTGCCCGTCACGCTGCTCTCGCCGACATTCTTCGCCGTGTAAAAGGCCATGTCGCGCGCGCCGACCGCCACCCGCTGACGGTTCTCCTCGGGCTTGAACTCCCATGGCAGAGCCGGATTGGTGTTGGCATCGAAGCGCACCGAGATGATCTTGCCCGTGCTTTGGAGCGCGGGCTCGAATTCCGAGGCTCTGAGCGGCGTTCCGCCAAAGCCGGTCACCTGGCAAAAGAGACGGTAAAGCGGCACGCTGGCAAAGGCGAGCCCGACCATTGCGGCAACCAGCAGCGCCGCAAGCGCCGCGGTGCGGCCGTTCCTGCGCGTCAGGGTGTTCACTGGTTCACCGTCATCTTGGCAATCGTGATCGCAAACATCAGGATCACGAACAGGCCGAGCGCGAGCGCCATAACCACCGCGCGGCTCTTCTGTCGGGCCCGAACCTTGTCGTCTTGGCCGTCCGGGATCATTCAAAACCACCTATCGAGAACGAGGGCGCCGAACAAAGCGAACAGGAAAAGGATCGAAAAGGCGAACAGCCGCTTTTCCGGCTTCATCTCCGAAGGCTCGGTGGCCCGGTTG
>JADDQD010000010.1 GCA_016781555.1 Pseudomonadota bacterium | reverse complement strand
GCTGCGGCGACAGCCGCTCCGCGACGCCGCGGGCCCGCGGCCGCGGGCAGCAAAGCGAAGACGGCTTTCACTCTTCGCATTGATCCCGAACGTCACCTGAAACTGAGGCTGGCCTGCGCGCTCAAACATTGCTCGGCCCAGCAGATCGTCACCGAAGCGCTGGATGAACTGCTGAACGCCCTGCCGGAGCTCGCTGGAGTCACCCGGCAAGCTGCAGCAGGCAAGCGGAACTGAAACACGGAGTGTGCAAGATGAATAAGGCTGTTGGTTTCAAGTTCGTCGGATCGGCCCTCGTTCTCGGCCTCACCATGGTGGGCTGCAAGCCCGGCGGCTACCAAGTCGCTTCAAGCTGGGGAAAAGCACCGCAAGCGGAGCAGGGCGCCTCGAGGCTCTACGCAGCGGCTCAGCAGACAGCTCAGAAGGGCGACCTTGCACGCGCGCTGACTCTTGCCGAACGGGCTGTTGAGCTGGCACCGCGCGATGCCGGATACCGGATGCTGCTTGCTGACCTTTATCTGAAGAACGGCCGCTTTCTCTCCGCCGACACTGCCTTTAGCGACGTGCTGAGCCTCGATAACGGCAATACGCGCGCGGCGCTCAGCCGGGCGCTCGCGCTCATTGCTCAGGGCAAAACGGGCGAGGCAAGCATTGAGCTCGACCGTCTGTCCGCCACCGCCGCTCCCGCCGATGTGGGCCTTGCCTTTGCGCTTGCCGGCCAGCCGCAGCGCGCCATCGAGATGCTTGAGCCGGCCGCACGTGCACCCGAAGCCACTGCGCGCGTTCGCCAGAATCTGGCGCTGGCTTATGCACTTGCGGGCGAGTGGCAAAAGGCCCGAACCGTCGCCGCGCAGGACCTTTCCCCGGCTGAGCTCGGCGCGCGCCTGGAGCATTGGGCGGGCTTTGCAAATGCGTCCGCGCCGCACACGCAAGTGGCCGCTCTCCTTGGCGTCACCCCCGTGGCCGATGCGGGTCAGCCGGTCCGGCTGGCTCTCGCCCCGTCGCTCCAGAACCAAGCCTACGCCGCCGCCGAAACCGTCACGCCTTCCGCCGAGCAGGCTTCGGTTGGCGGTCCGATGGAGGCGGTGTCGGCCGCTCCGGCTCCCGAAGTCGTAGCAATGGCGGCTGCGGCGGAAGCTCCCGCCCCGGTCGCGTTCGCATACGAAGCCCCCGAAGAGGCCCCGATTTTCGCTGCCGTGGCTGAGCCCGAGCCCGCGCAGATGCAGGCGGCAGTGCCTGCTTCTTCGGCAATGGCAAAGCACCAGTTGATCGAAAAGGCGCAGGTGAGCGCAGCGGTAAAGGCGCTCGTCCAGCCTTCTGGGCATGTGACCCGCCTCGCGGCGAAAGTCGCTCCAGCGCCGATCAAAGCGTTCGAAACCAAGACGAAAGCGACCGCCGCAAACCGTGGTGTGGGCCTGTACGTGGTTCAGATCGGCGCGTATCGCAGCACGGTCCAAGTGGAAAAGGCCTGGAACCAGGCGCAGCGCCGCTACCACCTCAGCGAGCACGCGCCGCTTGCCACCACTATTTCCATTCCTGGCAAGGGTGTTTTCCATCGTCTGGCCGTGTCGGGCTTCAACGCGCCAGCCGAGGCAACCCGTACTTGCCAGTCGATCCGCGGCAAAGGCGGCGCTTGCTTCGTGCGGGCAACCGCTGGGGATGCACCTGCCCGATGGGCAGCCCGCTCCGTCCCGCGTAGCGCCTGAAGCAAAAGCAGCCGGCACAGTCCATCAAGCGGCGGCCCCTGGGCCGCCGCTTTCTTTTGGAGTATTTTCTAGACCTTGATCGGATCAGGCTGAATCGGCCTGACCCGTGAATCAAGGGCTCCACCATAGGAAAAGGTGGATTCACCTCACGGCTCGGAAAAGCACAGCGTTCAAAGGTAAAGTGGGCTGGTCCCGGTTCAGCATGAACGGGAACGAGCCTAGCGCGCGGCGCGCCTGCCTCGTGTGAGAAGATCGAGCACTGCCATCCGCACGGCGACGCCAAGCTCCACTTGCGTCAAAATCAGCGAGCGTTCCGGATCGTCGGCAACATCGCCATCGATCTCCACGCCGCGGTTCATCGGTCCGGGATGCATGACCATTGCACCAGGTGCCGCACGAGCCAGGCGGTCGCGCGTCAAGCCGTAGCGAGCGTGATAATCGGCGAGCGTGAGGGCTAGCTCCGTTTCCATCCGCTCGCGCTGGATGCGCAGCATCATTACGACGTCCGCTCCTGCCATCGCATCGTCGAAATCAGCAAATGCGCGCACCCCTTCCGGCAGGGTATCGGGGAGAAGCGCTTCCGGGGCGGCGACGCGGACATCGGCCCCAAGCAGCGGCAAGGAACGCAAGTTGGAGCCGGCAACGCGGCTGTGGCGGATGTCCCCGCAGATAGTCACCTTGACACCCTCCAAGCGTCCGAAGTGGCGCCGGATGGTGAGCGCATCCAGCAGCGCCTGGGTTGGATGCTCTCCCTGGCCATCGCCGCCATTCACCACCGGGCAGTCCATCACGTTCGCGACCTCGCGCGCGGCGCCGTTCGCCTGATGGCGAATAACAAGAATGTCGGGACGCATGGCGTTCAGCGTCTCAGCCGTGTCGATCAGCGTCTCGCCCTTGTGAATGCTCGATCCCGCAACATGGAAGTTGGCGACCAGCGCGCCGAGCCGCTTGCCCGCAACTTCGAACGAGAAAAGCGTCCGCGTCGAATTCTCAAAAAAAGCGTTGACCTGGATGATGCCCTGAAGCCGATGGTCGTGCCGCCCGGCGGCCCGATTGATATCGGCCCAGCGGTCGGCTTCGCCCAGAATGTCGCCTATGTCTTTTGCGGAAAGCCCCTCGATGCCGAGGAGGTGGCGGTGTGGGAAGGTATCGGCCATCACCAGCCCCTAGACCAAATTAGGATCGTTTCGCCAAGCTCAGTTCGGCCCAGGGGTCTCCTTCTTCCCGGCCGGAAAGGCTCAGCGTCAGGCCATGGTGAGCGCATCGATCGCTCCTTGGAGGATATAGGCGGCGGCCATCTTGTCGACCAGCTGCGCGCGGCGGGCGCGGCTTGCGTCGGCATCGATCAGCGTACGCGTCACCGCCTGGGTCGACCATCGCTCATCCCAAAGGAGGATCGGGAGCCCGAGCGGCAAAAGATTGCGCGTAAAGGCCCGCGTCGACTGCGTGCGCGGGCTCTCGCTGCCGTCGAGGTTGAGGGGAAGGCCGATGACCATGCCGGCAACCGCCTGCCGCCCGACAAGCGCTTTCAGCTTTTCCAAATCGGCCGAAAATTTGCCGCGTTTCAGGAGCTCGGCGGGGGATGCGATCGTCCAGCCGGCGTCGCAGAGCGCGACGCCGATTGTCTTGGTGCCAACGTCAAGCCCAAGGAGGCGGCCGCCGTTCGGCAGCCTCTCCCGGAACTCCGCGAGGCTCGCCGTAATCATTGGCTGGGGAAGCTTTTGAGGCGGGCTTCGGCATCCGCCCTGATGTTGGACCAAAACAAAGCGTAGTCGAAAACGTGGTAATTGCGGCCGGGTAGAACATAAGGTGGGAGGTCGGGAACCGCCTCACCCACCAGGAGGAAGCCGGTAACGTCACAACGTGCAGGAACGCCGCCGGCAAGGAGCACAGCCTGGGTGAGCTCCGCATTGGGGATAAGCGTTCCGAGATTGGCACTCGCGGGAGCTTCGTCGCCCTTGTTGCCGGTCAGCGGGTTGACGCAAAGCATCGGCGATCCGGCTCTCGGCTTTCCATTCGGCGCGAGCGAAGCGTCATAGACCTCCGTCACCATTTTCGGGTCGGCAGGTTCGCCGAATGTCTGCCATGAAAGGATGCAGCCCGCCTGCCCCGATTGTTCACAAGCCGGCAGCCCCAGAAGCTCAAGATCTGCCGTGGTGGAGATGGGCCACCCAATTACGTAAGCCGCAACGACACGCTTGGCGAGCGGCTTGCCGGCGATGCGCTCACGCAGAAGCCGCGTGAGATGCAGGCTGCCCTGACTATGTGCCGCCAGAATGATCGGACGGTTTTTGGGTGCCTGACCAACAAACGCTTCAAAGGCGGCGAGCACATCCTTGTACGCAAAGGCCAGCGCCTTTTCGGCGTCGGATTTCGTGGTCAGAAACGCACCGAAGGTCGCCTGGCGGTATTTGGGCGCCCAGATCTCGCCAATGCCGTTGAACACGCTCGCCTGGTGCTGAACGAACAGCCGCGCCCGCTGCTGCGAGTCCTCGTGGTCGATCGGCGCGTTCCAGCGCGAGCGGTCCAGAAACGAAGTCGGGTGAACGAAGAAGACCGACGCGCCCGGCGACTGCGGCTCTGCCGGTGGGACAAAGCCGGTGGGCAGCCACAGCGCCGGATGGTTGGGAATGTCGGGCCGCGCGATCCACAAAGCTCTGTTGGCATAGTTCGGGCCTGGTGTCGGCACTTCCGCAAATGCCGCTGTCGGCACCATCGCCGCCCGGATGAGCTGCCGCTCAAACAGCCGATAGCCAAGCGCAGCCAGCATCACGAGCACCACCAGCCCCGCCACAACCCACAGGAAACGCCGCGCCAACATTCACTTCTCCAATAGGGGGCGGGGCCCCACAAGCCGAAACGGCCGGAGCTTTCAAGTGCAACGCTTGATGCAGTGCAGCAGCAGTGGTAGCGGCCGGGCGTCGTTCAAGCGCCGCCTTCCAAGGAAACCATGTCCGTCGATACTGCAACGGTCCGCCACATTGCGAGGCTTGCCCGCATCGCCGTCAGCGACGGCGAGGTGGAGGCGCTCCTGCCGGAATTGAACAACATCCTCGGCTGGGTAGAGCAGCTGCAGGAGGTGGACGTTGCGGGCGTTGAGCCGATGACGGCCGTCATCCCCAACCGGCAGCGCCTGCGCGCCGACGAAGTCAGTGATGGCGCCATCCGCGAGCAGGTGCTGGCCAACGCACCGGTTGCAGAGCACGGCTTCTTCGCCGTTCCCAAGGTGATTGAGTGAGGGCTTCGGCAGGTCTGGTGCAGGTCCAGCACTTCATTTTCGAGCCAGGAGCGACACCGTGAGCGCGATCACCGATCTTGGCGTGAAAGCCATCCGCGATGGCTTTCGCAACGGCGACTTTTCAGCGCGGGAGGTAGCCGACGCGTTCAACGCGGCCGTGGCAGCAGCGCGTGGATTGAACGCCTTTGTCGTGGAGACGCCCGAACTTGCCCTGGCGGCCGCCGAGCGTGCCGACGAAGCGCGCGCGAGCGGGAATCTCAAACCTTTGTCCGGCGTTCCGCTCGGCATAAAGGACCTTTTTGCGACCAAAGGTGTCCAGACCACCGCTTCCAGCCGCATACTCGAGGGCTTCACCCCCACCTATGATTCGACGGTCAGCGGCAACCTCCTTGCCGCCGGTGCCGGCATGCTCGGCAAACTCAACATGGACGAGTTCGCGATGGGCTCTTCCAACGAGACGAGCGGCTTTGGACCCGTGATTTCGCCCTGGCGCCGCAGCGACGGCGGCAATGCGCCCTTGACCCCGGGCGGCTCCTCGGGCGGATCGGCGGCGGCGGTCGCCGCGAGGATCGCGCCAGGCGTCACCGGCACCGACACTGGCGGGTCGATTCGCCAGCCCGCCGCCTTTGTCGGCATAACCGGGATCAAACCGACCTACGGGCGGTGCTCGCGCTACGGCATGGTCGCTTTTGCTTCGTCGCTCGACCAGGCCGGGCCGATGGCACGGGACGTGCGTGATTGCGCGATCATGCTTGAGGCCATGGCTGGTTTCGACCCGAAGGATTCGACTTCGCTCGACCTGCCGGTGCCGCAGTGGGAGGCGAACCTTTCCGCGGACATCCGCGGCAAACGCATTGGCATCCCGCGCGAATATCGGATCGAGGGCGTTCCGGAAGAAATCGATCGGGTGTGGGAGCAAGGGATTGCGTGGATGCGCGATGCCGGGGCCGAGATCGTGGAGGTCTCTCTTCCGCACACCCGCTATGCGCTGCCCACCTACTACATCATCGCTCCTGCCGAAGCATCGTCCAACCTCGCTCGATATGACGGCGTTCGCTACGGGCGGCGCAAGATGCCGGGGCAGGGCGGCCTCACCGAAATGTACGAAGCCACGCGCGCGGCGGGCTTCGGGGCGGAGGTGAAGCGCCGAATCATGATCGGCACCTATGTGCTCTCGGCAGGCTTCTACGATGCTTATTTCAATCAGGCGCAGAAGGTGAGGGCGCTGATCGCCCGCGACTTCGAGCGGGTGTGGGAGGAGTGTGACCTTCTGCTGACTCCGACCGCTCCGTCGGCTGCCTTTGCGCTCGGCGAGAAGTCGAACGACCCAATAGCCATGTATCTGAACGACGTCTTTGCAGTCCCTGCGAGCCTTGCCGGCCTTCCGGCGATGTCGGTCCCCGCCGGCCTCGACAAGCAAGGCTTGCCGCTCGGGCTCCAGATCATCGGCCGCGCGCTCGACGAGCAGGGGGTTCTCGACGCCGGGCTCGCCTTTGAACAGCGGGCGGGCTTCACGGCACGTGCGGAGGCTTGGTGGTGAGTAGTTATCGTGTTCAGGGCGCGACCGGCGAATGGGAAGTGGTGATCGGCCTCGAGGTCCACGCGCAGGTCACCTCTCGTGCCAAGCTTTTTTCGGGCGCTTCAACCGAGTTCGGCGCTGAGCCCAATGCCCAGGTTAGCCTCGTGGACGCGGCCATGCCCGGCATGCTGCCCGTCCCCAACCGCGAATGCATCGTCCAGGCGGTCCGCACCGGGATGGCGTTGCAGGCGCAAATCAACACCTGGTCGCGCTTTGATCGGAAGAACTACTTCTACGCCGATTTGCCGCAGGGCTATCAGATCAGCCAGCTTTACCACCCGATCGTCGGGGAAGGCCTGATCGAGATCCTGCTCGACGACAAGGACGAAAGCTCTGCCAAGCAGGTCGGCATCGAGCGGATCCACCTTGAACAAGACGCGGGCAAGATGCTGCACGATCAGCACCCGTCCTTTTCCTATGTCGATCTCAACCGCTCGGGCGTTGCCCTGATGGAGATTGTTTCAAAGCCCGACATGCGATCGCCCGAAGAAGCAGGCGCTTATGTCCGGAAGCTGAGATCCATCCTCCGCTACGTCGGCTCGTGCGACGGCAACATGGAGCAGGGGTCGATGCGTGCCGACGTTAACGTCTCGGTTCGCCGACCGGGTGAGCCCTTAGGCACGCGCACCGAGACCAAGAACGTCAATTCGGTTCGCTTCATTATGGCGGCGATTGAATATGAAGCCAGCCGGCAGGTGGATGTTCTGGAAAGCGGCGGCAAGGTTGTGCAGGAAACGCGCTTGTTCGATCCTGATCGAGTCGAAACGCGGTCGTTGCGTTCCAAGGAAGAAGCACATGATTACCGCTACTTCCCGGACCCGGACCTTCTCCCGATTCAACTCTCGGACGCATTCCTGGACGAGTGCCGCGGGAGCCTGCCCGAACTGCCTGACGCCAAGCGCCACCGCTACGAAACGGAGCTCGGCCTTTCCGCCTACAATGCAAGCGTCTTGACGGCCGAGGTCGAGACCGCACGTTGGTTCGAGCGGCTTCTGACCGCAACCGGCAAAGCCGGACCCGAGATCGGCCGTGCCGCTTCAAACTGGGTCATCTCGGATCTGTTCGGCGCGCTGAACCGCCTGGGGAAGACGATCACGACCAGCCCCGTAAGCCCCGAACAGGGGGCCGAATTGCTGGCGCTCGTGGCTGACGGCACGCTCTCCGGAACGCTTGCCAAGCAGGTTTTCGAAATCATGCTTGAAACGGGCGAGGGCCCCGGCACGATCGTCGAAGAACGGGGCCTGAAACAGACCTCGGATACCGATGCCATCGAGGCGGTGATCGCTGGGGTCCTCGAAGCCAATGCGGAAAAGGTCGCTCAATACCGCTCGGGCAAAGATAAGCTGTTCGGCTTTTTCGTGGGGCAGACCATGAAGGCCATGCAGGGCAAGGCGAACCCGGCGGTGGTGAACGACCTGCTGAAAAAAGCACTCTCCTGACGGGCCACATTGGGCAAGTGACAGCTTTAGCCGCACGGAACCGCGGCCGGCGGCGGCGGCGCGAGCGTTAATCCCGGCTTGCTCGCCCGAAGCAGGCGATTTCATCCGACCCACAAAGCCGTGGACCAGAAATGGGCGGAGGAGCGGGAACCGGCCTCCGGCGTGGCCGGTTCACCGCTCGGTCCGATCAGCCCGGCGGTTGCGGGCTTCAGGACTCATCGATGTTCGGATTCGAATCCTACCACATTCTGCTCGCTGCCGTCGGCGTCAGCATCATCCTCGCCTTCTGGCTGCCGCGCTTTATCTCCGGCCGGGAACCGGCGACATCCGCGCTTCTGATCCTGGCCGGCCTCCTCGGCTTTTCCCTTATTCCGGGAATGCCGGCTGCACTGAACCCCACGCTAACCCCACGGCCCTGGGAAATCGCTAGCGAACTCTGCGTCATTGTCGGCCTGTTCGGCACCGGCCTTCGGATCGACCGCATCGCGGAACGCAAGCAGTGGATGCCGACGCTGCGGCTGCTTGTGATCGCGATGCCGCTCTGCATTGCGCTTGTTGCGGTGGTTGGCTGGACGATTGCCGGTATGACATTCGCGGGTGGCCTTCTCTTGGGCGCGATCCTCGCTCCCACCGACCCGGTGCTGGCGGCCGACGTTCAGGTCGGCCCTCCCCATGAAGGGGGTGAGCATCCCGTCCGCTACACACTGACCACCGAGGCGGGGCTCAACGATGGCCTGGCCTTTCCCTTCGTGCACCTGGGCATTGCGATTGCAGCGGCGGGTGGGCTGAGCCTCGGGCTTGCCGGCGAATGGCTGGCGCGCGACCTTATTTATCGGGTTGTGGTGGGGGGCGCCGCTGGCGCGGCGGTGGGCTGGCTGCTCGGAAAAGTGCTGTTCGACTGGCCACGTGAGAATGCGCTTTCGAAAACCGGCTCGGGCGTCGTCGCGCTTGCGGGCGTGCTGCTTGCTTACGGAGCAACCGAACTCGTGGAAGGCTATGGCTTCATCGCGGCCTTCGTGTCGGGCTACGCGCTTCGCCGATCGGAGACCGAGCACGGATTTCACCGGCGGCTGCACGACTTTTCAGAGTCGCTCGAGCACGCGCTCACCGCAATCATCCTGGTGGGGATCGGCGCTGCGCTGCCCGCACTTTGGCCTTATTTCGACGGGTCGCACGTGGCGATCGGGCTTACGCTCATATTCGTGATTCGCCCGGTCGTTGCTTGGCTGTCGCTTGCTGGCACGCGCTTCGAGCGACGGGAGCGGCTTGCGGTGTCCTTTTACGGCGTTCGCGGGATCGGCTCGGTTTATTATCTGGCTTATGCGGGCCACCACGTGGAGCTCGTCAATGAGCAGCAGCTTTGGGCGACGGTCGCCTTCACTATCTGCGCCTCGACAATCGTTCACGGCTTGACGGCGGGTCTTGTGGTTGAGCGCGTGACCGGAGAGCCTCAGGGCGGGGAGGCTCTCGCGAAACGGCCTTCCTCCTGAGCTTCGCATGGCCGTTCGGCAGCCGCAGCCTTCGCCTTCGCTCGTCTGCGATGAGGGACAAGCTGCGTCGGCCAGACCTGTTGCGCCGCCGCAACGTTCAGAACTTATTCAACTCGTCGATGGCACAAAACGTCTCGTCGCAGCTTTAAGTTGGTACAAGCGAGTTGAGGAGAAGGGCGATGTTGAGGTCCATCAAAGCGAGTGCAGGTAGGGCTTTGCCACATGCGCCGGACTCGCGCGGCTATCACGCCGTTTACCGGCCGGGCGAAACGAACCGCTGCCCCGCGTGCGGCCGAACGCATTGGTTGGTCGGACGGCTTTCGGCGGAGTGCGGTTTCTGCGCCGCCGCTCTGCCGCTTGCCGAAACCGGCATGATCGGGGCCGGCTTGTTCCGCACACCGCACGTCCGCTTCGAGGAAGCTGCCTGACCGTAGCTGGCTGAGCCGTGCCGATTTCGCTATCACGGCGCCATGCGGCAGGCCACCGGACTGATTGAAGTAACAACCGAGCGCCAGGGACTTCTGGACGTCACGCCGCAGCTTTCCCGCTGGACCACAGCTCAGGGCATGACCGCCGGCCTCCTTACCGTCTTCTGCCGCCACACCTCGGCCTCGCTGCTCATCCAAGAGAATGCGGCACCCGAGGCCAGAGCCGACCTGGAGGCTTATTTCGCCCGCATCGCGCCCGAAGATCGCTCCGCTTACGCGCACGATGAGGAGGGGCCGGACGACATGCCTGCTCACCTTCGGGCGGCGTTGACGCAGGTTCAGATCTCAATTCCGCTTGTCGATGCGCGCATCGCGCTCGGCACTTGGCAGGGCATCTACCTGTTCGAGCACCGGCGCCGCCCGCACCGGCGCAGTCTCGCGCTCCATCTTATCGGTGCCTGATGGACCTTCAGCCTCATGAGCCTTGAGTCGGTCCGCGCCTGGCTTTCCGAGCACGCGCCCGACCTGCCGATCATCGAAGTCGAGGAGAGCACCGCCACCGTGCACCTCGCGGCTGAGGCCCTGGGCGTCGAGCCTGGGAGGATTGCAAAGACGCTCGCGGTGCGGGTGGGGAGCGAAAACTTTCTGCTCGTTGCGCGCGGCGATGCCCGCCTCGACAATGGCAAGTGCAAGGCCGAGTTCGGTGGCCGGCCGCGGATGCTGGGGCCGGAGGAAGCCTTGGCTCTGACCGGGCATCCGGTTGGCGGCGTTTGCCCGTTTGGGCTCGCACAACCGCTTCCCGTTTATTGCGACGCGTCGTTGCAGGCGTTCGACACCGTATTTCCCGCTGCCGGGTCCCTCAACAGCTCAGTTCGCGTCTCGCCGGAGCGGCTCGCGTCGCTGGTTTCGAGACGCTGGGTGAACGTTTGTCGCCTACCCGACGGTGAGACCAGGACCGAGGCTGACTCAGCTTAACAGCAGCGGCTGATCCCCCCTTCGGTGCCCCCGCCGAAACGTTTCTCGGCGCGCTCGGCGAGGAACTCTGCCCGGCTCATCACCGGCTCGCCGGGGTGCGCCGCCTGGCGGTGCGCAACGTAGGTGTCGTAATCGGGAACGCCGACCATCAACCTCGCGGTGCGCGCTGCGCCCCGAATCGCTTCACGCAACCGCATCGGCAACCTCCCTCGTGGTCGGCACGTCCGAGGCGCGCGCCGCCGCGATTGCTTTTACGCCGTAGAACACCATCGCCACCACCACCGCCATGAACAGAGCGCACAGGCCCGCATTGACATAATCGTTGAAGATGACCTGTCGCATCTCCCCGGCACTCTTGGCAGGAGCAAGGATCTCGCCGCGCGCGAAGGCATCCGAATATTTCGCTGCGTGGGCGAGGAAGCCGATCTTGGGGTCGGAGTGAAACATCTTCTGCCAACCCGCGGTCAGCGTACAGATAAGAAGCCAGCTCAACGGCAGCAGCGTCACCCACGCATACCGCTCCCGCTTCATGCGGAAAAGAACCACCGTGGCCATGGTAAGCGCGATTGCGGCCAGCATCTGGTTGGAAATCCCGAACAAAGGCCAGAGCGTGTTGATGCCGCCCAGCGGATCGGTGACGCCTTGGTAAAGGAACCAGCCCCAGCCGCTAACGGCGAGCGCCGTCGCCGTAACGTTTGCCGTCCAGCTCTTGGTATCCTTGAGCGGCGCAACAAACGTCCCGAGCAAATCCTGTATCATGAAGCGCGCCACGCGGGTGCCGGCATCAACCGTTGTGAGGATGAACAATGCCTCGAACAGGATCGCGAAATGGTACCAGAAGGCCATCATCGCCGGCCCGCCGATCGCGCTCGAGAGGATGTTCGCCATCCCCACGGCCAACGTCGGTGCGCCGCCGGTCCGCGACAGGATGGTCGCTTCGCCGACCTGTCCGGCAACCTGGTCGAGCATGACGGGTGTTATGGTGAATCCCCAGCTCGATACCGCCAGCGCAGCTTCGCTGGTGGTGGTGCCGATAAGCGCGGCGGGGCTGTTCAGCGCGAAATAAACGGCGGGGTCGAGCACGCTTGCCGCCACCAGGGCCATGATCGCGACGAAGCTTTCCATCAGCATTGCGCCGTAGCCAATCATCGGAAGATGCGACTCGTTCTCCACCATTTTTGGTGTGGTTCCGGAGGACACGAGCGAGTGGAAGCCGGACACCGCGCCGCAGGCGATCGTGATGAACAGAAATGGGAAGAGATTGCCGGCGAAGACCGGGCCGGTGCCGTCTATGAACGGCGTCACGGCCGGCATGCGAAGCTCCGGCCGGACGATCAAGATGCCGATCGCGAGCGCCACAATCGTACCGATCTTCAGGAACGTGGAAAGATAATCGCGCGGTGCGAGCAGCAGCCAAACGGGAAGCACCGAGGCGATGAAGCCGTAGCCGATCAGCATCAAGGCGAGCGCTTCCCCCGAGAAGGTGAAGGCAGGGCCCCACATCGGGCTCGACGCAACGTCCTCCCCCAGGACAATCGCAAGCATCAGGCCGACAAAGCCGATCAAGGAGACTTCCCCTATCCGGCCAGGTCGGATGTAGCGGCTGTAGATCCCCATGAAGACCGCGATCGGCATGGTCGCAAAGACGGTGAATGTGCCCCAGGGGCTGTCCGCCAGTGCTTTCACGACCACCAGCGCGAGAACTGCAAGGAGGATGATCATGATGGCAAGAATGCCGACCATCGCGATCACGCCCGGAACTGTTCCCATTTCGGTGCGGATGAGTTCACCGAGGGACCGGCCGTCGCGGCGCGTCGAGATGAAGAGGACGAGGAAGTCTTGCACAGCCCCGGCGAAGACGACGCCGGCAAGTATCCAAAGCGTGCCGGGCAAATAGCCCATTTGCGCGGCCAGCACCGGGCCGACTAGCGGGCCCGCGCCCGCAATCGCCGCGAAATGGTGGCCGAATAAGACGTAGCGGTTGGTGGGCACGTAATCGAGCCCGTCATTGCGCCGCACGGCCGGGGTTCGCCGGGAGGGGTCGATGCCGAGCACGCGGCTGGCGATAAACAACCCGTAGAAGCGGTAGGCGGTAAGGTAGACGCAGACGGCCGCGACCACGATCCAAAGCGCATTGATCGTTTCGCCGCGGTGAAGCGCAACCACACCAAGTGAAGATGCGCCCAGCAGCGCCACCAGTGCCCAGGGCACCCAATTCCAGACCAACCTCTGCGCTGCCGCCGCCATCCGCTTTGTAACTCCTTTGTCGGCAATGGGCTCCGTGCCGCGCTGCTCGGGAAAGCTACTGCTAGCGAGCGGGAGGGGGCGGGGGCAAGAGTCTGCTCGTTACCAAGTGCGTGCCCAGCGCGCTTGCCGCTGGAGCCCCATCGCGGAGCAAGATCGCTTCGCCCGCGTTGGCGTGCCATGGCGCGTTTGTTCAAAGGCTTGATGGATTTCTTGGTGCATGCACAGCGGGCGCCAGCCGCGCCCGTCCGGCCGCTGGAGGAGGCTTCGTCGGTAAAGGTGGCGACCTCCCGGGCGGCTCTGCGGGCTTCGACTGAGCTTTCCTCAACCCAATTGCGAGAACCGCCCGTTGCGGCCGAGCCGCCCGTGCCCACCGAGCCGACGGTGGGCCGAGAGCCTTGGCATCGTGGCTACTAAGTGATTTGCTGTAAGCTGCTCGCACGCCTTGTTATTTTCGGATGAAATGGGCATGTTCCCCATTCCATGGGGAGTGCAGGCATGGGCAGGCGTAGCTTTCTTCTTCTTGCCGGAGCGTCGTTGGCGCTCGGCGGCTGCGTCTCGACGCGGCAATATACCGACGTCGAGTTCGAGCCGCCGCAAGGCAATTACAGTCTGATCGTGATGCGACCGGACGTTCAGGTCGGCTCGATCAGCACCGGTGGCCTTTTCGAAGCGCGTGCCGACTGGACCGAACAATCGCGAGCCAACCTTCTGCGAGCGCTTGCCGACCAGCAGGCAGGCCGCGGCGGGCGAACAAGGATCATGGAGACGCGCGACGCGGTCAAAGGCGTTGCGCCGGAGCTGGTTGCCGATCTCGAGCGTCTCCACAACGCCGTCGGCAACTCGATCGTGCTTCACAAATATGTCGGAGCGCGACTGCCCACCAAAAGGCGCGGGATAGACTGGACATTGGGAGAGGACGCGGTGCGGTTCGGTCGAGCGACCGGCATGGACTATGCTCTTTTCCTCTACGCGCAGGATAGCTTCGCTTCGACCGGCCGTGTGGCAATGCAGGTGCTCGGGCTGGCAGGATGCTTTGTCGGCTTCTGCGCACCGGTTGGCGGTGGATCTCAGACCGCTTTCGCATCGCTGGTCGACCTCAAGACGGGGGACGTCGTCTGGTTCAACGTTCTTCAGTCGCAGCAGGGTGACGTCCGAACGCCCGAAGGGTCGGCGCAGATGGTCGAGCGGCTGCTGGGGCGGATGCGCGCGGGCAGAAACATTCGGGAGAGGCAGCAGTGACCGATTTGCTCACTCGTCGCGCGCTTCTGGGCGGCTTCGGCTGCGCCTGCTGCGCAGGGCTCGCCGGCGTTGCGGAGGCGCGGATTTCGCCCCACGCCATGAAGCCGCTCATCACCTCCGGCTACCGTCCGACGGAAAAGGACGAGCAGGGGCTGTGGCAACAATATGAGCGGGTCGAGCATGAGATTGCGGGCTCCAACCTGCTTGTCCAGGATAAGGCGCTCACCTCCTATGTCGGCGAACTCACCGAGCGCGTCGGCGGTCCGGCGGCGAAGGACCTGCGCATCTACCTGGCGCATATTCCCGAATTCAACGCCTTCATGGCGCCGACCGGCTTCATGGTTGTCTTCACGGGCCTGCTCACGCGGATGCGCGACGAGGCGCAGCTTGCCGGCGTGATCGCGCATGAGGCGGGCCACTTCCTCCGGCGTCACCATATCCGCGGCTGGCGCGACCTTCGGCGCAAAAGCGACGTGTTGAGCATCCTCGCAATGGGGGCTGGCGTCGGCGGCGGCGCAGCGGGCGTTTATCTCGGCGATGCAGTGCGGCTTGCGGAGATGGGAACGATCCTCTCGCTGTTTTCCTATAGCCGCGAACTCGAGGCAGAAGCGGATGCGATGGGGCTGAAGCTGATATCAGAGGCTGCCTACGACCCGCTGGCCATGCCCGAGACGTGGCAGCAGCTCATCGAGGAAGTCGAAGCCAGCGCGCGCATGCGCAAGAAGCGGCCCCACCGCGGCTACTCGCTGTTCGCGACCCACCCGGCACCCGCTTCGCGGATGACGGACCTACGTGCCTCATCGCGCGAAGTGACGGCCGCGTCGGGGCCGCAGGCGCGCGGGCGCGACCGTTTCCTGAAAGCCATTGCAGCGCACCGGAGCGGCTTCCTTGACGACCAGGTGAAGCTCAACGACCCTGGGGCCAGCCTTTACATCATCGAGAACCTGGCCAAGGACGGATGGAACGGGCTGCTCCGCTTCTACGAGGCCGAAGTGTGGCGGCTGCGCGGCGAGAAAGGCGACGATCTTCGCGCCGCGCAAGGCTATGCCGCCGCGGTGGCCTACCCGGACGCTCCGCCGGAGGCGTGGCGGAACCACGGCTACGCAGTGCAGAAGGCCGGTAGGCGCGAGGAAGCAAAAGCGGCGCTCAGCCGCTATCTGGCGCTCGCCCCCAAGGCGACCGACGCGCCGATGATTCGTTTCTCGCTCGCCCAGTAAGGAGTAGCGATGTTCAAGAAGATCCTTGCCCCGTTCGCGGCTCTCGCGCTGCTCGCCGGCTGCGCAGGTGGGGCCGGCGGCGGCGGCTTTGGGCTGGGCTCCTATTGGCTGGTCCAGCCGCGTTCGCACTCGGTGGCCCGCGACAGCATGCGGGTGACGCCGACGATTGCGTGGAACCGCATACCGCGCGGGCCCAACGACATTGCTCGGGAGGAGAATTGGACGCTTAACGGACCGCTGCTCGACAGCCTCGCATTCATTGGCGGGCTCGAGAACAACAAGCGCATCGTCGTCCAGCGTCGGAAGGCCGATCGCAAGGTGCCGAATTTCCGCGCCGACATGAGCCCCCCGGAAATCGCAGCGATGATCGAGAGTTTTTATCGGATTCGTGGGGGTGCGACGCAGTTCAACATGACCAACCTTTCCCCGCGCCAGTTCGCCGGCCAGCCGGGCTTTCAGTTCGACTACGATTATCTCGGCGGAGATGAGCTCGAGCGCCGCGGGAGGGCGGTGGGTGCGATAGTGAACGGCCGCTTCTACCTAGCCTTGTTCGACGCTGCGAAGATGCACTATTTTCCGTCAGGTCTCCCGGAATTTGAGCGGATCGTGCAGAGCGCGCAGCTCAGGACATAGGACCACCCGTTCCTCAAGCCTCTTCCGCGAACGCGGATGAGGAGCTTAGGTCGAACACGCAACAATGCTCAACGACAGACGCCAGACGCTGCAAGCCTTGCTCTCGGCAGTTACGCTCGGCTGGAGCGAAGCAAGAGCCTTAGGAGCCACGTCTCAAGCCACTCCTTCCCAGCCGCAGGACGAAGGTCGGCCGATGATCAACTTCGTGCTGGCAGGCGGCAAGGCGGACGACCAGCGGGCGGGAACGGCCAACCTCAACCTCATCCACAGCCTGATCGCCGGCACCACGGTCAATGCCGGTGGGGCCAACAGGGGTGGTCCCCGTATCTACTTCCCACCCGGCAACTACCACTTCGCCAGGCCGATCCGCTTGCGAAAAGCTTGTTATCTGATGGGCT
>JADDQD010000096.1 GCA_016781555.1 Pseudomonadota bacterium | reverse complement strand
TTCTTCGTGCTCGGCATGCCGACCAGCCCGACCCATAGCCGGGCGCTTTCGCACCACGAGGGGTCATGTTGCTTCACCTGAAGGCGAACTTCGTCGGTGATCGCCGCCGCGCAAACCGCAAGCGCGGACATGGCTATACCGGCCGGATCGGCGCCCATAATCTCGCCCTGGCTGAAAGCGAACCGCTCCACCACGGCCGGCAAGAGGCCCTTCGGCAAGTCGGGAGCCTCGTGGCGTTGCCATAGGTTCACAGGTTCAGCCGCCCCATCGTCCGGGCGGTCCATCCCCGCGTAAAGCCGGCGCAACGCGCACGCGGCCTCTGTCGCGGCCGCGTCGCCCGTGGCGTGAAGGCGATTAATCCACGCGGTGATTTCTTCGCTTGTCGGCGGCTCCGCCTTCGCAACCTGGCCTGATGATGGGCGCGATTCCTCACGACCCGCCAACGCGGCGCGGAAGAGGCGGTCGCGATCGGCACGATCAGCTTCGTGACGATCTATGTGGCCCTGGCGACGCTCCCGGTTCGCAAGCTTCGCCTCCGCCCGCGCCCTGGCGATCCCTAGTTCCGACGGCGGCCGACCATCGGTCTGAAGCCGCGCGACCACTAGGTCGACGGCCGCGTCGGGGCTGAACCCTTCCGCGAAAGCGAGCCGCGTTGCCGCCTTCAGTAGCGCGACGTCTGAGTCGATTGCAGCGACCGCGCTCATTGAAAGGCCTCCGCCAGCGCGCCGGAGACCGCGTCGCCGACAAACTTCAGGTGCTCTGCCTCTGCCTCGCATTCCGACTTGAAATCTTCGGCGCCGGCGAGCGCCCCGTCACGCGCATAGCGCCATGCGCTCCGCCCGAGCGGAAGGCCTGCACTCCTAAATCCCGTGAGGGTCGCCAGCGCGCCGCCCATCGGGTGTGTCGCCTGGTCGTGGCGGAGTAGCCGCCGCTGAATGTGCCGAGCGGCATGATAAATATCGAGGCCCGCGGCATTCTTACCCAAGTCATCGTCGGCCATGGCTTCCCACTTCGACCACTCAGCGCGGCAAGTCGCGGCGTTGGCGGCGTCACAAATTAAGGCACCGCCGAGCGCGACCTCCCTAGCGGCTTCACCATCTTCGACGGCCCTTTCCACGATCCGCCGGACGCGCGCGGCGCCATCTGCATCCCTCAGTCCTAGGGCATCCATAACCATGTCGACGTCGACGGCCATGGACTGGAAGGCGGCTTCGAATAGAAGCGCAGCCATTGGCTCGATAGCGGCCTCAACTTCCCTGAAGTGGGCGAGGTCATCGGTGAGCGTTTCGAGGCCGCCGGCAGCGTGAATTTCGGCCTCCACTGCGGAAACATGGTGATCCAAAGCGGCTTCTGGAGCCGCCGCGTCTTCGATATTCATTATCCGTTCCTGCTTGCACCGGCCGGCGCCCTATCCCTTGGCGCCGGCCTTTTTCTTTTTGAGATCAGCGAACCTCGTACCGGTGAGCCGGGCCGCGGAAGCGCGTGGAGCCGTCCAGCGCGACTACCAGCGCCGTGCGCCACAGGCTGGTAAAGTGGGGCCAGACCGCGGCCGGGAAGCTGCGGCGCGCCCGGAACTCAGCGTCATGCTTCGAAAGGTGGCCGAGCCCGGCTTCGCGAAGCTTTGACCCGAGGGAATTCCATTCATCGGAATTCGCCTCTAGCTCTTCAAAGAGCGACCCCATCGCCTCCGCCAGGCCCGGATAACGGTCGGCGAGTTTCCGCTCCAATTTACCGGTGCGCCGATCAAGATCGGCCGCTTCCTTTTCGAGGCTGGCGAGTGCTTCGCGCTCTTCCGCTTCGGCGATCTTGGGCTCGATCAGCGCCAGCGCCCGCTTGTCCCGACGAATCGCTCCCTCGATAACATCCAGGGCGTCTTGAGCTTCGGCGAAGGCGACGGGATCGTCGGCAAGGTCCGCCAGGGCGGTGGAGCCTTGCGTGTGACGTGTCTCGTTTTCGGAGATTGCTAAGGCCAACTTCGCTGCAGATGTCCTGAGCGTTTCGGCGGTCGCGGGGGCCGTGTTCTTGCGAATAGGCCAACCCATCACCGGACACCCGCTTTGAACGCCTCGACGGCGGCCGGATCATAGAGAACGCGGCTCCCATCGCGGACCGGCTGAGGCCCGAAGCCTTGGCGGCTCCAGCGCTGGAGGGTTCGCGTTGAGACCTGAAGTTCGTCGGCCGCCTCCTTCTGGAGAAGGCCAGGGCGAAGGCGTATGTGAGAATCGAGCGTGATCATTTGTTGCTCCCGTTGTTAGCGGGACAACATTGATTGTCTCTCGAAAGCGACAACAGAGCGCTTCGATAGCCCTGCCCATCAACTTCGTTTGTCCCGTGCAGAAGATACACGCGGACGAAGGGTAAGTGAATATCCGGTTTTATTCCGGGTGTTGAGGTTTACTTGACCCTTACTTGTGATCGCCACTTCGGCCCCTGAGAAGACTGGCTGGAGACTTAGCCACCCGGAATCGCCTAACCTCATTCTTTGACGCGCGACGGCTAGACTTCTAGTGCGGTCTGGTAGGGGGCTGCCTCTTCCGAGGCGCGAAAAAAGGCCGCCCCGATTAAGGGCGGCCGTGATCCGCTTCTAAAGTGACCACGGCCAGTATACGGCAGCGGTGGCAGAGCTGCAATCATCGATCAGATTTCGAGCGCCATTTGCCAAGCGTGGCTTAGCCGGCGAACAGTTCGAGAGGGGGCCAGGAGGATGGGAAGAGCTAAGTGGCTTGCGATCGCCGTCGTCGTGCTAATCGCTGCCGGCGCCACCTGGTATTTCGCCTCGCCTGCCTACACGCTGAGCCAGATGAAAGCGGCAGCTGAGGAAAACGACAGCGACGCATTCGCCTCCTACATCGATTTCCCGGCGCTTCGAGAGGACATGAAGGCGGAGCTGATGGCGCAGATTATGATTCAGGCGCAGAAGGACACGAGCGGCTTTGGCGGGCTTGGAATGGCTTTGGGCTCCGCCATGGTTGGACCGATGATCGACGGGATGATTTCGCCGGCGGGCGTGCGCGCGATGTTCATTTCGAAGCGAAACCAATCGAACCCGCCGAACAAGGCAATGGGCGCGCTTCAGGTAGAGGAAAGCCCCATCATCGAGCGGCGCGGCTTCTCTGAGTTTCTGGTGACGTCAAAGGGCAAGCCTGGCTCAGGAATGGTCTTCAAGCGGCATGGGTTAGGATGGAAGCTTAGCGGGGTCGACTTGCCGGCGCCTAACGCAAACTAGGTGCGTCGGCATGATGCTCCGAACCACTCGCTCGTCCGTGACGGCGCCGTAAGGTCGTGTGCATCGGCAGGGTCCCGGATTGGGTCGCGCTCATCTGGTTACGGCCGGTCGACGGAGGGCTCGCTATGAGCTTCTGTTTCGAGTGCGGGCACGTTCAGGCGCTTTTCTACGACCAAAGACGCCGCGCCTTCTACTGGCAGAGCTTGGGACACTAGGCCCCGGCGCGGCGCCTACTGCCGGTTCTCAGGCGCTCCCTGAAGCTGATCAACCCGCCGCGCGATCGCCTGCCAAGTGACGATGCCCTCCGCGTCTCCCGCCAGCGCAACCGCGCCAAGCCTCTCGGCAACGTGCATGGCGGCCTTGTCACCGTGCTGGCGAAGCACCTCGTTGGCACACGCCCAAAGCTCCACCGGGCAAGGGGCTCCAGCTTCAGCGGGACCAGAAATTGTTGCGTGTTGGAAAGCGGGTGAACAGTTTCTAGGGGAGCGAGATGGGGACGGGCGACGACCAACCTCCCCTTCGGCTGCAAGGGACGCGGATGTGGATCAAGAGGGACTTGCCCAAGCCAAAGAACGTTTCGATAGGCTCCGGTCGGCGGCGATCATCGTCGCTTCGTCAGCACCTCTACCTCAGCGGGAGTCGGCCTGGCTGGATTTTATCCAGTACCATGGGACGATCTATTCGAAGCTCGAACAGGCGTCGAAAGCTACCCCGGCGGCGAGGAGGTGGTTCGAAGCGAAAAGGAGCGAGCGCAAATCGGACGAGCTTCTGAAGTATCTACTGCACGCGCGAAACGTCGGTGAACACACGATCCTTCGAGCGTCGGGAGGCGCGATTTTCGCCGTCTCTGGCAAGTTCCAGCCGGGCGGCGGCATTCTGGGCATCTCGTTCGACCAGCATGGGAAGCCGGTCGCTGTGGGCTCTGGTGCTGGCGACATGAAGGTGCACGAGAACGAGATACTGCTCCACGCTGCGAAGGATCGCGGTGTCGTCTACCGGCCCCCGCGCGAGCATCTCGGCCAGCCAATCGAGGGCGATACCGCTCGGGAAGTGGCGCGGCACGCGCTCGCTCACGCCGAGCGGATGATTAGGGAAGCCGCGGCGCTGGACCCGCCGTCCCGAGGCCGCTCGGAACCTGGATAAACAGCGCCGGAGGGCTACCGGCCGACCTCTGGGATGGCTCGAACCGCACATTCGCCTAGTGAGGCAGTCCGGCAGTCCTGGCCTGCAATTCGTTGATCCGCCGAAGGATCGCACGCCACGTGAGAGCACCGTCATGATCGCTCTCGCCCAGCAGCTGATCCGCGCGTTGAGCGGCGACAAAGGCCGCGTCGTCGCCGTGTTGCCGGAGCACTTCGTTGGCGCACGCCCAAAGCTCCCATTCCGTCAGCGGCGCCGGCACACTCGCGCGCCCCCATGCTTCGGCCAGGTCAAGGCATAGCCTGATCGCACCATCGCACAGCTGATGTCGCCAGCGGAGGGGCTTGAGCACCAAGCGGCCGTGCGGCCCCCTTTGCCAGAGCCCTCCGATAGGCATCGTAATGGTGGCGCCTTCACGAGCACATGACGCGAAGGGGCAATCCCTTTAGCTCCACCAAGCAGCTTCACCAGGTGATCACGAGCGCCCTTCCCGCTCCCCCGCGGGCAAGGGTGCCCTGGCCGACAAGTTTCGTCGATTTCTCGCGCCGCGATACCTGCGAGCCGGATTTTCGTACCCTCTGCGCACCAAATGGGACCGTCGCCGTCCCAAACGTGCGTAGGCGTGCACGTGAATGCGGTTCCGGCCGCGACAATGGCGGCCACGCTCAACATAAGCGCCATCTATACGACCTTCATCAACTGCGAGGGAAAGGGCGCGGCGAGCGAGCACGCGTCGTGCGCTTCGCCATCAAGCCAGCGGTCATAATCCTCCTCGTGGAGGATCACCGGCATGGCCTTTTCGTGGATCGGCGCGACGAGCGGATTAGGCTCGCAAGTGAGGAAGGCGTAGCAATTCCCATCGACGGTGGGGCGCCAGATACCGGCGAAGGTGAAGATCGGGCTCCCTGGCAGGCTGAACCAGTGCTCTGCCTTCGAGCCCTTCTCGCCGCTCCATTCGCAAAATTCGGTCACCGGCACGAGGCAGCGATAATGCGGGTTCGCGATGGTCGACTTCCAGAACGGGCTGTCCAGATTGCGGACGTTGGTGACATAGTTGACGATCGGCTTACCGCTCTTCCCCTTCATGTGGCGCGGAATGCCCCATTTCATCACGTCGAGGACAAGCTCGCCGTCGGCTTTGCGGACGATCCAGCCGGGCCGCTTCGGAAATAACTCTGGCGGCGGCAGCGGCTCAGGTTGAGGCATCAGCTTCCCTAGGTGGAAGCCGTAGCGCTTCGCCACCTCGATCTGCTTGGCGGAGACACGGTAGCGATTGCACATGGGGAGAACGTAGCCGCGCGAGATGCGTGGGGAAAGTTCTCTGAGGGCGGAAAGGCGGCCGTCGGCGGGCGTCCGGGGGTCGGGTCTTGGCCGTAAGGCGGACGTCTGCTTCTGGGTAGGCCGCCAGAAAAGCGGACACCCCACCCGGTTCTATGGCTTGAAAGCGCGTTGCTGATTGAGGCGGAAGAGGCGAAGTAGCACTTCGTCGTCCGTCAGCAGCCCGGCACGCCAGTCGTCA
>JADDQD010000286.1 GCA_016781555.1 Pseudomonadota bacterium | reverse complement strand
CGATCAAGGTCTAGCCGCCAAGTCATTCGACCTGACTTGGAATCACCTCGAAAGCGGTGACTGCTTTCGGCGGAAGCGCTGTATAGCCGAGCCATGACTTATCTCATCGTCAAGGCGCTGCTCTCGGGCTTCATCGTTGCGATCGTATCCGAAGTCGCTCGGCGGGCGCCCGGCCTCGGGGCGCTGCTCGTGTCGCTTCCAACCATATCGCTGCTGACCATGATCTGGCTCTGGCGAGACACGGGAGACAGCGGCCGGGTCGCCGCGCTCGCTGAGTCGAGCTTCTGGTACTTTCTTCCTTCCACGCCTTTGTTCCTGGTTCTGCCCGCCCTGCTCCGATCCGGTACGCCGTTCTGGATCGCGCTCGGCCTGTCCTGCGCGCTCACCATGGCCCTTTATCTGCTGATCGTCTGGACCGGCCCAAGGCTCGGCCTTCGCCTGTGAGCGGTGGCGGCAATGCCCCATTCATCGGCGTTCGAGCACCACCTTTGGAAAATAGCCAAGTCGTGCCTAGATGATCTTCATGACCTCGTTGGATCCCGCTTCATGACCAGCCTCGACAAGGCCAGGGCGCTTGCGCTTGCGGTGCCTGCTGCCTTGCTGGCCGGCGCCCTCGGATCGCAGTATTTCGGCGGGCTTCATCCGTGTGAGATGTGCCACTGGCAGCGCTGGGGCCATTACACGGCACTTGCTTTAGCAGCTTTGGCCTTCGCGCTTCGCGGGCTGCCCGATCGCGGAAGGAGCTTCGTTTGGCTGGCGGCACTTGGCATTCTCTCCAGTGGCGCCGTCGGCGCCTACCATGCGGGTGTTGAGGCTGGAGTTTTCGAAGGCTTCACCCGATGCACCACCACCGGTAGCGGCGGCGGCGACCTCCTCAAGGATATCCTAAGCGCGCCGCTCGTTCGGTGTGACCAAGTGCAGTTCCAATTTTTGGGCCTGTCGATGGCGGGCTGGAATGCACTCATTTCAACCGCCTCCGCCATGGTGATTTTATGGCTGAGCCTCAGACGTCCCAGAGCGAATCCGTGAGCGCCTCCCGCCCCAATTGGCGGCCCGGCGACGAGCGGCCTGACATCGCGTCCATGATCCGGGTGGACCAGGCGGGTGAATATGGCGCAACCCGCATCTATGCGGGCCAACTCGCAGTGCTCGGCGAGGAGCATCCCACCGCTCACATTATCGCCCATATGGCCCACCAGGAGCAGCGGCACCTCGCGCACTTCGACCAGTTGATGACGGATCGCGGCATTCGCCCGACCCTGCTTCAGCCGCTTTGGAATGTCGCAGGGCACGCGCTCGGCGCGGTCACAGCGCTGATCAGCCCCCGGGCCGCGATGGCTTGCACGGCAGCGGTCGAAACTGAAATCGACAAGCATTATTCCGAGCAGCTGCGGGCGCTTGGAAAAGAGGATCCGGACCTTTCGAGCACCATCACCGAGTTCCAGGCGGAAGAACTTGCGCACCGCGAAACTGCCGTCGCCGCGGGCGCGGAAGACACTTTGGGCTATCCGCTATTGTCGGCCGTGATCCGCGCCGGCTGCCGCGTGGCCATCCAGCTTTCAAAAAGGATTTGAACCATGAAGACCGCTTTTTCCGCCGCTGCCGCATTGGCTGGCTTGTTCCTCGCAGGCGGAGCGATCGCGCAGACCGGAGGGACCGCAATCACGCCGGTCGAGGATCTCAAGGTCAATCAGCTCATCGTCTACGGGGAGGATCCCTGCCCCCAAAGCACGCAGGATGAGATCACGGTTTGCGCAAGGCGCCCCGAGAATGACCGCTACCGAATTCCGGCTCCGCTCCGAGACGCCGATCGCTCGGAAAATACGAGCTGGGCGACGCGCGCGCTTGAGCTTCAATATGTCGGCAGGACGGGCATCCAGAGCTGCTCACCCGTGGGCCCTGGCGGCGCCACCGGCTGCCTTTCGCAATTCATCAACCGAGCCCGTGCGGAGCGCCAAAATGCCGACGAGGTTGATTGGAATGCGCTTGTTGAACGCGCACGCCAGGAGCGGCTCGGGCGGATCGATGCTGAATCCGAAGAGGTCGAACGCGAGCAGCGCGAGCCGCGCTAGACTTTAGGAAAAGAGCCTGATTCACGCCTTCGGCGGAAGCGCCTAGCGCTTCCACCTCAGCCGATCAGGCCCTAATCATCCTCGTCCTCATAACCGACGAGGTTAAGCTCTCTGGCTTGGATCTGGTGCAAAGCGCACCAGTGCATCAGCGCGTCCTCGCGCCCGTGCGTGATCCACACCTCCTGCGGCCTCAGTTCTTGGAGGGTCTGGGTGAGTTCGTCCCAGTCGGCATGGTCTGAGACGATCAGCGGCAACTCGACGTTGCGCTGGCGCGCGCGCTGGCGGACCCGCATCCAGCCCGAGGCCATTGCGGTGATCGGATCCGGCAGCCGCCGGGACCACCGGTGATTCAGTGCGCCGGGCGGGCAAAGGACGATCTTTCCGCGGAGTTCTTCCTTCGATGCCGATGTGGCTGGGCGGATTTCGCCCAGCGGCACGCCATGCTCTTCATAAAGCTCGCACAGGCGCTGGAGCGCGCCATGGATGTAAATCGGGTCGCCGTGGCCGCGGCAACGCAGCTCCGCGATAAGTCGCTGCGCCTTGCCAAGCGCATATGCACCCACCACAACGCAGCGCTCAGGATTGGCGTGCAACCGCTCGAGCAGCCGATCCATCTCGGTACCTGTATCCGGATGCCGAAAAACCGGCAGGCCGAAGGTCGCCTCCGTGATGAAGATGTCGCAGGGGACTGGCTCGAACGGCGCGCAGGTCGGATCGGGGCGCCGCTTGTAATCGCCTGAGACGACCACCCGCTCGCCGGCATGCTCCATCACGATTTGAGCGGAGCCGAGCACGTGGCCGGCGGGGACGAAGCTCACCTCCACCTCGCCAAGCTGCACGACCTCCCCGTAGCTAGCCGGTTTGGCCGACTGTGGGCCGTAGCGGCACTCCATTATAGCGAGTGTTTCGGGTGTCGCCCAAACGCAGCCGTGTCCGCCGCGGGCGTGATCAGCATGGCCATGCGTTACCAAGGCGCGGGCCTTAGCTTCGCTCGGGTCCACCCAGGCATCTGCGGGCCTCACGTAGATACCTTCCGGAAAAGGTTCGATCCAGGAACCGAGGCGGGCCATCAGGAGCTATATGGCCGACGAACGCGCGGGTTCCAATTGCCCGTAGGCGAAGGAAAGGAGCGGAAAATGGACGCAGGCGGATTTAATTGGAGCTTGATTGTCATAATCGGGCCGCTGCTGATGGTGTTGGTGTTCGCCTGGGCTGTCATGAAGAACCGCAAATCGAGCCGGCGGGAGATCGAACGGACCGAGCAAGCCACCCGAGACCTGTATCGCGAAGAAGATAAAGCGCATCGGAATGACGACACGCTCGGCACCTGACGCCGGAGGCGCATGCTGAGCCCGCGAACCGGCGACCTCCCGCCTGCTCTAGCTCGTTGGTTCGGCGAGAAAGGCTGGCAGCCGAGGCGTCACCAGCTCGAGATGCTGGCTGCGGCGCGGGCGGGTCGGAATGCTCTTCTGGTTGCGCCGACCGGGGCGGGTAAGACGCTTGCGGGTTTCCTGCCGAGCCTCGTCGAGATCATAGAAGCGCAACAGTCTTCGGGTGGGGAGAGCGACACTATCGAGGGACTGCATAGCCTGTATGTCAGCCCACTGAAGGCGCTCGCGGTCGATGTTCAGCGCAATCTTCTCACTCCGATCAACGAAATGGGCCTCGACATCCGTGTGGAAACCCGGACGGGGGACACGCCCTCGGACCGAAAGGCGCGGCAGCGGGTGCGCCCTCCGCAGATCCTGCTCACTACCCCCGAATCGCTGAGCCTGCTCCTCAGCCACGAGGATAGTCCGCTGCTGTTCGCGAATCTGCGTACGATCGTGATCGACGAGGTGCACGCCTTCGCAACGGGAAAGCGCGGCGACCTCCTTGCACTCGCGATGGCACGTCTGCAACGGCTCGCCCCTGAAATGCGGCGGGTCGCGCTGTCGGCCACCGTCTCCGATCCGGAAGCCTATCAGGGCTGGCTGGCTCCGCACGCAGACATCGAGGCTGTGGATCTGGTGATTGGCGAGCCTGGCAGTCCAGCGGACATCCAAATCATGCTCCCGGAGAACGAGCGCATTCCCTGGTCCGGCCATTCGGGCCGATGGGCAGCGCAGAACGTCATTCGGGAGATCGCTCGGCACAAGACGACGCTCGTCTTCTGCAACACACGAAGCCTTGCGGAGCTCATCTTCCAGGACCTGTGGGCGGTGAACGACCAGCACCTGCCGATCGGAATCCACCACGGCTCCCTCTCGGTGGAAGCGCGTCGAAAAGTAGAATCCGCGATGGCCGCGGGTCGACTCCGCGGCCTTGTCTGCACCGCGAGCCTCGACCTTGGCGTCGACTGGGGCGATGTCCAGCTCGTCATTCAGATGGGGGCGCCGAAAGGCTCCTCACGCCTTCTCCAGCGGATCGGTCGTGCCAACCACCGGCTGGACGAGCCGAGCCAGGCAATCCTCGTGCCGGGCAACCGCTTCGAATATCTTGAAGCCCGTGCCGCGCTCGACGCGATCGAGGATGGAGAGCTCGACGCCGAAATCTTCCGCCCCGGCGCCTTGGACGTGCTTGCCCAGCACGTCATGGCAGCGGCATGCGCGGGCCCATTTCGCGAAGCGGAAATGCTGGAGGAAGTCCGCTCCGCAGCGCCCTACGCAGCCTTGAGCGAAGAGCTCTTCGGCCAAGTCCTCTCCTACATCGAGAGCGGCGGCTATTCGCTGCGCGCCTATGACCGCTTCAAGCGCCTGACGCGCGACGCGGAGGGAACCTGGCGTGTTTCCCACCCGCGCTTTGTTCAGCAGCATCGAATGAACGCCGGCATCATTGTCGACGCACCTGTGCTGGACGTCCGCTTCCGGAACGGCCGTAAACTGGGCACGGTGGAAGAGTTTTTCGCCTCGACGCTCAGCACGGGCGACACCTTCTTTTTCTCGGGGCTGGTGCTCGAGGTGGAGAAGATCGAAGGCACCGATCTGTTCGTCCGCGCAAGCAGCAAATCGGCACGGATCCCGACTTATGTCGGTACGCGGATGGCAATGAGCACCAACCTTGCAGAGCGCGTGCGGCATTTCCTCCACGACCGTGCCGAGTGGGTCCGCTTTCCGGATGATGTGCGCGATTGGCTTCAGGTGCAGGAACAACGCTCGGTGCTCCCGCGACCTGACCAGCTTCTGGTTGAAACCTTCCCGCACGAGCATCGGCACTACATGGTGGCCTACAGCTTCGAAGGGTGGAACGCGCACCAGTCTCTCGGGATGCTGATCACCCGGCGCATGGAAGCGTCGGGGCTGAAGCCACTCGGCTTCGTTTCGAACGATTACGCCCTTGCCTGCTACGGGCTTGAGCCGATCGAAAATCCCGCCGCCTTGTTTTCAGCGGACATTCTGGAAAAAGAATTCGTCGACTGGGTGCAAGGCTCTAACCTCCTGAAGCGAGCGTTTCGGGAAGTCGCCGTAATTGGGGGCCTCGTTGAGCGACACCATCCCGGAAAACGGAAATCGGGCAAGCAGGTGACCTTCTCAACGGACCTTATCTACGATGTACTCCGTCGCTACGAGCCCGAACACCTCCTCCTCCGGGCCGCTTGGGACGACGCCAAGCAGCGGATGACCGAAGTCGGCCGCCTGGCGCGACTGCTGGACCGTGCAGCGGGGACGATGCTTCACGTACGGCTGGAGCGCGTGTCGCCAATGGCCGTGCCGGTCCTTGTCATTGTCGGCCGGGAGGCCACTGCGACCGGCACTG
>JADDQD010000078.1 GCA_016781555.1 Pseudomonadota bacterium | reverse complement strand
TTCGGTGAACCGCATCGCGAGCGAGACGGCCGCTTACGTGAATGCAGCGCAGCGCTGGGCTGTCGAGAACACGCGCCTCGGCATTCCGCTGCTGATGCACGAAGAGTCGCTCCACGGCTATGTCTCGCGCGGCGCTACCAGCTTCCCGCAGTCGATCGGTCTTGCAAGCACTTGGGATCCGCAGCTCGTGGAACGCGTCTTCGGCATCGCAGCTCGCGAGATGCGGGCAGCCGGCACCAACCTTGCGCTCGCGCCAGTGGTTGATGTGGCGCGCGATCCGCGCTGGGGCCGCATCGAGGAGACTTATGGCGAGGATCCGCACCTCGTTGGAGAAATGGGCCTCGCCGCTATTCGGGGCTTCCAGGGAAGAACACTTCCGCTTGCGCCGGACAAGGTTCTGGTGACCTTGAAGCATCTCACCGGCCACGGGCAGCCCGAGAACGGCACCAATGTCGGCCCGGCCGATATTTCGGAGCGGAATCTGCGCACCAACTTCTTCCCGCCGTTCGAGCGCGCGGTGAAGGAGCTTCCAATCCGCTCCGTCATGGCTTCCTACAACGAGATCGACGGCGTTCCGTCGCACATCAACAAATGGCTGCTGGGGGACGTGCTTCGCGGAGAGTGGGGTTTTCAGGGAGCCGTGGTCAGCGACTATTTCGCGATCCGGGAGCTCATGACCCGCCACAAGATGACCAGCGACATCAAGGTTGCCGCAGCGCGAGCTCTGGCCGCCGGTGTGGATGTCGAAACGCCCGACGGTGAAGCCTATCTACACCTGACCGAGCTGGCGCGGAGCGGGCAGGTTCCCGAGGCGCAAGTGAACGATGCCGTGCGGCGGATCCTCCGCATGAAGTTCGAGGCGGGGCTGTTCGAAAATCCCTATGTGGATGCCGCGTCTGCAGACGCGAAGACGGCGACTCCGGATGCGATCGCACTGGCCCGCGAGGCGGCACGAAAGGCGATGGTGCTCCTTAAGAACGACAAGGGGGTGCTGCCGCTCGATGCCTCGCGAATACGCCGCATGGCCGTGCTCGGCACCCATGCCCGTAATACACCCATTGGCGGCTATAGCGACGAGCCGCGGCACGTCGTCAGCGTGCTTGAAGGCATGCAGAACGAGGCGAAAGGGCGGTTTGCCGTCGACTACGCTGAGGGCGTTCGGATCACCGAGAGCCGTTCCTGGTCGGCGGACGAAGTGAAGCTCACCGATCCCGCAGTGAACCGTCGTCTCATCAAGGAGGCGGTCGCCACCGCGCGCAAGGCTGATGTGGTCGTGATGGTGCTCGGCGATAACGAGCAGACCAGCCGTGAGGCCTGGTCCGAAACCCACATGGGCGACCGGGCATCGCTGGAGCTGATCGGCCAGCAGGAAGAACTCGCTCGTGCGATATTCGCACTCGGCAAGCCCACCGTCGTGATCCTGCTCAACGGCCGCCCGCTGTCGGTCAACTATCTCGCCGAAAACGCGCCGGCGCTGATCGAGGGCTGGTATCTCGGCCAGGAGACCGGCAGCGCAGTGGCTGATGTCGTCTTCGGCCGCTTCAACCCTGGGGGCAAGCTTCCAGTTTCCTTCGCGCGGCACGTCGGCCAGATCCCCGTCTACTACAACCGCAAGCCCACTGCCCGGCGCGGTTATCTGTTCGAAACGACGGCCCCGCTTTACCCGTTCGGCTACGGCCTCAGCTACACGACCTTCCAGATTTCCGAGCCGCGTGTCGCCCGACCCACGGTCGGAATGGGTGAGAATGCCGAGGTGAGCGTCGATGTCACCAATACCGGCAGGCGCGAAGGCGACGAGGTTGTCCAGCTTTACGTGCGCGACGACGAGGCGTCGGTGACGCGGCCGGTGATGGAGCTGAAGAAGTTCCGCCGTGTGACGCTGCGGCCGGGCGAACGCCAGACTGTAACCTTCTCGATAACTCCCGACGATCTTTCCTTCTGGAACATCGACATGAAGCGGGTTGTCGAGCCTGGCTCCTTCACGATCATGGCTGGACCCAACTCGGTGGACTTAAAAAGCGCGAAGCTGACCGTCGCCGCTCCTTGATGTCCTGAAATCAAGATGCCAGGTGTCGGCAGGCCTGCTGGCAGCAAGTCGCACCCATGCTTTTGCTGGCGCGGCGCTTGCCAGCTACGCTGCTTCACGTCCGGCCAACCAAAACAGTAGAGCAACTTGCGTGAAGCCTGGATCAGTGCTCGTTTCCGTTCGGGCTGAGCTTGTCGAAGCCCCGTTTTGCCCTCTGGGGGGAAAGAAGGACAGCCCCCTTCGACGCCGCCTGCGGCGTCGCTCAGGACAGGCTCCGACGGGCTCAGGGTGAACGGCTCAAATTTTAGCGCACTCTGCTCTAAATGGCGTATGCGCCAAACGGCTTCACGGCCGCGCTATCGCCGCCGGGCTAGGTAGTCACTCCAGCTCTTTGGAACCGGCTGCCCTGCAGCGGCAGTCAGCCGCACAGCGGTCTCGATCCGTGGCAGTGCCTGATCGTGCCGGTCTCCACGTGCATAAAGCACACCGAGGTTGGCCTGTGCCGTGGCATCATTCGGCGCCTCGGCAAGCAGCCTTTCCAGCTCTGAGATGGCGGCCACGTCGTCGCCGCGGGCGATTGCCAAGGAGGCGATCGTCTTTCGAGCGAGGATTTGATCCTCCGGTGCAAGAAGCCCCGAGGCAAGCATGCCCGCCAACGCATCACTCTGGTCTTTGGAGTCGCTTTCCAATGTTGCGATCTCGAAAGCGAAGCGGTGCGCGAAGAACTTGTCTGCGTCCGCGCTACTCGGGTTCGTCAAAACGCGGTCGACGGCGCCCCGCGCAGAACCGAAATCGCCTTCACCAATTGCCTTTTGAGCGAGCGCCAGGTCGCAAAGAGCGACCTCGGTCATCCGGCTGTCGCTACTCTTGCAAGTCTTGACGTTGACCTTGCGCGTACCGCCGGCAAACGGGTCCATGCCGCTTTGCGGCGTCAGTCCTCCAATACCCGTATCCGAAGCTACCTGTGGCACGAAGCCTCGAGGATCAGGCTCAATGACCCGTGGAAGCCGCGAGCCCAAAACTGGGCCACGCGCTACTTTCTTGCCCCTGACGATGATTTCAGATTGGGAAGCGCCCGCCTGGATCGGCCCATCCCGTTGGGCGCGCTCGATGCCCCCATCTTGAGCAAAAGAAACCAGTAGCATCAAGGGAAAGGACACGAGCATGCCAACCTCCGTCTAACAGCGCAGTCTAATTGAAAGTGCGGGCCAAGTCGATGAACACCGGCCCTTCGTTAGCAAGGCGGAGCCGGTCCCATGTCATGCCATTTAGGAGAAGCTCCCTTCCTCGCCAGGGAAGAAGGGGTTCCTCACTTTTCATCCAGGTAAGACGCTACCCAGACGAGCGGCGCGTTCCAGTTGACCGCCACTTCGTTGAGGCTGAAGGCGCGAATGTGGTCGGCCCAGCACATCTGCGGCGCGCACTTGCCTTTCATTTCGGTCGCGATCTCGTCGGTCATGGATGTGTTGTTCGGGCCTCCCGACAAGGCACCGGGCGGCGGCGGCGGGAATTTGGGGTCAAGCTGCCGCGCCCAGAAGCGATGATGCGGGTTTTGCAGGGGGCGCGCGCCGTATCCGCTCACGAACGAGCGATCGAGCGGGTTGCGGCCGAGCAGATAGTCGATGCCGTCGATGACCCCGTTCCGGTAGCGCGGGTTCCGGGTGAAGTCGTGCGCAAGCGCGAGCACCATCGCCCGGTTCAGCACCGAAGAGGTCGATCCCCACGGATAGCCTGCGGGTGCATAGGGAATCGCATAACCCACCTTGCCGGTATCCCCGAGGAAGGCGTCCGCCGCCGCGACAAGGGTCCTGCGAAGCCGCTGCACATCGGCTGCGGGAAGCTTGCTAGGGAGCAGCGCCAGCGACATCGTGCCCAAGGTTGCCACCCGCGGCCAGGAGGCTTCGGTCGGCACTTGCGTTCGAGAGTGCTGCGATGCTTTCAGCGCTTGCTCATAGTCCGGCTGGCCGGTCGTGAGGAACAGCTCGGCTGCCGCCCAGTAGAACTCGTCCGAAACGTCGTTGTCGCCATAGGCGCCGCTGCCGGTGAAGTCGGCGAGGGCATAAATCTCAGCGTTCCGCTTGGCGGCTGCGAATGCACGCTCGGCGGCGGCAAGGCAGCGGCCTGAAAAGGCTGGATCGATCTCGCGCCAGATTCGTGCACATTGGGCAGCCGTGGCAGCCAGATTCAACGTCGCGCTTGTGCTCGGCGGAAAAAGCTGGCGCTTTCCCGGATCGGCATGCGGCGCCATCGGCAGCGAGGTCCACTTCTCGCTGGCAAGCTTGTGGTGCGCCATTCCCGACGCGTTGACCTCGGTGAACTTCATGCCCGGCTCGGTACGTTTGATGCCGACCGGGAGCTTGAGGCGGGTACCTTCCGGCACCTGCATCTTGAGGAAGAACTCCATCTCCCAGCGCGCTTCATCCAGGAGGTCGTTGACACCGTTGCCAGCTTCCGGGATTGCGGCTTTCCGATCCTGGAAAGGCGAGGCCGTGCCGGAGGCACGCTGCCGCTCGTAGAGGTTAAGCAAGGTCCAAAGGGAAATGCCGCCGTTCACCACATACTTCCCGTGGTCGCCGGCATCGTACCAGCCGCCGGTCACGTCGAGCGTGTAGTCGCAGCCCGGCCAAACGTTTCCCTTGGAATCCTTGCCCCTGACGCAGCTGGCGCGCTCCGGCAGGTGCGCCGCGGGGCGGGCCCATTGCGGCCCGCCGGCGAAGCGGGCCAGGATCGGTGTCCCGGCGCGGTTGTGGTAGAAGTAAGCGAGCGCGTCATATGGAAGCCGATTATAAGTGGCGGGAGAGACGCTGAAGGGGCGACTTCGCGCGCCGCCGACGATCAACCGGTACCCGCGGCCGGTTTTGCCGAACGCGCTGAAGTCGACTTGGTGCACGTGGCTTCCCGACCAGCGATCGTTGCCGAATACGCTGGTCGTCCCGCTCGCCTGCGTCCGTCCAGCAGCGTCCACCAGCCGCCATTGGAGCGGCTTCGTCGAGCCATTCTGCACCACGGCGCGCTTCACGCCGGTCGGTAAAAAGCCGGTCTGGTTCATGTGAACAGGACTGGGCGCGACCTGCGCAGCCGCTGGCGTCGCGATGAGAGCGGCGCCTGCCGCGAGCATGTGGGAAATTCGCATGAAAGGGCTCCAGGTAAAGATCATTGAGCGGCGTATGCGTGGAGGCCGAACAGGGCTCCGACGAACCCCCCGGCAGTCTTGGTGCTGAGCATGGTTCCGTCCTCGCCGCGGCGAAGCGGTTTCCATTCCCCAGGGCCCGTACCGTAATAAAAATCGTAGGCCGGCCCCCGGGCGTCGATCCTGAGATGAAGGGGCGCGCCTTCCGGCATGTCGATTGGCACCGATTCAATGACTGTGCCTGCCTCATTGTCCGAAGGGCCGGCACGGCGCTCCAGCTTAACGACCTTGCGGCCCTTCTCCATGCCGAGCCCAAGGAAGTACCAATATTCATCGTTCTGAATGGCGACGAGTCCTGCCTTGTCGCCCTCCCGTGAGGGAGTGAAACGCAACGCCGTCGACGCAGAAGCATTTATGTGCTGCTGCCGCCGGCCAAGGAAGGAGGGGTTCCCGAAGTCGCCAAGTCCGATCGGCCGTGCCTTCAGCGTCAGTGCGCCTCGAGAAAGGTTCCACCATTGCTCCCGCGGATTGCGCATCATCATCCAATATGGCGGGAGGCGAGGGGCCTCGAACTCGTCGCGGATCGTGAAGGCGCCGCTGGTCGGAACGGCTTCTTTGCCCCGTTGCGGAAGCCTGGGCTTCGAATGCACGTACGGGATTGTCTCTCCGGGCGCAGTGATCCTCGGCCAGCCATTTTCCCATCGGACCGGCAACAGGAATGTCTCGCGCCCAGTGTTGTAGAAATCGTCGGCGTAAGGCCTCACCGCGAGAAAGGTCGCCCACCATTCGCC
>JADDQD010000051.1 GCA_016781555.1 Pseudomonadota bacterium | reverse complement strand
GTCGACGAGGCCGATGCCGCCGGTGGCAACGCGCACAGCACGCGCGTTTTCGAGAAAGCGGCAGCCGAAGGCGCCGGTGCCGTGATCGTATCGGCGGCGATCGAGGCTGAAATCGTGACGATGGACCCGGCCGACAGGCCCGAGTTCCTCGCCGATCTTGGCCTCGAGGAGACAGGCCTCACACGCGTCATACGTGCCGGCTACGAGCTTCTTGATCTCATCACCTTTTTCACAGCCGGACCAAAGGAATCCCGTGCGTGGACGGTGGAAAAGGGATCCAAGGCACCGCAGGCTGCTGGCGTCATCCACTCCGATTTCGAGCGCGGCTTCATTCGCGCCGAGACGATCGCTTACGAGGATTATGTCGCCTGCGGGGGCGAAGCGGGCGCGCGCGATGCCGGCAAGCTCCGCTCCGAGGGCAAGGAGTATGTGGTCCAGGACGGCGACGTCATGCTGTTCCGGTTCAACGTCTAAATCCCCCAACCGCCTTCGGACGGGTTCCTTCACCCGATCGGTACGCGCCAAGTACCATTCCCCTTGGGCCCTGCTACCAAGATGAGGCGCAGGGAGAGTATGTCGATGATCTACTTCGAGGATTTGGAAGTCGGGCGGACAACCTATTTCGGGAGCTATGAGGTGACGCGCGAGGAGGTAATCGACTTCGCGCGGAAATATGATCCGCAGCCATTCCATCTTTCCGACGAGGCGGCGGCGAACACCCATTTCGGGCGGCTTGCGGCGAGTGGGTGGCATAGCTGCGCCATGACCATGGCGGTGATTGCACGCCACGTGGTCAGCACCGAGCAGGCTGGACTTGGATCGCCGGGCGTCGATGAGCTGAGATGGCTAAAGCCGGTTTACCCCGGGGACACGCTTCATGTCTCGAGCACGATCGTCGAAAAGCGGCCTTCACAAAGCAAGCCGGAACTCGGGTCGTTCCGCTCGGAAACAACCGTCACCAACCAGCATGACGCGCCGGTGCTGCGCTTCACCTCCATCGTGCTGATGCGCCGGCGGCCGGCAGAGGGTTGATTCTCCTCCCAGCGGAGCGGCGGATCAATTAGGTCAGTTATGCCCCCGCCGGTGGCTTCGGCGATGCTCGCGAAAGGCGCGATTCTCCTCGCGGCGATGCGCGCGGAATTGATCGCGTGTCACCTCGCCTCGACGAAAAGCCCGGCGCTCATCGCGAAAGTGCTGACGAAATGCACGATCCTCGCCGCGGAAATGCTGGCGAAGTCCGCGACGGCCTTCCCAATAGCGGCGCTGGCCGTCGTTCCAGCGGTGCCGCTGACGAAAGCGATCGTAAACATAGAAGCCCGTGCCGGGATAGTAGAAGCCGTCATACCAGCCGAAGCCGGACGAATAGCCGCGGCCGAACCGGGCGCGGCTGCCATAATAGCCATCGTAGAACGGGTCGTAATAAGAACCGTAATAGGGGTCGTAATCGTCGTAATAGCCGCCGCTTCCCAGACCAACTGAGACACCGCCATAGCCATATTCACCGTATGCGCAGGCGCTGAGGGAGAAGCCGGCCACGACTGCAAGCGCAGCGGCACGGACCTGGGAAAAGAACATGGGCATGCACTCCCAAAAAAGCCCGGCGGGAATGCGATCAAGCAGGCGTCACCGCCTAGGCTGTTTGAACCGACCATAAACGTCCGGCACCAAAGCGCAGTTCCAGAAGCACTTAGCCGTTTCCGGGGTCGGCTCAGTCGCCTTCGAATTCTACCAGGGTGTGCACGGAATAGCCTTGCCCACGGAGAAGATCGGCGCCGCCAAGATCAGGAAGATCGATAACAAAGGACAAGCCCGTCAACCGCGCGCCCGCCCGCTGCACGAGCCGGGCTGCCGCAAGCGCGCTGCCGCCCGTGGCGATCAAGTCGTCGACCACGTGGACCGACGCGCCGGGCGCGCAAGCGTCGATGTGCATCGCAAGCTGGTCGGTGCCATATTCAAGGGCATATTCTTCGGCAATGGTCGCCCCGGGCAGCTTCCCCTGCTTCCTGATGAGGAGGAGCCCGGTGCCAAGCTGGTGGGCGAGCGCGGCGGCAAAAACGAACCCGCGCGCCTCGATTCCGGCAATAAGATCCGGCTTCTCCTCCAGGCCGGCGGACAGCCCCTCAACCGCGGCCGCAAAGCCGTCCCGATCGAGCAGCAGCGTCGTGATGTCGCGGAACTGGACCCCGGGCTTGGGAAAGCCGGGGATCGTACGGATCAGCCTGCGGATGTCGTCGCGGCCTTTGCTCATAAACCACCTCAACAAAAAGGGCGCCGCGGCTCACCGCGACGCCCTTTCAGATTCAGTTCTCAGCTCTTCAATGCTTCCTGCTGGCCCAGATCTGACGGTAGGAGAGATAGGCCAAAACGGTAGCGACCAGGAGGAAGAGAAGGACGGCAATGCCGGTCCGATGGCGATTCTCCAGGAAGGGCTCCGCCGTCCAGGTCAGAAAGGCAGAAACGTCCTTGGCCATCTGATCTCGGGTCGGGTTGGTGCCGTCAGCGTAAGTGACCTGCCCGTCAGCCGCGATGGGCGGCGGCATCGCCAGGTTGAGGTTCGGGAAATAAGGATTGTAATAGAGGCCCTGCCCCGGACGCGCTTCCTTCGGCAAGTTCGCCGGCGGGTTCTGGTAGCCTGTCAGCAATGAGTAGACGTAAGCCGGGCCATGATGCCGCGCCTTGGTGATCAGCGACAGGTCGGGCGGCATAGCATTGTTGTTCGCCGCCCTAGCCGCAACTTCGTTGGCGTATGGGTTGGGGAAGCGATCCGCCGCGATGGCTTTGCGCATCGTCGGCTCACCGGTTTCCGGATTGATGTCCGGAACCTCGATCGCCCATTGATTGGCGATCGCTTTGATCTCGGCTTCTTCATAGCCGAGATCAGCGAGGTTGCGGAACGCGACCAAGTTCAGGCCGTGGCAGGCGGCGCACACTTCCTTGTACACCTGGAACCCACGCTGGAGCTGCTGCCGATCGAACTTCCCGAACGGCCCGTCAAACGAGAAGGATACGTGCTTTGGATCCTGATGGAACTTGTGCTCAATGGTCTCGGTCGGCGGCTCGCGGAAAAAACCGGTGATCCCGGTCACCAGCGAAATCGCAAGAACAAGCAGAAAGCCGAGGCCGACAAGGGCGCCTAACAAACGAACCACGATTAAACCCCTTATTCAGCCGGCTTTGCTTGAACGCCGTACGGTACCGATTCCCGCTTTTCGCCGTGGAGGACGCTTTCCGCGATGGAGTTGGGCAGCGGCAGCGTCCGCTCGAGCTTGGACAGGAGCGGCAAGATGATGAGGAAGTGCGCGAAATAGTACATGGTCGCGATCTGGCTGATCATCACGTACGGTTCTTCGGCCGGAAGCCCCCCGACCCAGCCGAGGATCAGCACGTCTAGGATGAGAATCCAGAAGAACTGCCTGAAACGCGGTCGGTAGCTGCCGGAGCGGACGGGCGACGTATCGAGCCAGGGGAGGAAGAAGAGCAGCAGGATCGACGCGAACATGGCGACCACACCCCAGAGCTTCGCTGGCAGGATGAAATCCACCGTGAAGGCGCGGAGAATCGCATAGAAGGGCCAGAAATACCATTCGGGCACGATATGCGCTGGCGTGGAGAGCGGATTGGCGGGGATGTAGTTGTCCGCGTGGCCGAGATAATTGGGGGCGAAAAACAACGTCGCGCAGAAGAGGATCAGGAACACGCCGAGCCCGAAGCCGTCCTTGGCCGTGTAATAAGGATGAAACGGAACCGTGTCCTGCGGTGACTTGATGTCAACGCCCGTGGGATTGTTCGAGCCGGGAATGTGAAGCGCCCAGATGTGGAGGATCACAACTCCCGCGATCACGAACGGCAGCAGATAATGAAGCGAGAAGAAGCGGTTCAATGCAGGTTGATCAGGAGCAAACCCGCCGAGAAGCCACGCCTGGATGGGCTCCCCGACCAGCGGGATCGCGCCGAACAGGCTCGTGATGACCTTCGCACCCCAGAAGCTCATCTGCCCCCAGGGGAGCACATAACCCATGAAAGCAGTGGCCATCATCAGCAGAAAGATCACGAGCCCGAGCATCCAGACGAGTTCGCGGGGGGCCTTGTAGGACCCGTAATAGAGCCCCCGGAAGATGTGGAGATAGGTGACGATGAAGAAGAAGCTGGCGCCGTTCGCATGCGCGTAGCGCAGCAGCCAGCCCTGATTGACGTCGCGCATGATGTGCTCGACGGACTCGAAAGCGAGATCGCCGGCGGGGGCGTAATGCATCGCGAGGACGATCCCGGTCACGATCTGGAGCATCAACGCAAAGCCGGCGAGAACGGCGAAATTCCACATGTAGTTGAGGTTGCGAGGAACCTCATAGCCGCCGCCGACCGAGTTCCAGACGAGGCGCGGCAGCGGCAGCCGTTGGTCCAGCCACTTCATCAGCGGCGCTTTGGGTTCGTATGCTTGTGCCCAGGGAAAGCTCATCTTGCGTTACCTCAGCCGATCTTCACGACGGTATCGGACAGGAATTCGAACTCCGGAACTTCCAGGTTCTTGGGCGCGGGGCCTTTGCGGATTCGCGCCGCTGTATCGTAGTGCGACCCATGGCAGGGGCAGAAATAGCCGCCATATTCGCCGCGGTTCTCGCCCTCGGCGGCCCCCAGCGGGACGCAGCCGAGATGGGTGCACACCGCCATGGTGATCAGCCAGTTGGCCTTGCCGTCACGGGTCCGCTCGGCGAGCGTCTGCGGATCCCGGAGGTCTCCAACCGGAACCGAATTGGCCTGCTGGATCTCGGCGGGAGTCAGGTTTCGGATGAAAACCGGCTGCTTGCGAAAAATGGTCTTGATGGCCTGGCCGGGCTGGATGCGCGAAATATCCACCTCGGTGGAGGACAAGGCGAGAACGTCAGCCGAGGGATTCATCTGATTGATGAGTGGGTAGAGAACCGCGAGGCCACCGACCCCGGCAAAGCTCACTGCCGCAACGTTGATGAAGTCGCGGCGGCGGTGCCCTTCTCCGCCGGTTGGGGGGGCCGCTTCAGCGGTTCCATCGGTATGTTCAACCGTCGCCATAAATACCTTCGAACGATTCAAACCGGATGTGCAAAAACGCCATCCGCCAAAAGACGCTGGCGGCAGCGACGCTTTTCGACACAGCACCGCGTGAAGGTCGCTCCCCAGCGGCTTGGCGGGCCTGATAGCCCCCTGAAGCGCGCTTTGCCAACCTGGATTTTGACGGGCCTGTGACACGGTTCACCGCACGCGCTACTGGCACACCATGCGCATCGCATTGTTCGAGCCCGATCAGGCGGGAAATGTGGGCACGATCCTGAGGCTCGCTGCATGTCTCGGCGCGCCTGTGGACGTGGTGGAGCCGTGTGGCTTCCCCTGGTCCGACCGTGCGCTGAAGCGGGCCGGCATGGACTATGCGGCGGTGGCGAACGTCACTCGGCATGCGAGTTGGGAGGCCTTTGAAAGGCAGATTCCCGGCCGGCTGGTTTTGATGACGACCAAAAGCGCGCTCCGTTTGCCCTGCGTGCGCTTCCAGCCCACGGACACCCTTATGATGGGCTCGGAAAGCCGCGGCGCGCCTGAACAGGTCCATAGCAGAGCCGATCTCAGCATTCGCATCCCTCAGGCGCCGGGGACGCGCTCCTTGAATATCGCAGTTGCTGCGGGCATCGGGCTTGCGGAGGCGCTGAGACAGACGGACGGATGGCCCGAATGATCGAACTCGATGACCAGCAGCAGGCAGCGCGAGACTGGTTCGAATCGCTCCGCGACAGGATTTGCGCGGAGTTCGAAGCGATGGAGCGCGAAGCGGGAAGTGAAGCGCGCTTTGGCTACACCGAGTGGGACCGGCTCGATCCCGATGGTTCGCCCGGCGGCGGCGGTGTTCGTGGT
>JADDQD010000103.1 GCA_016781555.1 Pseudomonadota bacterium | reverse complement strand
ACCGACCGGCAATTTTATTATCCCAACACCCCCGCCGGCAAGCAGATGTATCTCGATGAGACTCAAAAGGCTTATCAGGCGGTCCGGGCCAAGATGCCGCAATATTTCGGCCGGGTTCCAAACGCGGAACTCGTAGTCAAGGCGGTGGAGCCGTTCCGCGAGAAGTCTGCCGGCAAAGCCTTCTACCAGGACCCCACCCCCGACGGCTCCCGGCCCGGCACTTATTACGTGAACCTCTACGACATGAACGACATGCCGGCGACCGAGGTCGAGGCGCTTTTCTGCCATGAGGGCATACCAGGTCACCACCTCCAGAACGCCATCCAGGCGGAGCTCGGCTCCGAGGTGCCGCCCTTCCGCCAGTTCGGCGGATACAATGCTTATGGGGAGGGCTGGGGCCTCTATTCCGAGAAGCTTTGCAAGGAGATGGGCCAGTATACTGACGCCTATCGCGACTTCGGCCGGCTTCAGCTCGAGCTCCACCGCGCAATCCGCCTCGTCGTCGACACCGGCATTCACGACAAGCGCTGGACCCGCGCGAAAGCGATCCAATATGTCCAGGATAACAGCGCCGATGCCCCCGGTGGCATCGTCAAGGCGATCGAGCGCTACATCGTTTATCCCGGGCAGGCGACCGCCTACATGGTCGGCAAGCTCAAGATAGAGGAGCTGCGGGCGCGCGCCGAGCAGCAGCTGGGCGACCGCTTCAATATACGCGGTTTCCATGACGCCGTTCTGCTTTCGGGCTCGGTGCCGCTTCAGATCCTTGAGCGAAACGTCGACGCCTGGATTGCACGCCAAAGAAGCAGCTGATTTCCGCAAGGCGGCGGGCGGGTTGATTTCCCGCTCGCCCAGGCCCACATGCAATCGGATCGAAATGATCCGATTGAACCCATGCGACTGACTTCTCTTGCCGATTATGCCGTCGTCATGATGGCCGCCGCGGCCCGTCACGGTGACGGCGCCCAACTTTCAGCGACTTTGCTGTCCGGGGAGACGGGTGTGCCGTTGCCGACTGCCCAGAAGCTGATGGGGAGGCTGGCCGGAGCCGGCCTTCTCACCTCGGCGCGTGGAACGGGCGGCGGGTTCCGCCTGGCCCGGGAGGCGCAGGGCATCAGCCTTGCGGACATCATCGAGGCGGTCGAAGGGCCGATCGCGATGACGACGTGCGTGGATGACAAGCGGAGCGACTGTGCGCTCGAAGGGAATTGTCAGGTGAAGCCGCATTTGAGCGCCGTGAACGGTGCCGTGCGAGGCGCCCTCCAGGGCGTCAGTCTTGCAAGCTTAGCTCAAGGTGAAATGAAGTGACTGCTCCAGAAGACATCAGCGTAAGGAACAGGGAAGCTCAGGAAGCTGTCGATCGCGCTTCCACTTACGAATGGGGCTTCAGCTCGGACATCGAGCAGGAATTCGCGCCCAAAGGCCTGAACGAGGACACGGCCCGGTTCATTTCGGCCAAGAAGAAAGAGCCGCAATGGATGCTCGATTGGCGGCTAAAGGCATTCCGCAAATGGAAGGAACTGCAGGCACCGAACTGGGCGAAACTGAACATCGCTCCGATCGATTATCAAGACGCCTTCTATTATGCCGAGCCGAAGCAGAAACCCACGATCGCATCGCTGGACGAACTGGATCCCGAGATCCGCCGCACCTACGAGAAGCTCGGAATTCCGATCGAAGAACAGAAGGTACTCGCGGGCGTCGAGGGTGCTCGCAAGGTCGCGGTTGATGCCGTGTTCGACAGCGTCTCGGTCGCGACGACCTTCCGAGAGGAACTGAAGCGGGCGGGCGTCATCTTTCTTTCGATCTCCGAAGCGGTACGCGAGCATCCGGAACTGGTGAGGAAATGGCTCGGCAAGGTCGTGCCGATCCACGATAACTACTTTGCAACGCTCAACAGCGCGGTCTTCTCGGACGGCACCTTTGTCTACATTCCCGAGGGCGTACGCTGCCCGATGGAGCTGTCGACCTACTTCCGCATCAACGCTGCCAACACCGGGCAGTTCGAGCGCACGCTGATTATCGCGGAAAAGGGTTCCTACGTTTCCTACCTTGAAGGCTGCACCGCGCCGATGCGCGACGAGAACCAGCTGCATGCGGCCGTGGTCGAGCTGGTGGCGCTGGACGACGCGGAAATCAAATATTCGACCGTGCAGAATTGGTATCCCGGCGATGCCGAGGGGAAAGGCGGCATCTACAACTTCGTGACCAAGCGCGCCCTTTGCCAGGGCAAGAACTCCAAGGTCAGCTGGACGCAGGTCGAGACCGGTTCCGCCGTCACCTGGAAGTATCCAAGCTGCGTGCTTGCGGGCGAAAACAGCGTCGGCGAATTCTATTCGGTCGCGCTCACCAACAATCGCCAGCAGGCCGACACCGGAACCAAGATGATCCATCTTGGCAAGGGGTCGCGATCGACCATCGTCTCCAAGGGGATTTCCGCGGGACGTTCCGACAACACTTATCGCGGCCTGGTTCGCGTCGGGCCGACTGCTGAGAATGTCCGCAACTACACCCAGTGCGACAGCCTGTTGCTGGGGGACCAGTGCGGCGCCCACACGGTGCCCTATATCGAGGTGCGCAATCCCACGGCTCAGATCGAGCACGAGGCGACGACCTCGAAGATCAGCGACGACCAGCTCTTCTACGCGATGAGCCGCGGCCTCAGCCAGGAGGACGCTGTCGCCCTCATCGTCAACGGCTTCGCCCGCGAAGTCCTCCAGCAGCTCCCAATGGAGTTTGCCGTTGAAGCCCAGAAGCTGCTCGGGATCAGTCTTGAGGGAAGCGTCGGATGAGCCGGAAAGTGGATCCCGATCGCGCCGAGCGTCAGGAAATCATCGAACAATCCCACCAGTATTCCGTCCGAAAGACACTGCCAGATGCTTGAGATCCAGAACCTCCACGCGGAAATCGAGGGGAAGCCTATCCTGAAGGGCCTTAGCCTTTCGCTTGGGGCCGGCGAGATCCACGCGATCATGGGGCCGAACGGTGCTGGCAAGTCCACGCTCGGCTATGTTCTCGGCGGGCGTCCTGGCTATGAAGTGACCGAAGGCTCGGTCGCGTTCGACGGCCGTGACCTTCTCGACATGGAACCGGACGAGCGTGCAGCCGCCGGCATTTTCCTGGGCTTCCAATATCCGGTGGAAATACCTGGCGTTTCCAACGTCCAGTTCCTCCGCACGGCACTCAACGCGCAGCGCCGCGCACGCGGCGAAGCTGAACTGTCGGCGGGCGATTTCCTCCGCCTCGCGCGCGATCAGGGTGACAAGCTCGGTGTCTCCATGGACATGATGAAGCGCCCGGTGAATGTCGGCTTTTCTGGCGGCGAGAAGAAGCGCAACGAGATGGTGCAGATGGGCATCATCAATCCGCGTCTCGCGGTGCTCGATGAAACCGACAGCGGCCTTGATATCGACGCGCTTCGCGTCGTCGGGGATGGCATCAACCGGATCATGCGCGCGCCCGACAAGGCGGTGCTGCTCATCACGCACTATCAGCGCCTGCTCGAGATCGTGGAGCCGGACCATGTTCACGTGCTCGCGGGCGGGCGGATCGTCCGCTCGGGCGGGCCGGAGCTCGCGGTGGAGCTCGAGCGTGACGGTTATGCCAACATCGCCGAAGAGATGGCGGCATGAGCCTCCTCGAGCTTCCTTCGGCTCGCGACGAAAACTGGCGGTGGAGCGACCTTTCCGCGCTTCCCGCCATTCTCGACCGCCAGCCGTCGGGGACAGTTCCGGAAGCGCTGCCTTGGATCGAATGCACCCGGGAAGGCCCGCGCTTACTGTTCGTCGATGGGAAGCTTGCCGCCGAGCGAAGCAATTTGGGCACCGTCGAGATCGGCATGGTGGATGCCGATCCGGCTGATCATGCCCTCGCGAAGCAGATCGGACGCGAAGGGTGGAGACTTCGCCTGGCGCAGGACCACGCGCCTCAAGGCCTGGTCCAGATCATCCATGTCTCGACAGGGGCCGCCGACCACCTGCCCGCGCAGATCGAACTCGATGTCGATGCGCAGGCCTCGGTTGTCGAAACCTATGTCGGCGAGGGCTGGATCAACCGGCTGGCGCAGATCAGGCTGTTCAAGGGTGCGCGGCTGATGCTGAGCCGTCGCCTGCTCGGGGCCGGCGGCTATGTCAGCATCACCGATCGCGCTTCGGTTGGCGAAGGCGCGAGCCTCACCGTCACGACGCTCGCCGCAGGCGGCGGCGACACGCGGCTGGACGGGCGGATCGTACTTGCGGGCCTCGGTGCATTTGCCGAGGCGGGCGGCGCATTGCTGGGCCGCACAAAGCAGCGCCACGATGCGAACCTCGTTATTCGCCACGAGCAGCCGAGCGGCATGAGCCGGCAGGTGTGGCGCTCGGTCGCCGACCAGCAGGCGACCTGCTCGGTGGCGGCCCGCGTTGAAGTTGCCCGCGGGGCGCAGAAGACGGACGGGGTGCAGTCTCTGAAGGGACTGCTGTTGGCCCGCACGGCCTCGATCAACGCCAAGCCCGAACTGGAAATCTTCGCGGACGACGTCAAGTGCGCCCATGGCGCAACGGTGGGAGAACTTGACCGGAACGCGCTGTTCTACCTGGCAAGCCGCGGCGTGCCGCAGCCGGAGGCACAGGCGCTTCTGACGCAGGCGTTCGTCACCGATGCGATCGAGCGGATCGGCGAAGAAGCGGTTCGCGAGGCATTCCATGCGAACGCCGTTACCTGGCTTGGCGCCGCGTGATGGACGCGCCGGCCTCCACCAAGCCTCTCGATTGCGTCGCCGATTTTCCCGCGATCCCCGCCGGCTGGGCCTATCTTGACACGGCGGCGACTGCGCAGAAGCCGCGCCCGGTAATCGAGGCAGTTACGCGCGGATATGCGGAGACCTACGCCACCGTTCACCGCGGCGTTTATACTCGCTCCGCCGACATGACGCTTGCCTTTGAAGCGGCGCGGCGGCGGACGGCCGAATTCATCGGCGCTAAGGTGCCGGAGGAAGTGATCTTTGTTCGGGGGGCGACGGAGGGGATCAACCTTGTCGCGCAAAGCTGGGGCGGCACTTTCCTGAAGCCGGGTGACCGGATCATGCTCTCAACGCTGGAGCACCATTCCAATATTGTCCCGTGGCAGCTTATCGCCGACCGCGCCGATGCCGCAATCGACGTTGCGCCGCTCACCGCCGACGGCAGGGTCGACTTGGCCGCACTGGAAAGCACCCTGACCGAGCGCCACAAGATGGTTGCTCTTGCCCACGTTTCCAACGTTCTCGGCTCGGTTCTCGACGCGCGGCGGGCAGTTGAACTCGCGCACCGCGTGGGGGCGAAGATCCTGCTCGACGGTTGTCAGGCCGTGCCGCGACTGCCGGTGAACGTGTCAGAGCTTGGTTGTGATTTCTACGTTTTCTCTGGCCACAAGCTTTATGGACCGACCGGCATCGGGGTGCTCTGGGGCAAGGGCGACCTCCTTGATGCCATGCCCCCTATTCAGGGCGGCGGCGCGATGATCGACAAGGTGTCATTCGCCGGCACGACGTTCGCACCCCCTCCGTCGCGCTTCGAGGCAGGCACGCCTCATGTGGTTGGCGCGCTCGGCCTCCATGCCGCCATCGACTATGTCGAATCGATCGGGCTCCAAGCGATTGAGGCCCATGAGAACGCACTGGTTCGGGAGGCGCGCGACGCACTCTCCGCGACCAACAGCGTCCGGCTATTTGGCCCTGAAGACAGCGCGGGCATTGTCAGTTTCGCTGTGGAAGGGGTGCATCCGCATGATGTCGGCACCATATTGGACGAGAGCCGGGTGGCCATTCGTGCGGGCCATCATTGTGCGCAGCCGCTGATGGAGCATCTCGGCGTGGATGCCACCGCGCGTGCGAGCTTCGGGGTT
>JADDQD010000302.1 GCA_016781555.1 Pseudomonadota bacterium | reverse complement strand
TCCTCGGGGATCCGGATTCGGGCAAGACGGCGTGCCTCGCCAGCACCTACCTGATGGCCGCCAACGCCATGCTCAAGGGCTGGTCGTTCGCCGACAGCAAGAGCCTTATGGGCTTCGAGGACATCGCGCGGGGCGCGCGAGACTGGAACAAGGGCTCGCCGCCCAACCAAATGACCATGCACACCGAGCTGACCGACGATCGGCGGTCCGGATTCTTGCACCTGCGTCTCGTGCGCGAAGCCGATGGGAGGCGTGTCGACCTCGCGTTGCCCGATCTTCCCGGGGAATGGACGACGAAGCTGGTGGCGAGCTCGCAGGCGGAGCGCCTCGAGTTCATGAAGGCGGCGGAGGTGATCTGGATCGTCCTCGATGGTCGCACGCTGGCGGACAAGGAGCGGCGCCAGGGCTTGATCTCCCGGGTGGGGCAGCTCGCCGGCCGCCTGAAGACCATGTGCGGCGATCGGATGCCCCGAGTGCTGATCGTCGTCACCCACCGCGATAACGGTGAGTTAGCGGAATCAGTTTCGATCCGGCTGATGGCGGAGCTCGAGCGCAGGGAGGTCGAGGCGACCATCATTCAGGTCGCCCCCTTCTCCGAAACCGAAGCGGTGCGGGCCGGGTTCGGCATCGCCGACCTGATCGATGCCACCGTTGGATCGTCGCGGCCAATGCCGGACTTCTGGCCGAGAAGCGCCCCAGGCGAGGGTTCGCGGTCGTTCATCGGCTACAGGAGGGATCGATGAGCCGTTCCGTCGTGCTGCTGGGCGGCCCCGACTCCGGGAAGACCAACTACGTCGGCCGGGTGTGGCCCGCGCTCGACGCAAAGAAGGGTCGACTTCATATCGCCCAGCAGCCGGACGACATCACGTTCGTGCTCGAGGTGACGGACCACCTCAACTCCGGAAACTTCGCCCCGCGATCTGAACATGCCGACGTGCGGCGCGATTTCGAGGTAGTCGTCACGGAGGAGAAGGGCGGCGCAGAGACGTCGATTGTCATCCCCGACATTTCCGGCGAGCTGTGGCTCAACGCGGTTAAGAATTGCGAGATCTCGACTGATTGGATGGACGAGCTGCGTCGTGCCGACGGCGCGCTGCTGTTCGCCCGCGTCGGCTCGGATCAGGATGTCCGGCCGCTCGACTGGGTCACCTCGAAGAGGATGATGTCGAAGGTGCGGTTGCCGGAGGATCCTGGTCTGCCGACGCAGGTCATGCTGTGCGAGCTGATCCGCTTCCTCGAGATTTCGCTCGTCGATCGCCCGGATGGCGGTCGGCCCCGAGTATCGATTGTGGTGAGCGCTTGGGATCTCGTCGACCACGAGAAGTTCGCCAAGGGCCCACGGGCATGGCTTGAGCACGAGTATCCGCTGCTCGCCGGCAGGCTAGCCGACGTCGAGCGGCTCGATATCCGGGTCTTCGGGTTGAGCGTGGTGGGCGGCGACCTGAAGACCGACGAGGCCTGCCGTGACGCCGTGCAGGAGGGCGGGTTGGATGGTCGCGGGTGGGTGGCCGTTCAGGACGCCGCCGGAAAATGGGAGCGGAACGAGGATCTGACGCTGCCCATCGCATGGGTGATCGGCGCCTGAAAGTGATCGTCCTCGAGCGCCAGGTTCATGGATATCGCCAGGGGCATCAGCTGCTGGCCGGATCCGTGCAACTCCCGAGGGAGGATCAGTCGACGATCGACCGGTTATCGGACGTCGCCGGTCCTCTGCGCCCGCGCGAGAAGTTCGAGCCGTATCTGACGGGATATCCGCTGCCGAGCGGCAGCCACTACGTTCTGGCCCGGACGTGGCAGGATCTGACGGTGACGCGCGCCGGCTGCGTCCGGACCATGAGCCTGATCATTCCCGCCGCCGATTTTGCCGCCGCCGAGACCCTTTCGCCGTTTCTTGATCTGCTCGAGCTCGACAGGCTGCCCGAGGACGGCGAAGCCAAGCGCGTGACGCTGAAGCCGGCGTCGGCGAAGCCGCTTCCGCCCGTGCTGGAATTCAAGGGGAGCGAGCTTCTGGAGGCGCTCTTCCTCGAGGATCCGCAGCCGGTGGTCGTGTTCGACGCTCCGTCTCCGGAGCTGGTCGCGACCCGCCTGCTCACGGCTCTGTGGCCGTCCTTGCGGCGGCAGTTCGCCGTGTCGACGTTCGCCCTGTCGCCACGAAAGGTCGGCGGCCGGGACTTCAATCTCGTCTTCGCGCCGAAGGATGCCCGTTCGAAGTTTTCGGACTGGAATGGCAGACGGATCGACGGGCACTCGTCGCAGGACGCGCGCCATCGGTGGACCGGGGCGATCGTCGGCCGCGTGTTCGAGGCTCCCCATCCGCGATTGCTCTCGTCGGGCGAGGAGGGCCTCGTGGCCGGTGAGGGCGATCCCGGGGACAACGCCGCCGCGCTTCGCATCGCCTTGCTGTGGGACGAACTGCTCGCGAAGCTGGACACGACGCCGACGGCCGCGCTGGGGCTGCTCGACATCGCCAATTCGGGAAAAGTTCGCGGCACCTTCGCAGAGCAGGCGCTGGAGCCGTTGCTCGCCGACGCGATTCGGCGTGCGCCCTTCGCTCTGCCGGAGGACGAGGCCTGGAACTTCCTGGGCGCCATTGCGCGCAAGCTACATGGCCGGCCCATGTCGCGCGGCACCGACGCGGTCGGCTCCGCCGTCGCGGAGCTCGCCGAACGCGCGCCTGAAGGTGCCGTGGCCCTGCTGTCCCAGCCCGACGATCGCGGTATCGTGAAGGGGCTGCTGCCGATCATCGCGAACGGCATCGGAGACGGTTTCACGGAGCGCGCGGAGCAGGCGCTCCTCTCGGCCCCGGCGGCCGTGCTGGCAAGCCTCGTCGCTGAAAGCGCCCTGTTGGCGGCTAAGGTGGCGAACGACGCGTCCCTGATCGACCGCTTCGGTGAGATCCTGCCCAAGCTCGATCCGCCGCTTGCCGCATCAGTGGGGAAGGAGCTCCTGCCGCATCTGGTGATGGATTGGCAGCTTCCGGCAGCGGGCCCGCTTTTGAAGACGCTCGACGCCGAGCAGTTGGCGACCGAGGTGCACCACCTCGGCACCGTCAACGATTTCGCTGCGTTGAATATTTCAGAACTCTGCCTCAGGTATGCGCGGGAGATCGGCGCGAAGGGAGCCATCCTGACGGCTCTCACCGGACTGCCCGGCTCCGAGCGGCGCGACGATCTGCTTGCGTTCGCTCTGGACCCGTCCGTCGAAGACGCCGGGTGGCTCCTTCGGCACTCTGGATTGTCCGCCAATGTCGCGACGGGGATGTTCGCGGGTCTGCTTCGCCGGGCCGACGATCGTCAGCTTGGGGCGATACTCGGCGACCGCCGAGTCGGCCCGGACGCCATCAGCATCGCCGAAAGGACGGCACCTGATCTCCTTCGGCGCATCATCTTCATCGACGCCATTCCACTGGAGGTCTTCGTCAGCATCGTGGGCGGCGTCTTCGCCGGTGCTAGCGCGGACGACAGGGCCGAGATCGCGAAGAGATCGCTTGAGCGCTGTCTCGGACACCATTTCGGCGGCGACGAGATAGCCTTCATCGCCACCATGCTCGGCGGAGTGGGCGAACGCCTGGATGGCGCCTGGGCCGCACGACTGGGTCTCGCGCACGGTGTGCGCGCGTCAGTCGCAAGCCGGAACATCGTGGCGTTCAGCAAGGCACCGCAGGCGGCGCGCCTCCGGTTCGTGTCGGCGATCGCGGATGTGGCGCAGCTTCTCCACGACAGGCGCGGCTTCGATCTCGACGCGGCTGCTGCGGACGCATGCGCTTATTTTCTCTTCGAAGCCGAGAAGGCTGCACCGCGCGCGGCGCTGTCCGCCGCCGGCTACCTTCTGCCCATGCTGATGAAGCAACGGAAGGACCCGGTTTCGCTGATGATCGCCGCGGCGTTTCCGATGATCTACCGCGAGCTGGCGAAGAAGGACGATGTTCCGGACCTGCTGAAGTTCGTGCCCTTTTTCGATTGGGATCGGTGCAAGGCTGCGCGGCAGGAACTTGTGTCCGCCTTCATGTCGTCGTCCTGGGCGCCAGGCCATCTCGCGCTCACCGCCTGCCGCTGCGCGGACATTCCAAGGATACTGCGCAGGACGGCGAAGGCGTATGGCGGCGAAGCCTATCTCGACCGCGTCAACTCGGATCTCGCCCGCGTGCCGGATGGCTGTCGCAAGCACGTTAAGAAGATGATCGCGTCGATACGTTCAGATTGGTCTTCGAAGTATGACTGGCGCGAGTGAGGGCATCTCGCCAATCGAAGCTGGCAAATCAACTCGCTCCGAGCGATGGCCACGGTTGTACCGGCGTATGGCAGCTTTCGGGATCGGCGCGACCACTGCGGAACGGCGACAACTGGGAACCGGCCTTTTCTTTCGTCCGCCTCCTGACCATCGGCTTCCGCCCTGCACCGAAAGAAGACGTCTCCTGCCGCTAATAGAGCCGTGGCACGGCGCTTGTGCCGCTGCGCGCCCGCGAGGAAGCCCGCACTGCAGCCGTGACTGTTGCCAACCTCTAAAGAAGACGATGTTCAGTGCGGCTCTGGCGGCTCCGCCATCAAGCCGCGCCCCCAAAGGCCGGGCCGGTCCAGAACGCGACGGTAGTGGTTCTGCGCGCGTCGCTTAACCTTCAAGCTGCCCGCAGCGCCGTCCCGAGCGGTAAAGCGGTTCCGTAGCCCATTCTCTCCAGCTCTAGGTCAAACTCGCGCATGAGGAGGGCGATCCGAGCCGTGTTCACGAATTGGGAGAGCGCAGCGCGCACTTCCTGCCTCACCCCTTCCTCGCGACCGGTGGAGCAGCTCCACTCGTAAAAGTGTAGCTGACCACCGCTCTGGGCATAATCCAGTTGGGGGTTCTTCACCTGATCGGCTGGCATCATCGCCGCCAGCAGTGTTACCGTCATCAACATCGCTGCTCGTCCGAAATGTGAAAATCATGCTCCCGAAGCTTTCGAGAGGCTGGAGGCATATTGTGCAAGCATACTGCCCAGGCCAGCAAGACCCCACCGCAGCAGTCCGGGGTTCAGCGGCCGCAGCCGCAAACAAGCCAATGGCGACAAGCTGATTGCTACTCCTTTTGCGTCGTCCGACGATGGATCGGCAGGAGGAGGGTAGATGGGCAGCGTCACCGCCGACGCGGGAGCCGGGACAGCCGTAGGCGAGGGCTCCGGGCCGTTTGTGATGGCAAGCGCGTCACCAGTCCAGCGCTGCCGCCGCGTCTTTCATGAACGTCGGGCTGTAGCGGGCGTAAACGCGCTCCGTGACCCGAGTTGAGGTGTGGCCAAGGAACTGAGCGATCTTAGGCATCGGCACGTCTGCCTGCGCCATCCAGACGCCGGCCGTGTGCCGAAAAACGTGGGGAGAGCAGGGGACTCCCGCCCGTTTGCCGGCCTCTCGAATGGCCTTCTTGATGCTCTTGACCGGCTTGCCGTCCCATTCGATGACGAAATCGGTCAGCGCGCCGCGGGCCGCTTCTTCCAGGGCCATGTACGCCCTGAGGTTCATCGGCACTTCGGTCTCGCGCTTGTTTGTCTGGTGCCGTCCGGCGGGGGCGTAGTTGATTGTCCGGTGGTGGAAGTCGACCTGGTCCCACTTCAGGGCCAGGATCGACTTCATCCGCGCACCCGTCGTGATCGCTAGGATGGTGAACAGGCGAACGTGCGGCGTCCTCACGTGCTCGAGAAGCTTCTCGAGCTCGGTCTTGGTAAGATAGCGACTTCGCGGTTTGCTTGCGGGCGGCGTCCAGACGTGCGTGTTGCCGCGACCATAACGCAGGTTCAGGCACGCGCGGAGGTATTCGAGCTCGATGCGAACTGTGCTGTCAGCGCGGCTAAGGCGCTTCCGCATCTTGGCATACTCGCGGCAGACATCGTGGTCGATCGCGGTGCCTAGCCGCTCCCCGAAGAACGGGCCCAGGGCTTTCCACGCATTCTCGAGCCGGGAGACGTCTGGCAGTTCCTTGGAGCGGTCATCGAGATAGGCAGCCCAAAGGTCCGCCACTCGCTCCGACGCCGGCCGGTGCAGAT
>JADDQD010000236.1 GCA_016781555.1 Pseudomonadota bacterium | reverse complement strand
CCTTCGGCCGGTAATCAGGCGAACCTCATCCAAAGGTCATCTGGTAACCAGGCGCGAGTGGATCAAGCCGGCGGCACTGAGGGCGTTGCACTTGTAGTGCAGGGAAACAGCGCAGCAGATTCGGGCGCCAACGACGCTCAAATCGATCAGCGGGGTTCCGGCACTAATCAGGCGATGATCCAGCAGGCTTCCACGAACACAAGCAACGGAATAGCTGCTGAAGGGGAGCCGCCGCTTCCCGCCGGCCGCGACACCCCCGATCGCACCGCCCGTGGCGGGTTTCGACAACAGGCGAAGATCGATCAGACAAGCACTGGGGGCGATGCCAACAGTGCGGTGATCCTGCAGGGGGTCTCTGGCGTCCGCGGGTTCCCGCCGTTGCGGCTGCGCTGAAAGGGATCATCAACGAACCGGGCACCGAAGACCGTGAGCCCGAATTCGCTGCTGACCCGAAGGCGAGCCTTTCCTTCAACATCTGTCGGTCGGAACGCCATTATAAGGTGGAAAGCGACTGGATCGACGACGACCTGCTTTCAGGGCGCGTCTGGACCTTCACCGATGTGACGGAACTGGAACATGCTCGCCGGGAGGCGGAGATCGCGACCGTCGCCAAATCTGCATTCCTCGCCAACATGAGCCATGAAATCCGAACGCCGCTGAACGGCGTGCTTGGCTTCGCCGAACTGCTCCTCGGCGGTGAACTCCGGCCCGATCAGAAGCGGCACGCAAGCGTGATCTTCGAGTCCGCTCAAACCTTGCTCACGCTGCTGAACGACATTCTTGATGTTTCCAAGATCGATGCGGGCCAGATGGAGGTGGTGGCCGAGCCGTTCGACCTTTGGCATCAGATGCGCCAATGCACTCAGCTGATGGAGTCAACGGCCGAAAAGAAGCGGCTGCTTCTCACTCTCGAAATCGATCCTGCGCTTCCCCAGCATGTTATCGGGGACGCCTTGAGAGGCCGCCAGGTGATACTGAACCTGCTTGGCAATGCGATAAAGTTCACCGAGCGTGGTTCGGTGGTCGTCGAAGCCGTGGCCGCTCATGAGGGTGGACGTCGGATCGTGGAGATCCGCATTGCGGATACCGGAGTCGGCATCCCTCTGGCGCGCCAAGCATCCGTCTTCGAAGAGTTCGTCCAGGCGGAGGCCTCGACTTCGCGCCGGTTCGGGGGCTCGGGGCTGGGTCTCAGCATCAGCCGTCGGCTCGTTCTTCTGATGGGCGGCGATATCGCGCTTCAAAGCCACGAAGGGCAAGGAACGACCGTAAGCCTTCGGCTTCCCTTGAAGGAGATCGTGCATCCCATGCGCCGCCGTTCCGACCAGGGCGACGAGGTGCAAGAGGATGGCACGCGCTGTTCAGCCACAGCCCCAGGCGCGCGCACCATCTTGCTGGTTGAAGATCTCGACATCAACCAGGAACTCATCCGCGCCATGCTGGGGCAGATGGGATATGCAGTCGAAGTTGCTTCGGATGGAGCCGAAGCGATCCAGCTATGTCGGCGGCTGAAGGCCAAGCCCGACCTTTATGATCTCATCCTGATGGACATCCAGATGCCGGTGGTGGACGGACTAACCGCAACGCGCGCGATCCGGGCGCTGGGCGGGCGCGCCTTGGAGATACCGATCCTCGCGCTTACCGCAAATGCCTTTGCTTCAGAGGTTCAGGAGTCCCGGGATGCTGGGATGAACGAGCATATCTCAAAGCCGGTCAGCATGGCGGCCCTCCGCGCGGCTCTTTCCCGCTGGCTGGCCGACAAACCTTTCAAAGCACCGCGGCGGCGGCATGATGATCAGCCCAAGTCTCCCCTTGCTGCGAAGTTCGCAGAGAGGATGGCGGAATATGCTGCTCGGCTCGACGAGATACGGTCCGAGCTGGCCGAAGCAAACGGCAATCGGCGTCGCGAACTCATGGAGGAAGCTGAGGGCATCGCCCACCGGTTGGCGGGAACGGCTGCGATGTTCGACAGACGGGCCTTGGGAGAGCTGGCGGGCGATGTGGAAGACTGTCTCAAGGGGCGGAGCGCCGATGATGGCAAGACTGCCTCTCCGGCACTGCGCATCAAGGATCTTGCGGAGGCACTCCGCCAAGCGGCCTGATCTGTGCACAACCAGCCTTCAATTGCGGGGCTGCCAATTCAAATCGCCTTTTCCCCGACCAGAGATCCACCTCTTCAGCTGAGGGCGCTCTGATCCGGGGAAGCTCCAGTTGCCGTCGGAGCTCAAACTTCGGCCCAGGCGCCGGTACGCTCGCTTTGGAAGATCGCGTCCAGCACCCGCATGTTCATGATGGCGTCCTCAACTCCGAAACTGCTTTCGCTTCGGCCTAGAACGAGCTGGGCGAAAGCCTCCGCCTGCTCGGTATATTGATCTACAGGCGGCATGATCTCGCGCCGTGCGAGACTTGCGTCCATCGCATGGCCGCTATCGAAAAGGAGAGCAGTCGGCGCGTCCGCTGGAGCGTTGAAGGGAATTACGATTTCCACACGGGCCTTGCTGCCGATGACCTCGAGCGACTGGTTCGGCACGGCCTGGGTTGAGCAGACAAAGCTCAGCTGGCGCCCCCCACCGAAGTCGGCAATGACGCTGGCCAGCCGGTCGGTCCTGAAATCGGGGTCGCGCTCGATGAGCGACACCACGCGTTTCGGCTCGCTTTCGAACAGGAAGCGGGCGCCCACCACCGGGTAGCAGCCGATATCGAGGATGCCGCCGCCGCCTATATCCGCTCTGTTGCGGACATTCTCGGGATCCCGCAGGAAATAGGAGAAGACCGCGCGGATCGCGCGCAATTCGCCTAACTCTCCGGAGCGAACGATTTCGCGCGCGCGGAGCCATTGCGGGTGGTGGCGCACCATGAACGCTTCAACGATGTGAATTCCGGCAGGTGCCTGGCGGAGGCGCTCGGCGTCCTTCGCATCAAGCCCGATCGGCTTTTCACACAGCACATGCTTGCCGGCACGGGCCGCGGCCAGGCTGAGCTCGACATGGAGGTGGTTGGGCAACGGATTGTATACCGCGTCAATCTCGGGGTCGGAGAGCAGCTCTTCGTACGAGCCGTAGGCGCGCGGAATGCGTAGCTTGTCAGCTGCCGCTCGGGCACGGCCAAGATCGCGCGAGGCGATCGCGACGACCTCCGAACTTTGCGACTTCATGATGCCCGGCACCACCTTGGTGATGCCGATCCTGGCCGTCGAAATGATGCCCCAGCGGACTTTGCCCCGCACAGCCATTGCCGCTCCCATCCATCGTTAATCTCTTGTCGCCGTACAGGAAGGGCTTGGAAGGATCGTCTGGTTTTTTTGCTCCGTGATTGGGCTCCCCGAGAAAGGATAGGGCCTCAACCGAAGCTCGGCTGAGGCCCTTTCATCACTTAGGCTGCGTGATCAGCTGCCCGGACCGCGCCGGATCACGTCCGTTACGGCATTGCCATTGCCCGTCTGGCTGACGGAGAGGTACTGGCCCGCCTGGTCCTGGCTCACGGTATAGCTGTTCCCGTTCCCGGTCTGCCGGACCACCGCCGTGGCGTTGGTGGCGAGCTCGAGCTGCGCGATCGAAGCCACGTTGTTCTGGCCCGACTGCTCGATCCGAGCCACCTGGCCCTTGCCGCGCTGGTCGGCAGTCGCCGCGTTGCCGCTGTTGGACTGGAGAATGGTGATTTCAGCCGAGCGGGCACCGCCCGCAAAGTGGAACTCGTCTCCAGCATGGCCACTCGCCGCGTCGCCGGAAGTAGACGCTCCTACGTTGACGCTTTGGCGGGCGGCGGCACTGTTGCCGCTTCCCTGCTGCGCAACCCTGACGGAGTTGCTGAAGCCCGCAGCACCCGTGCCGAGCTGCTCGACCACGGCGGTTAGCCCGGTGCCGTCCTGAATCACTGCAGCCTTGTTCAGACGTCCGCTCTGCGTGACGTTGGCGGTAAGATCCCTTGCAGCAGCGGCTACCTGCGTGGCCGTGCCGCCAAAGAAGGTGCTCGCAAATGATGCTATTGCGCTAGCCCCGGTACCCTGCAGAACCCCGCCCGCATTCTCCGAGCTGCCGACTTTCTGCCAGACCGTGGCTTTGGCGTTCATTGCATCCTGTGCGACGCCGGCCAAGTTGCTGTCGCCGGACTGCGAAACGATTGCGGTGTTGAACTTCCGATTGACCGCGTCGAGCGCATTCTGGTTTGTGGTCAAGTCGCCCGCATCGATCTGAGCGATGGCGACCGAGCTCAGTTGTCCCAGCCCCTGAGTGACCCGGGCGACGTTGTCCCCAGCCTGGCTGAGGGTGGTCGAACTCCGCACGCCCTTCTGCGAAACGTCCGCAGCGGCACGAGCGCGGCTGCCGTCGGAATAGGTCACGGTGCTTCCGCCGTTCTGCTGGGTCATCGAAAGCGTGTCTTCGACGCCCCGCTGCCAACCCACCGCACGGTGCGCATCACCCGTCTGACGGATGTCGCTGAGGTTTGCTCTGCCTTCCGTGGCGCTGGTCGATCCGGCCACAACGATGGCAGCAAGCCCGGTTCCCGACTGCGCGACAGCGGACTGGTTGCCGTCCCGCCTTCCGGTCTCGGCATTCTGCTGCGTGCCGCCGCCCTGCATCGTTACTCGGGCGCTATTGTCGAGGCCGTTCTGGGCGACGTTGCTGATGTTGCCCTGGCCACGCATCGAGACGTTCGCACGGTTGTTGGAAAGGGTCGCCGACGTCGGGTCGGCGGTGTTCGCTGCACCGCTATGCTGCTGGGTGATGCTGCTCTCGTTTCGCGCAAGCGCGGAAGAGCCGCCTTCGAACTGAAAGACCTCGGCAAGGTTGCCGCGGCTTTCCTGAGCCACCGAGCTGGTGTTGCCATTGCTGAGAAGCGCATCAACACCCTGAACAATGGTCACCGCATTGTCGGAGACCTCGATGCCGGCGGCGCTGTTGGCACGCTGGTTCACCGTGGAAGCATTGTCGGACCCGCGCTGCGTCACGCGCGCCGCATTGCGGTTCGCATTCACCGCCGTGCTGAATCCGCCGGAACGAACGCCCTGGCTGATCGTGCTGCCGTTCCGATCACCAAGAGACTGAGCGACCACCGCAACGTTGTCGCTGCCCTGCTGGATGGCGGTGCTGCTGTGGGTTTTGCCCGCTTGGGACGTTTTGGCAGAGTTGCGATCGCCCGACCGCTGGTGCCGAGCCGTATTGAAGTCTCCGGACTGTTGCACGCTCGAGCTGTTCTGGAGACCAAGCTGCTCGACAGTAACGCTGTTGCTGTTTCCGATTTGCGAATAAGCCGAGCTGTTTCCGCTTCCCTCTGCGCCATTGTTGACGCTGGCGCTGTTGTTGCTGCCGCTCTGGAATTCGGTCGATGTCGTACCGCTTGGTGCGGTCCGCGTCGATGTGTTGCCGTTGATGCCGGTCTGGCTGCCGGTCGGTGAAGTGGTGTCGACCGGGTTCGTCTGCGCGGCAGCCGAGCCGGCGGCAAACGCCAGCATGGAGGCGCCGATCATCAAGCTTCGCGTGAACCTGAAGCTGCTAGCGGTGTTGTTGGTCATATTCCGGTCCTTCGTCCAAATTCTTTGGAAGTCGTCCACACTCCCGTGCCGCTACGAAATTGAAGCGGGCACATGCTTTGGTACGAGGCCAGGTCTTTGCCACTTGCTACTGAGCCAGGTGAAGAAGGCGGTAACGAGTTCTTTGCAGCAAGCACTCTGAGCGGCGTGACGGAGGCGGTTTGCTTTTGCATTCCGCCGATGTTTCGCCGCGGGAGCTGGCTATGCGGAGGAAACCCCGTTGTGGTGGTTGTCGCCGTGTCGGCCGCATCAGACAGGCTGAACAATGAGTTCGTCTTGAGACGTTCTGTACGGGCTTGGAATGCGAAGGGCCGGGATGTTGCCATCCCGGCCCAGCTTGGTCGATCCTCCTGTCGAAGGACAGGAGTTATTCCCCTTGTTTAACGGAACAGCTGCGTGACCGACT
>JADDQD010000164.1 GCA_016781555.1 Pseudomonadota bacterium | reverse complement strand
GCCTGCCGAGGCGGCTTGCGCTCCGCCCGAACTTCCGCCGCGTTGCCGCGCGGGCCGCCGGCGTTTTCCCGTCCAGCCGGGCGACCAAGTCGTCGAAACGGGCGATCGCTTGGTCGACGCTGCGGGGGTGCCGGCCCATCTTACCCTTCTAGCGCGCTCAGCGGCGATCGTTCGCCTGACAAGCGGTTCTGCTCGACCCCCTCTGCGCGTGCGATATAGCCCCGGCTCTTTTCCACCTCGGTGGTAAGAACATCTACCGTCTGCTTCATGTTGCCCAGCGCCTCGACCTTGAACCGATCGATCGTATCCATCGTGTCATAGATGTTCTGGAAGGCGCGCTGCAGTGTCTCGAGCGGGATGGTCGCGGACGCTGCCTGTTTGTGGATCTCGCCGGTCTGGTTCTTGAGCATGTTGCCGGTGCTGTCGATCACGTTCGCGGTGGTGGTGTTGAGCGCCGTGATCTGCTCAAGCACCAGCTTCTGACTGGTTAGCGCCTGCGCCACCGTCACTGCGGTTCTCAGCGCCGCAACCGTGGTGGTCGAGGCGCGATCGACCCCTTTCACCAGCTCGATATTGTTCTTTTTGACAAGATCGAGCGCGAGATAGCCCTGCACGGTCACCGCCATCTGCGTCAGGAGATCGGTCGTCCGCTGCCGTGTGTAGAACAAGGCGGTTTCCCGGATCGCCTTAGCCTTGGCGGGGTCGGTGGCGTCGAGCTCGTTCGCTTTTTCTTCCAGCCGCGCGTCCATGGTCTTGGAAATGTGGATCATCTGCTCGAGCTTGCCCATGGTCTTCCACATGTTGGCACGCTCGACGTCGATGGCGGCGTTATCCATCAGCAGTTCGTCCTTGCCGGAAGCTAAGCGGGCGAGGATGGTGGAAATGTGGCTCTGGGCCGACTTGTAGCCGTCGAAATAATGTCGAAGCTTCGAGCCGAACGGGATAATGCCGAACAGCTTCTTGGGCGCGAGCAGATTTCCTTTCCGGCCGGGATCGAGATCTTCCACCGTGCGACGGAGCTCCGTCAGGTCCGCACCGATACCCGTATCGCTGCTGATCGCCTTCACCGGCCGATCGAGGAAGCGGCTGGAATGTCCTGCCGCTTCAGCGATTTCCTTCCGACCCATGGCGGTGAGCTGATCGATTTTCTTTCCGAATTCGGGACTGTTCGTGTTGGTGGCAACCAGATCGTCGACGAACGCGTCGACCTTGAGCTCTAGCGCGGAGCGCTCTTCCTGCTTCAGCGGGACCAACCCTGCGGCGTCCTGGGGCTGCACGGTTGTTACGACGTCCGGAGCCTCGAGCTTCAGCTTCGTTTCGGTGGCCATGGATCCCCTTTCTCCGGCTGCTGAGCGAAGATGGGGGAGAGAGGCCATGCGATGCAAGAGCTATCGTGTATTATTTTAGCAACACAGCATAAACCGCCAAGCCTGCGCATCGGATTCCGCCGCTCGCGCGTTGATGCGTCGCTCTGAAAGGAAACGGAAAATGCGTGCCTTGCTTTTGCTCCTCGCCCTTAGTGGTTGCGCCGCAACGGGGGGTGAGCCTGGTAGCCGTGAGGCGGACGCCTTTGCGCGAGAGCTTGCCGGGCGGACTGCGGGCGAGCCCGAGACCTGTGTAAACGCGATACAGAACCAGCCGCTGAGGATCGTCGACCGCCGCACGATCGCTTACGAGCGGGGTGACACGATCTGGGTCAATCGGCTTGACCGGGATTGTCCAGGGCTCCGACCATTGAACACGCTGATCGTCGAGGTCCACGGCAGCCAGTATTGCCGCGGCGACCACGTCCGCGGTCTGGAGCCCGGAACTAGTATACCGGGTCCCATCTGCATTCTCCGCGATTTTGTCCCATACCGGCGTTCCGGGGCGCGCTGATGCTCTATTTGCCAACGAGGCGGCACGCCGCATCCTGATTTTGCACTGCCGGGGCACTGGCGCCAGCGTGTTGCGTTGCGTCCGGAAAGCTATTGGGCAGGAGCTATCATGAGCAGAGTCCTCGTTCTTTATTATTCCTCCTATGGGCACATCGAGACGATGGCGCAGGCGATGGCGCAAGGCGCGCAATCGGCTGGGGCGACAGTAGACATCCGACGTGTTCCCGAGCTCGTGCCGGAGGAAGTGGCGCGCTCGTCCGGCTACAAGCTCGATCAGGCCGCCCCAATCGCGAGGGTCGACGAACTCCCCAATTACGACGCGATCATTATCGGCGTGGGCACGCGCTATGGGCGGATGGCCTCGCAAATGGCCAATTTTCTTGATCAAACAGGCGGTCTCTGGGCCAGCGGCGCATTGAACGGGAAGGTTGGCTCCGCCTTCGCTTCGACGGCGACCCAGCACGGCGGCCAAGAAACCACGTTGTTCGCGATCCTCACCAATCTCCTCCATCTCGGCATGGTTGTGGCGGGGCTGCCGTATAGCTTCCAGGGGCAAATGCGACTGGACGAGATCACCGGCGGCTCGCCTTACGGCGCCACCACCATCACTGCAGGCGACGGATCCCGCCAGCCCTCTGAGAATGAACTTGAAGGCGCGCGTTTCCAAGGCCGGCACGTGGCCGAGATCGCCAACCGGTTGTTCGGATGAGGGATATCTTCATGAGTGACGTCACCAACAACGAAACAGAGAAACGCTTCCAGCTCGAGGAGGAAGGGAAGACGGCGTTCGTTACCTACCTCGTGAATGGCGACACCATCACCCTCAGCCACACGATCGTACCGCCGGAAATCGAGGGGCGGGGTCTTGGAAGCCGCCTTGTCCGCGGCGCGCTCGATACTGTGCGGGAGCAGGACCTCCGCGTCGTTCCCCAATGCTCGTTCGTTCGCGGCTACATCGAGCGCCATCCCGAATATCAGGACCTTGTCGCTTCCTAAACCTCGGCCACTTGGCTCAGAGGTTCGGAAGCACCTGGTTGGCTTCCCCCCAGCCTTGCAAGGTCCGTGAGGACGCGCGCTCGAAGAGTAGCTCTGCGTCGCGGACTGTGAACCGCGCGCCCGACGGCATATCGTCGAGCTCGTCCCAAGTGATCGGGGCCGCGACCGGCGCGTTTTCCCGGGCGCGGCTCGAATAAGGCATGATTGCAGTCGCGCCGCGCCCGTTGCGCAGATAGTCGAGGAACATGCGTCCCTTGCGACGGGCCTTGGCGAGATTGGCGGTGAAGCGCTCGGGTTCGGCCGTCGCGAGCGCAACGCAAAAGCGCTGGGCGAAGTCTTTCACCGCCGGCCATTCCGCCTGTGGTGTCAGCGGGACGATGACGTGGATGCCCTTGCCGCCCGTCAGCATCGGGAAGGTTTGGAGGCCCATGTCGGCGAGATAACGCTTCAGGTCGCGCGCTGCTTTCCTGACCACTTCGAAGCTCAATCCTTCGTCCGGGTCGATGTCGAAAACGAGGCGATCGGGGCGCTCGACATCCTCGACGCGAGAACCCCAGCCGTGAAATTCGATCGTTCCCATTTGAACGCAAGCGATGATCCCGGCGAGATCCTTCACGTAGACATAATCCTCGATCTCGCCCTTTTTCTCCTCGATCTCGATCTGATACACGCTTGGCCCGAAGCTCCCCGTATTGTGCTTCTGAAAGAAGCACTTCCTGCCCCGCCCTTGCGGGCAGCGCACGAGGCTCAAAGGTCGGTTCGCGCTCCACGGGATCATCAGCGGCCCGATCGTTCTGAAATATTCGACGAGCTCGCCTTTGGTCACGTTGGAGTCGGGGAAGATCACGCGCTCCGGGTTGCTGATCTTGATGTTGTCGGGCGGCCCGCGCTCGATCCGCTGTGGCCTTTCCTCAACCACCTCTTCTGCCGGCTTGTCGCCGCGCAGGCCAATGAAGCTCGGGTGGCGGATGACGCCCTCGGAAGTAAATTCGGCAAAGGCGATCTCAGCAACCAGCCTCGGCCTCACCCAATGCGCGCCGCGCGCATCCGCGCGCGGGACCTCCACTGGAGCCTTCGGCACCTCGATGTTCTGCAACTCCTGCAGCAGTTCCTGGATCAGCTGCATGCTGAAGCCAGTTCCAACCTTTCCCGCGTAGCGAAGCTTCCCCCCGTCGTTCACCGCAAGCAGCAGCGACCGGAAGCCGCGGGCCTTGGCAGCGCTTGGTGTCCAGCCGACGATCACGAACTCCTGACGAAGCGTGCATTTCACCTTCAGCCAGCACTTGGTGCGGGTGCCGCGATAGGGTGCCTCCGCTTTCTTGGATATGATCCCTTCCTGGCGAGCCGCGCACATCGCCTCCAGAAGCTTTTCCCCCTGGCCGACAATATGGTCGGCGTAGAGGATGTGCGGTGGTCGACCATCGCCCAGCAGCGAAGCCAGCCGCGCCTTGCGTTCGATATTGGGGAGGGGGGTCAGGTCCTCGCCGTCGATTTCGAGCGCATCGAAGGCAAAGGCGGTGAGCCCTCGTCCGCCTTCGCTGATCGCCTGCTGGAGCGCGGAGAAGCTCGTACTGCCTGCCTCGTCGAGCTTGACGATCTCGCCGTCGAGCAATGCAGTTTCGCACTCGATGGCACGAGCGGCTTCGGCGATTTCGGGGAACTTGTCCGTCCAGTCCAGGCCGGACCGGGTGTAGACGCGGGCATCGCCACCTCCGATGGAAATGAGGCAGCGATAGCCGTCATACTTCATCTCGTGGATCCATCCGGATCCCGTGGGCACATGGTCGACGAGAGTGGCTTTCTGCAATTCTCGAAACGGAGGAGGCTGGGATCCTCGCCGCGAGGGCGAGGGGCGCCGCGCCGGCTTGACGCGGCCTGAAGAGGCTGCATCGGACTTGGCTCCAGCTTCTTCCTTCTGCGCAGGCGGGCTTAGGCCCTTCTTCCAGCTCGCCAGCTCCTTTGCCTTCTTGCCCGCCGCGATTTCCTGCATCGTGCGCGCAGTCTTGATCGAGGTCAGATACTTGTCGGTGAGACCAGCCGAGCTTCCGGCATATTCGTCCTCGATTTTCCGCAAGATCCAGTTCTCGGCCTTTTCTCCTGGGCGACGCTTCAGTCGGATGAGGATCCACTCGCCCTTCATCCGCTCGCCATCCACCGTGAAGTGGAGATGGCCCTGCTCCAGGGTTTCGCGGGGGTCTTTGCGCGGGTCCGGAGACCAGGTGCCACGGTCCCAGAGCATCACCGTGCCCCCGCCATATTCTCCCTTGGGAATAGTGCCTTCGAAGGTGGCGTAGCTCAATGGATGGTCCTCGGTGCGAACCGCCAGCCTTTTATCGTCGGGGTTGAGGCTCGGCCCGTTCGGCACCGCCCAGCTTTTCAACACGCCATCGAGCTCGAGCCGCAGATCGTAATGAAGGCGGGTGGCATCGTGTTTCTGAATCATGAAGCCATTGCCTTGGCCCCAGCTCAGCGTGTCGAACGTGCCTTTCGGCTCGGCCGTCCTGGTGAAGTCGCGTTTCTCGTTATATTTCGAGAGCGGGTTGGCCTCACGCCCCATGCGCAATCACCCAACGTGCGATCATCCTGCAGCACGTTTCTTTGCTTGAGCAGGCTTGGCCGGAGCTTTCTTGGCTGGTGGCTTTTTCGCAGCCGCTTTCGGTGCTGCCTTCTTCTTCGGCGCCGGCTTCTCCTCCGCGTTGGTGGCGCTGCCGGGCTTCTCGATCGAGCGCTTCAACGCTGCCATCAGATCAACCACGTTCATGCCGCCGGCCGGCGCCTTGTCCTCCGCGTCGGCGTGGATGGTTGCGCCTTTTCGTTTGCGCTTGATGAGCTCGTGCAGCGCTTCGATGTAGCGGTCATGGAACTTTGATGCGTCGAACGGCGCCGTCTTTCTCTGGATCAGCGTTTCAGCGAGGTCGAGCAGCTCCTCGTCAGGCTGCGCATTGCTGATGTCGCGGAAGTAGTTCTGCGCCTTGTTGACCTCGTCGGCGTAGCGCAGCGTCTCGAGGACGATGCCGCGGCCGCAGGGTTTAAGACTGACAAGATACTCCCGGCCCCTCAGAGCGAGTTGACCAAGGGCGACCTTCTTCGTCCGCCGGAGCGCTTCGCGCAGTACGATGAACGCTTCTTC
>JADDQD010000196.1 GCA_016781555.1 Pseudomonadota bacterium | reverse complement strand
TGAGAACCCCAACCCATCTCGTCGTTGTGAACTTCCCCCACAACCCGACAGGGTTCACGCCAGACCCCGACTATCTCGAGCAGCTTCGGGCTATGGTCGTGAAGGCCGGATCCATCCTCTTCACGGACGAGATCTACAACGGCCTGCCCAGCCGCGCGCGGATCCCGAGTGCAGCGGCCGCGGGTGGTTCCTGTCTCAGTGTATCCGGCCTGTCGAAGGTATTTGGCATGCCCGGTGTGCGCATCGGCTGGATCGGCACGAGAGACCGCGCAATCTTCGCAAGGCTCCAGGAGGCGCGCTCCTTCATGAACAGCTTCGCGAGCTGTTTGTCGGAAGCGGCCGCAGAGGCGGCTTTCGCGCATGCCGATGCAATCATCGAGCGGAACAGCCGTCTCGCGACCGAGGGAAAAAGCCACCTGAAGGCATTCCTCGAGCGGGCGGGGGATCGTTTCTCGGCGGTGGTGCCTGAGGCCGGCGTCAACGCATTCGTGCGCTGGCACGGTGAAGGGTCGAGCGACGATCTCTCGAGGCGCGCGCTTTCGGAAGCAGGCCTGCTCCTGGCGCCGAGCTCCTACTTTGATGCGGGATCCGCCCACATCCGGATTGGCTTTGGCCGATCCTTCATCGCTCAGGGGCTCTGCGATCTCGACCAGCTCACCCGCACCTGATCAGCGGGTGCTCCGGGAGTTAGAGGTCAGCCGTCAGGGCGAGTGGATCAGTTAAGGTACGTCATGGGACCACCAGGGGCGTACTCTTGATCTGTGGCTTTGAGCAAGGCTGATCATGATGCAGGCATCGGTCGTTATCGTCGGCGGCGGATTGAGCGGCCTTCGCGCTGCACAGCTTCTTGCGGAGCAGGGCGTCGACTTTATTCTTCTGGAGGCTCGTACTCGCCTCGGTGGTCGGATCCTCTCCCTGCCGATCGGCAATGGCGGGAGCAGAGAGGTGAACCAACGCTATGACCTTGGCCCGACTTGGTTCTGGCCTGCCATGCAGCCGTACATAGCGAGGTTTGTGTCACAGCTCGGCCTCTCTACCTTTCCGCAGTTCTCCTCCGGCGCAGTGGCGATCGAGCGCTCCAGCCTGGAGCCGGTTCGCTATGCCCGAGGCTACGATCAGGAGCCTGCCTCTCTGCGCGTGGCCAGTGGAATGCAAGCTATTGTGGATGCTCTGGAAGCATTATTGCCGAGTAGCGCCGTTCACCTCTCCAGCAAAGTCACTGGCATCGTTCGCGATGTAACCGGAGTGAGGATCCAAGCGGTGAATGAGCAGGGCGAACCGATTATTGTCACTACCTCCAAAGTCATTCTTGCACTTCCTCCACGCCTGGCCGCTCGAACGATCGACTTTACCCCGAGACTTCCCATAGCCGTCCACCGGGCCTGGGCTGCAACACCGACCTGGATGGCAGGACACGCGAAGCTTGTTGCCGTGTACGAGCGAGCCTTCTGGCGGGATGCAGGATTGTCAGGGGCGGCACAAAGCATGGTCGGTCCGCTTGCTGAGGTTCATGACGCCTCCGCATTCGGGGCTGATGCGGCGCTCTTCGGGTTTGTCGGGGTGAGTGTAGCTGGGCGACGCGCCCTCGGCTCGAGGCTGCCTGAAGGAGCCGTCGCTCAGCTTGTGCGCTTGTTCGGAAAACAAGCGGGCAGTCCGAAGGCGATCCTACTCAAAGATTGGGCTGGTGATCCCCTCACCGCGATACCGGAGGATGCGAAGCTGCCGGGTGGACATCCGACGTTTGGCGCCAGCATAGGTCTCGGGCCTGACTGGCAGCGGGTGCTTTTTACGGCTGGAACGGAGGTTGCTCGGAGTGGGGGTGGGTATCTGGAGGGGGCCCTGGTAGCAGCTGACCATGCAGTCAGCTCATGTCGAGGAGATCTCCTGGAGGGCTGATCGCAGGCTGGCCGAGCGACTGTCATAGCATTTGAGGGGCATCAGCTCCCCAGTCCAGGAAGAATAGGCCCCCAAGCGAGATCTTGCAGATCGGCCACACCGTCGTCGACGACGAGTCGCGCCAGCCGATCGGTCGACTCTAGCCATTGCCATCGATGTCCGCACCCACATGGTGAGCCATCTATATCTATGCTGACCCAATACCCTCTCCACCTCCTGCATCACCAATGTGGGCACAGATAGCTCGGAGTCGAAGTGTCGAATTCTCCCATCCTCGACAACAAGGACCTAAACAAGCCGTCCGTCTTTGTACCGTCAGCTATGATACGCGAAGCCCGTCGCCAGAAGAACCTGCCGGTGCTGGACGTACCAGCGGTTTGCGTTCTTGATCCCGACGGAGACATCGTCCGTAGGCTCCAAGCAACGGGGCAGGCCCAGCGTTTCGAGGCATGGCCCTGCTACCATTCGGATATGCACACCTTCACGCTCGGCGGAAGGGTCGTCGGGATCGTTGGCTGCGCCGTGGGTGCACCGTTCGCCGTCCTCATCGCCGAGCAGATGTTCGCGTGCGGGTGCCGTCTTCTGGTCAGCCTCACCTCGGCGGGCCAGATCATGCCGGCTGGACCACCGCCGTACTTCGTCATCATCAACCGTGCACTGCGAGATGAAGGAACCAGCTACCACTATGCGGCCCCAACCGAGTTCGTGGAGGCCGATCCCGCCCTTGTAGAGGCAGCCAGAGCGGCACTGGACGGCAACGGGCTACGGGCCTACGTCGGCCCGAGTTGGACGACTGACGCGCCGTTCCGCGAGACCGCAGAGGCCATAGAGGCAGCCCGCGCCAGGAGTATCCTCGCCGTCGAGATGGAAGCTGCTGGTCTCTACACCTTCGCACGAGCGCGAGGTGTTGCGGTGCTCTGTCTTGCTCACGTGACCAACTCGATGGGTCAGGTCGAGGGTGACTTCGAAAAGGGGGAGGCCGACGGAACGCAGGAGGCGCTGAGCGTTCTTCAAGCTATCCTTGCCGGAGTCGCGGAAGGGGGATGATACCCACTATAGCTGCATATAGCCGGGCAGCCGTCGCCGAGATCGTTGGTTGCTTCGCGTTCTCCTAGCAGGCGGATCACCTACTGAGGTGATCCGGCTCTCGCGCGCTTCATAGCCTCCGAGTACCACGCGGGGAGGGGCATGAACGGCGAGCTTCCGTAGTCGTCTTCATCCCACGCCGCGGTCGCCCTTCGAAGGGCATTCATCGCTGCGACCTTGTTCAAAAGCCGCTTCTGCGCTTCCTCCAGCTCCTCCTGGGCCTCCTCCCGGGTTATGCCAGAGGCACTGTCGACCTGTACGCTAGACGGTGAGGCTGGTGAGCCCACGCCATCCTGCAGATCTGCTGGATGCTCCCAGTCCTCCAGCAGGTCCCCAACTCCTGCTTCTTCGTCGAAGTCCGCCCCGCGTGCGTGGGTGGAGCCAGGGTTCTGGTCAAAGAAGTTGACGACGGCACTCCAGGCTTCGAACAGCATCTTGGAAGAGGCGACTTCTGGCTCCAGATATTCAAGCGGCCTCTGCGGACCATGCGCTTCGAGGTATTCCCATGCCTCTTCGATGTCCAGGAAGTGGACGTATTGCATGCATCCGTCTCCCAGCTCTGGAGCGGGCTCCAAGAAGCTGACCCTCATCAAGGCCTCGGCCGCATCCTGAAGCGGCTTCGGGTTGCGATCTTCATTCAATGTATCGTACGGCAATTTTCTAACTCTGCTGGTTGGGGTTTGCTTCCGTGAGCGGGCAGGCAGGGAGACCTTCGCTGCATGTCCATGCTCCTCAATATTTAGCATCGTTCATTTGAGCTGCAGGTGCTGCTCCGGCATCCTGGGATCGATCAAAACCATATCAGAGGGGGCCACATCATCCCTGAGCATGCGCGTGCCGGCCTGCCTCTGCAAACAACGGCAGGAACATCACCTCGTCGGGCCAACGTGCATGCCTCGGTGGTGCTCGGCCGTGAACTTGATGTCCGGGCCGAGCTCCGACCTCTCGACCACCCAGGTGAGGTAGTCCGCCGGAACATCGCTCCAGCTGCAGCCCCTATGCCGCCCGAACGTCACGCGCGGGAGGAGCGCCGGCTCACTCGTCCAAGAGATCAGGTCGTCGACCGTGGCGACCAGAAGCAGCTCACGAAGGATGTGCGCCGTCACGAGGGCATCGGGGAGTGCACGGTGCGGTGGACTGGCCATAGTAGGGTCCAGCCCCTCAGGCTTCAGCCAGTACCGGAGCGTCTGATTGGAGTGCCCAGGAGCATCAGGCCAGAGCCGGAGCCCGGCCTTGTAGGTGCAGATCGCAGGTCGGCCTTGGAGGTGCTCCCCGAGCCACTGCTCCTCGAAGGCCCACTTATGGGCGACGAACACGTCGACACCGGCTGATGCATTCGTGTCCATGTAGGAGGGCAACAGCACGTCCAGGGCCGGACATCCAACGACATCTTCGTTCGTGATGTGATGGATCGCAGACGCCTCAGGTGGGATGGAGATCGCCGGACGGACGAGATCTGATCCTATAGGGACGATGTCGCCGCCAATGAGGTCCACTGCAGCGATCTCCACGACGTGATCGTCTGCGGAGGTGCCGGTGGTCTCCAGATCGATGATCCGGAAGCGAAGCGGCTTGTCTACCCTCTCGACCATCAGGCAGCCCTCAAGTGCGCCGGGATGATCAGGTCGGTCACGCTGGCTGCTCCTGCTGCTTCTGGAGGAGATAGGCGCCTATCGTCCTGATGATGTCGAAGTACCGCTCTGACCGCTTCAACAGACCGGTGACTGCCGCTTCTGACCCTTCCGGTGCACAGTTCTGAAGAAACTGAACCTCCTCGTCGAGCTCCCTTATTCTCTCCCAGCAGAGATCATAGGCCGCACACAGAACCTCATCGCGCTCCTCCTCTACAAGATTAGAGCACTCGCGGCCAAAGAAGGTGGGGATAAACGCTGCCAGATCGCCCGTGTAGGTCGACAGGTCGCGCATGCAGCGACGAGCCAGTTCAGGTGTGGGTGGGGTATGTGGCACTGGGAACTCGGGTGTGGTTGGGGATGGCTCTCCACAAGTCAAGGTGAGATCCATCAAACGGCCAACGTCACTTTGTTGGCCTCTCCATTCCCGCTGTGCTTCTGTCTCTCCAAACGGAGGAGGTACAGGCCCAGCCGGGTGAAGAGGTCGAGGACCTCCTCCATCTCCCGACCGAGCGCCTCATGCCTCGCATCTCTGGTCTCAGAAGACGGATAGGAGGGCTCCCGTGAGTGCCGTTCCCAATCCTGCTCCAGGCGCTCGGCTCCCAGGCCCGCGAGCTTGTAGGCGAGCTGGAGTGTTTCGAGCCTCTCCTCTTTGGTCAACTCGGGATATTTCGTCTCGAAGAACTCCGGCACGGCCGTCTCCAGCTGATACGCGTGATCCTTCAGCGCCATCAAGCAGTGGCGAGCAGGTATTTTGTTGAATTTTGTGATTTGCATTGATTGGTCTTTCTTTTGGTGGAGCAGTTTTGTTCTGTCTGACATATTTATGCGCAGGAGAAGCTGACCCTCATGGCCGGCGTGTTCATGATGTCAGTCACGTCTGCCGCAGATCTGCATCTCCGTAGGGTATGGGAGAGAGGATCCGAGCCGGCCTTCTGAGAGGGGCACGTCTCATCACTTCAACATCGGGTCTACGATGATGGTGGTCGTGAGCATCAGGGCCGCGGTCATCCACAAGAGGCTGGACAGCCACGCTCTGGTGACCACGAACCTGTTGTGACGAGACATCCCGGGTTTCATGCCGCTGCCCCGGCTTTGCGGTTTCCAACAGCAGCTTGAACGTCGGCCCAAGGCTCGCGCCTGATGGCCGGGCATGCGGCCCTGAGAAGCTCATTGATGTTGTTCCAGCACTCCTCCAACCGGGCGGCCTTATCGAGCCACTCCGCGTGTTCACACTCGATGTAGTAGGCGGGCCCCCCGCGGTACTGCCCCTTGAGGTCCTTCTCCTTGTAGAGCTGCGCCAGCGTCGACTCGACGTACGCGGTGGACGCGCCGAGGAAGGCGACGGTCCACATCCAGAACACCGCGCCGGGGCCCCCGTAGGCGATGGCCGTGGCCAC
>JADDQD010000299.1 GCA_016781555.1 Pseudomonadota bacterium | reverse complement strand
CCCCAGCTATGGCCGACGACGACGGCATTCGTCACCTCTAGCTCTTCCATAGCGGTGGCGAACAGGGAGGCCTGCGCAGCAGGCGACCAAATCCGCGTTCGGGTACGAACCGTGTGACCAAAGCCCGGCCGGTCAAATGCGATGACACGATGCTGAGCCGCGAGGCCATCAATGACTCCGCTTGCCTCCCAATCACCGACCATCGCGCCGTTCCCATGGAGCAGAACGATCGGGGTGCCTTCCCCCCGTTCAATGTAGTGGAGCTTTATCCCGTCCACTGCGAGGAACTGACCAGCCGGTGGATTGCGTCGCTCGGCGTCCTTAGCGCGGCGCCAGTTGAACAGAGCGGCAGCAGCCATGCCAGCTCCCGCAGCACCGGCGGCGATTTGCCACCCCAGGGCGCGCCCGCTGCTGCTGGCGACTTCTCCATTCGTCGTTGTGTTGAAGGTGGTACTCACGGCGGTCTCCATGTGGTGCACGCGTACCGACCGATGAGGTTGATCCGCTAAGGGCGAAGAGCGGCAGAACAGGCCTAAGTTGCTATAGTTCCGGCAGAAACCGGGTCGTGAGCCGCGCCGAGTGCCCTTTCTATGTAACCTAAATTAGCATTCGCTCATGACGCGCCGAAGCAGCGCACAGGCGCTTTGGGTAACGCCCATGAGCGCCTTGAAAATCGGATTCCACGTCAGGAGGAACTCATCAAACGTCCACCTTAGCGCGTTTGCAGCTAACATCGGACCGTCGACTTTCGGCCAGCTTGTGACATTCCGCTAAGCGCGAAAGTCGGTCATTCGGCATTTGAGACGCCGACACCAAAGCAGACGTTGTCCAAGGCTCACTCGACGGGGGCGGACGCCTCACTTGACGCTGTTCAATAGGCCGGAGCGTCCGATCCAGGAGGACCGAACCCTCTGCACAAGCATCCCAGACTTCGATGCCGTGCGGATACTGGCTTGCCCAGCAGTCCGGTTGGCGTCCATGCACAGGTCCAGTGTTACGCCAACACGTCCGCGATGGCGGCACCGAGGTCGGCCTGCCGAAACGGCTTGGTGAGCCGCGGCAGATCAGCAGCGATGCCTTCTGCATCGGCATATCCGGATACGATCAGCACAGGCGGACCCTGCCGTGCGCCGCTCACGGCTCGCGCGAGTTCCGTTCCTGTCATTCCTGGCATCAGGTGATCGGTTATGAGAAGGTCGGGCGCGAGGCCGCCGTTCAGAAGTCGCAGCGCCTTTCTTCGGCGGAGCCGGCCTCCACGACGGCGAAGCCGAGGTCGGAGAGCATGTCGGCGGTGCTTGCCCGGACCAGTTCCTCATCATCGACCAGCAATGCGGTGCCAGCTCCCTTCATTGCTGATCGCTCAACCAGCCGATCTGCGGGCCGGGCGGAGTCCATGCTGGCCGGCAGCCAAAATTCGACGTTGGTGCCCAGGGCTGGTTTGCTCGAGATTGCCAGCGCACCGCCGAGCTGCGCGGCCAGCCCATGCACCATGCTGAGCCCGAGCCCGGTTCCCTTGCCAATACCCTTGGTCGAGAAGAACGGCTCGATGGCGCGGGTCAGCGTGGCTTCGTCCATCCCGGTTCCGGTATCCGCAACCGACAGACGCACATAATTACCGGGTGAGAGACGGCAACGATGCTCCGGGCCGACATCCTCGCTCCGTGCCGCAAGCGTCAACGTCCCGCCAGCAGGCATTGCGTCCCTTGCGTTCACCGCCAGGTTGAGAAGCGCCATCTCGAGCTGGTTGGCGTCGGCCATAGCGGCCGGCAGGCCGGCCGGGATATCGATCTCGACCTGCACTTGGGGCCCCGAAGTGCTGTCGACCAGGTCGGCCATGCCCCGGATGATCTCCGAAACGTCCACGGCTTCGGCCTGCAAAGGCTGCCGCCGCGCGAATGCGAGCAGGCGTTGCACAAGCGTTTTCGCCCGCTCGGCGGATTGCAGCGCACCGTCAATCAACCGCCGCTCACGCTCGCCGCCAAAGCCTTTGCGCTGGAGCAGATCGAGCGAACCGACGATGGGCGTGAGCAGATTGTTGAAGTCATGCGCAACGCCGCCGGTCAGGCTGCCCATCGCTTCCATCTTCTGGCTCTGGCGCAACTGCTCGTTGGCTGCTTCCAGCTCGGCGCTGCGCTCAGCTACGCGTGCTTCCAGCGTGCCGTTCAGCTCAACCAGCCGCCGCTCCGCTTCCTTGCGGGCCGTAGTGTCGACTACGAACTCGAATGCCGTGCCGTCGGGCAGCATCTTGGCAGCAAACAGCGCCCACCATCGCGTGCCGTCCTTCCGCAGATATTCTTTCTCGTAAGGCGTTGTCTGCCCCTTCTCCAATAGCTCCGCGAACGCTTGGGCGGAACCTTCGTACCAGTCGACTGGAGTGAGGTTCTGCCAGGTCAGGTTCCCGCGCTCGACGTCTTCGCGAGTATAGCCGCCCATCCGCAGGAAGGCGGCGTTGGCATCCACCAGCCTGCCTTCCATGTCGAAGTAGATCGCGCCCACAGTTTCGATGCTGAGCGCGGTGCGAAACCGTTCCTCGCTGGTCCGGAGCGCCGCCTCAGCCTCGTGCTCGACGGTGCGGTCTCGAAAGATCTTGAGAAAGCCGCCTCCCGGCGCGTCGAGGCACATCATCAGGCCCGAGCCCCAGAAGCGGGTGCCGTCCTTCCGCACATGCCACCGCTCATTGAGCGCCCGCCCCTCGCTCGCCGCCTTTTCCATCTCATGCTCGGGCACACCGGTACGGCGGTCCTCCGGCATGAAGAAGATTCCCGTTGGCTGTCCGATCGCTTCGACTTCGCTGAAGCCGATGAGACGCTCGGCTCCCGTGTTCCAGCCGGTGATCGTGCCGCGCTCGTCGAGCGTGACGATCGCGAAGTCCTCGGCGCCTTCGACGATCTGGCGGTAGCGGGCTTCACTTTCGCGCAGGACGGCTTCCCGCCGTTCGCGAGCCAGGCGGAGGTTGGCAGAAACGCGCGCCACCAGTTCGCGGGCGGAGAATGGTTTGGTGAGGTAGTCGTCGGCACCCGCCTCGATGCCCTCGGCGCGAGCTTCATCGCCGGCCCGGGCAGACAGCAGCACAAACGGCATATCCCGTAGCGCAGGGTCGGCCCGCACCTCGGCGAGCAGGCCGAAGCCGTCCAGCTTGGGCATCATGACGTCCGACAGCAGCAGGTCAGGCGAGCGCCGCCGGGCGGCGGCGAGCGCAGCTTCGCCGTCCGGAACCGCCTCCACGGAGAAGCCCTCCGCCTGCAACAAGCGCTTTACGTATGCCCGCATGTCGGAGTTATCCTCGGCGAGCAGCACCCGGCCACTAGCCTCTGATGCAGCGGCCGCCTGAGCGGATGGAGCTTCAGCGAGCTCGCTTTCCGACGCGTCCGGCAGCCAGCCCAATGCTTCTTGAACGTAAGTCCCAGCGCGAGTGGACGATCGAACTGGCGTCCGCGCGGAACCGATCCGGTCGGCCGGGAGGTGCTGGGTTCCGAACGGAACATTGACCGTGAAGCGGCTCCCCGCGATCCCATCGCTGTCGGCCACAATCGTGCCGCCGTGGAACTCGACCAGCTCCTGCACCAGCGCCAGCCCGATGCCTGAACCTTCGAACGAGCGGCCTTCGGCACCCTCGACCCGGTGAAAGCGTTTTCACGCGCTGTTTCCATCTTTTCCGACATCACCATCCGTTACTCGCCCGCAACTATCGGCTGCAGCTTGCGACAACGTGTTGCGCCATGCCCGGTTGCACTCGCTCGCACCATCCGTGACTCCGCCGCGCTTCGACGCCCTGGCGGGGTGAAGGTCGGGCTACTCCATGCGAGGGGCGGGGGCGTCTCCTTAGCGCCAAGCTCGGTCGCTGCGACGCGGCGCAGCACTTCCGGACAGCCGAATTTCGGGCGGCGGCGCGATGGCGCTTCGACCCAGTGCGGGTTCCCAAGCTCCAACTTCAAACCTTCCTCCAGATGTCCAGGCGAACGACTACCTTCAGGTTACTATGGCGAAATTATTGCCGCGACGCACATACTTGTGAGGGAACGAAAGTCTCGCCCATCGGGTTTTCGCCTACTCGGACTCGGAGATAATCATCCCCGTCAAGCAGGCAGCTTCTAACCCCTTCCTAACGGTGGTCGGCGCCGCTGCCGTAGGCGCAGGCGTCGGATGGCTCCTCCCGGCGGGAAGGCGCGAAAAAGAGGTCATGGCCGAGGTCGCTACAAAGGTCACCGATGCGGCCAGGGACGCAGCCGACACTGCGGTAGAAGCCGGGCGACAGCAGGTCGATGAACTTACGCAGAGTGCCCTAGCGAACGTTGGCGGAGCTTTGGTGCAAGCTGTTATTGCCGGCGGAAATTCAGGAAGTCAGTGACGCTTACGCCACCCGTTGTGCAGCTGATCTGCCGTTCTCCAGGATAGTCGCTCGAAGGCTCGTGCCGATCGCTGGGCAACAACGAGGCTGCAGCAGCAGTGAAGGATATTGAATGACCGTAGAACAGAAATCCGTGTCGGTAGGCGCAGACTCCACGCTCCTACCGTCATCGTCGGATGAGCAAAGTTTCTTGCTAAACGCTGAAACTTTGCCGCTCGCAACAGCGGCTTCCGCGGAGCTAGCGACAAGTTCCGGGACCCCCCTCAGATCAGAATCGAGCAACGTTGCGCCGGAAACTCCCGAGCTTGCGGCGGAGCCGGTTACGGCCGAACCGGCCATCCCCGTTGAACGGGAGGAGAGTCATGCGTCCACAAGCGGCGCTCTCGTAGTCACCCAGCCACCCTCTGAAACTAACAAGCGGCGGTTGTTGGCGCCCGCTCTGGCTGGTGCCGTCGTTGGAGGCGCATTGCTCTTGTTCGGACGCAGATACTTGCGGGAGCGGAAGCACGTTTCGGAGGTTGAGGAAACGATCACCATCAACCGCCCGGCTAGGGAGCTGTACGATTTCTGGCGCGACTTCACGAACCTGCCGCAGATCATGGACAACATCAGATCCGTTGAGGAGCTTGGTTTCAGACGCTCGCACTGGGTCATCAAAGCTCCAGCTGGGACAACCGTAGAGTTTGACAGCCGGGTGGTCGACGATATTCCGGGTAAGCTAATTGCGTGGGCATCCGAGGAGGGCGCAGCCGTGCCTAACCGGGGGCGGGTGGTATTCAGCGCTGAAGGGCCCGGTTCAACGCGCGTGCGTGTGACGATGAGCTACAATCCTCCGGCCGGTGCTGCAGGAAAAATCATTGCGAAGCTCTTCCAGCGCGAACCGGCGACGCAAGCGAGGCAGGACCTCGCCCGCTTCAAGCAGATCATGGAAAGCGATCAAACTGGATGAGCGGGGCCAGGATTGGTGTGGCCGCTCGCGAATACCATCTCAATCAACCCACCGCCGACGACAGTCCGCCGCCTCTGCCGTTCTGCTAGCGCTGCGCTTATCGGGTTCAGCAGAGGTCCGCTCTGCACCTTCAGGCGCCAAAGCGTAAAGTCAGCTTGCGGCGAGCTTCTGCCGTTTCGCTATGGGCCAATATTGGCGGTCGGCACCGGAGGACTGCGGGATTTAGCGACGAACCGCGACGGGATCAGCCCAGTGGAGGAACAGCGGTTCATACGCCTCGTTATCGCGGCGGCCTCACGGCCTTTCACGCAGACTTGTAGGAGTTCCCCCATGAACCAAACCATCGTGTCCGCCGTATTCGACAGCCACTCCGAAGCAGAGACTGCAGTTCGCCAACTGCGGCAAGCGGGTGTGCGCGACAGCGCATTATCAGTGATCGCACGGCATGAAAGCGGCGGCGGCGGTGGCGACTACGGCGGCGCCAATACGCACGAAGCGAAGGAGAAAGGCGAAGGTCTGATTAAAGGTGCACTTGCTGGCGGCGGCGTCGGCGCGCTTCTTGGTATCGCTGCTCTCGCGATACCTGGTGTCGGGCCCTTGGCAGCTGCAGGCGCCATCGCTGCATCGGCGGTTCCGGAAGCAGCTGCAATTTGCGCGGGCGCGGGCGCTCTCGCCGGAGGGCTCAGCGGCCTTTTG